>SLNQ01000087.1 GCA_007132965.1 Gemmatimonadota bacterium | reverse complement strand
GGGATCTCTTCGTCGTCCCCGGCGCCCCCGGGGTTGATCTGCGCGTCGATGGGTCGTCTGCTCATGCGTCGAGAGCCGAATGGGGTACGGGCAAAGAGGAAGCGACAGGAGGCGTGTCAGCGCCTTCGGCCAGCTGCGGCCTTCCCTCGAAGTCTGATCGAAAAGTGTCACCCTGCCCCCGAAGTCGAAAGTCCGACGGCAGCTCATGCACCTCCCCGTCCGGGACGTCGGTGCTCCGGGCATGGGTCGCGTGCCACGGGGTCCCTCCTTTCCCCCCAGTGGGCGACCCGGTAGATTTTTTCTTTCAGTCGCATCCGCTACCGTATCAATAGCGGGGACGCTCCGCGGGAGCAGCTCCGCAGGGACTGCTGAAACCCCCATTGGGAGAAATTCATGACGTTTGTACGCATCCGCCGCTCGCCCCTCGCCTTCCTGCCCCTGGCCGCTCTGGCCCTGCTGTCGGTCATGGGGTGCGAGGCCGAAGAGGACGAGGTGGTCAGCGCCATCCAACTGGAAGTCAGCGAGGTGGAGCACGAGGGCTTCGCCCAGCCCGCCGGGGTCGTGGTGGACCCCGAGAACGATGTCTACCTCGTCTCACACATCAACGGATCCCCGGCCGAGCGGGACGGCAACGGCTTCATTTCGCGAATCTCGCCGGACGGTGAGGTCCTGGACCTGCGGTGGATCGATCTCACCGGCACGGACCGGGCGCTCAACTCGCCCCGCGGGATGGCCATCCGCGGCGACTCCCTCTTCGTCGTCGATATCGCCTGCATCCGGATCTTCGAGCTGGCGACCGGAATCGACGACGGCTACACCTGCCTCGATGGAGTCAGCTACCTCACCGATGTCGACGTGGGTCCGGAGGGATCGATCTTCGTCACGGATGCGGGCCTGGAGTCGGAGAACGGGGTCCTGCAACCCACGGAGACCGACGCCGTGTACCGGATCGTCCTGGCCGAGGGCCGCCGAGGCGCCACCCTGGGCCACGGCGAAGAGATGGGCAACCCCATGGGAATTGCCGTGGGAAGCCGGGGGATCTTCGTCACCACTTCGGGCTCCGGCGAGCTCTACGCGCTGACCCCCGCCGGCGACAAGACCTCCATCTTCCCCCCATCTCAGCGGGAGCTGGCCGGACTCGTCTTTCTTCCGGACGGCAGCTTCGTCTTTTCCTCATCCAGCGACGGAACCCTCACCATGGTGGACGCCGGCGGGCAGGTCACCGATCTGGCCGAAGGCATCCCCGATCCCCAGGGTCTGGCGTACGACGTGGCTCGTCATCGGCTGATCGTCACCAGCCCGGGCGAGAATCGGATCTTCTTCCTGGACCTTCCCTGATTTCGTGGAGGACTCACCCGGCCCTCCCGACCTGAAGGCCCGAGGCCACGGCTGGGCTCTCGTTCTGGCCACCGCCGTGGCCTTCGGGACCTGGCCCGTGGGCGTCCTCGCCTCCCCGTCACCCGATCTTCCGGGCCTTTCGCCGGGGGGAAGCGTGGCCGCCGACACCATCGTCACAGGCGACACCATTCCGCTGGAGCCCGTGGAGGTCACCGTCCTTCGGGTTCGCACGCCCCTCTCGGCGGCACCCATGGCCGTCTCCGTCCTGGACGAGGAGGCGCTTCGGAGCGCTCGGAGCGGGACCTTCCTGGAGGAAGCTCTCCAGGGCCTTCCCGGCGTGCAGGTCCAGAACCGATTCAACCCGGCAGTGGGAGAACGGGTGTCGATCCGGGGCTTTGGCGCCCGGGCGCAGTTCGGGGTCCGGGGGGTACGGGTGGTGGTGGACGGGATCCCCGCCACCCTTCCCGACGGGCAGTCCACCCTTGAACACATCGACCTCGGCTCCATCGGCCGGGTGGAGGCCCTTCGGGGTCCGGCATCTGCCCTCTTCGGCAACGCCTCCGGGGGCGTCCTCTCTTTTCACACCCGGAACCCGGCAGCGGAGTCGATGGAGACCGAGGCCGAGCTGGTCATGGGAAGCCATGGCCACCGGAAGGGCCAGCTCACCGGTTCGGGCACGGTTGGGCAGACGGGATACGTGGTCTCCCTGTCGCGGCTCGCCTGGGACGGCTACCGAACAGATCCAAGAAGCGAAGAGGAGGCGACCTACGGGGCGGCCGACCGACTGGGGCTGAACGCCCGGGCCATTCGTCCCCTGGGCGAAGGCGAGTTGAGCCTCACCTTGAACCTCATGGACCTGGACGCCGAGAATCCGGGATCCCTCCCAGCAGAGATGCGCGACGACGAGGACCGACCGGCCTGGGGCTTCAATATCGTGCAGGGAGCCTCCAAGGAGGTCCGGCAGGGGCAGCTCGGCGCACGGTGGATGGGCCAGGGCGGGGGCATGGACTGGGACCTCTCCCTCTTCGCCGTCCGCCGCGACGTGGTGAACCCCATCCCCTCCCACATCATCGACCTGAGTCGGGGCGCCGGAGGTATTCGGCTCCAGACCGGCCGGGTTCAGGCCACGCTCTGGGGACCGCTTCGCTGGTATACCGGGCTCGAGGCCGAACTGCAGCAGGACGGCCGCCTGAACTTCGGCAACGAGCAGGGCCAGAGAGGTGAGCTCACCCTGGACCAGAACGAGCGGGTCCGGAGTCTGGGCCTCTTCGCCCAGGGGGTGGTCCCTCTCCCCATTCAAGGAGAAGTCATGGTCGGCCTGCGACACGACCGCCACGACTTCCGGGCCCGGGACCGGTTTCCCCGGGACGAGACCGAACCCACCGGCACCGGCCAGCGGGGAATGGACGCGCTGAGCCCCTCGGTGGGAGTCCACATGCCACTCTCGGGGAGGATTGACCTCTTCGCCTCGGTGGGCACGGTCTTCGAGACCCCGTCCACCACCGAGTTGGCCAACCGTCCGGACGGCGCCGGGGGATTCAACCCAGAACTGGATCCGCAGCGGGGCACCTCCGGCGAGGTGGGGCTCCGGGGCCGGCTCGATTCCGGCTCATCGTGGGAGGTAACCGCCTACCGGACCCACCTCCGCAACGAACTGGTGCCCTTCGAGGTCCCCGACGCTCCGGGACGGACCTTCTTCCGGAATGCCGGTAGCTCCCGGTACCAGGGGGTCGAGTTCGCCTTTACCACGGGTCTCCCGCAACTGCCGGTTGAGGCGAGCCTCACCTACACCTGGACCGATGCGCGCTTCCGGAGCTTCGAGCTGGACGGCGACGCCCTGGACGGAAACCGGGTACCGGGCCTGGCGCCCCACCGGGGTCGCGCAGCGCTCCGCTGGACCCCGGCGCCCTTCTTCGGCGAGCTCTCGGCCGGCTATTCGCACCGGATCCCGGTCAACGACGACAACAGCGAGTTTGCCCCATCGCACACGCTGCTGGACCTTCGCGGAGGAGTCCGGAGCCTCGCCGTGGGGCAGGTGACCTTCGAACCCTGGCTCGCGGTGACGAACCTGCTGGACCGGGCTCACGTCACCTCGGTGACGGTGAACGCCTTCGGAGGGCGCTTCTACGAACCCGGTGCCGGTCGATCCCTGCAGCTCGGAGTGCGGGCCGTCTTCTAAAAGGCCGTTGAAGAAGGGCAGGGACCACCGGGACGGGGTCTTGCGGTGTCAGGGTAGGAGGAGTGTCGAAAGCGATGCCCCAGTGCATCGGTGAGACGCTCCGACGCCGCCTG
>SLNQ01000286.1 GCA_007132965.1 Gemmatimonadota bacterium | reverse complement strand
CTAGAACCTCCTCCAGAATGGTCCGCCCCCGGTCCCGGGCGTACCAACGGCGGACCCGGGCGTAGCGCTCGCGGGTGGGGAGCTCCATGCCCTCTTCCATCACCCACTCCTGGAGCTCGCTGGGACGGGGGCCCCACCACCCCTGCTCGCGGAACTCCTCGTCGTAGGCGATGACCACCGGAATGGAGCGGCTGGTGCCGTCGGTGAGGTGGGCGTCCATGAGATCCGGGTTCTCATCGCGCTCCAGCACCCTGAGCTCCACCCCCGGGGCAGCCTCCGCCAACCGGGCCACCCAGGGCAGCGCGTTGACGGCATCGCCGCACCAGTCCTCGGACAGGGCCAGGAGGTACCAGCGGCCGGGCAACTCCCCCACCCGCTCCAGGACGTCGTCCGGCAGGGAGGCCCGCTCCCACAGGCCGTGCCAGAGCTCACGGTTCTTCTCCACCGTCTGGAGGTACTGGAGGAAGGTGGGCGCGGCTCGGTAACGTTCGGGGGTCATCATGGTTCGGCTCCTCGGCTCATCTATGTGGAAGGGGCCCGTACCAGGTCTCCGGCACGGGCCCTTGAGGTCTGATGGGAAGTGGGATGGTGTCGGCTTGTATGGGTCCAACGCCCGGGCTCGGTTGAGGGTTCCCGGGATCAGCCCGGGCCTCAGCCCCGGGCGGCCATGGCCTTCTGCGTCTTCTTCCTGCGGTTGGGATCGCGCTCCCGCTTCCGAAGCCGGATGGCGTCGGGGGTCACCTCCATGAGCTCGTCGTCGTCGATGAACTCCAGCCCCGACTCCAGGGTGAGGGCGCGGGGCGGCTCCAGCTTCACGTTCTCGTCGGAGCCGGCCGCCCGCATGTTCGTGAGCTTCTTTCCCTTGCAGACGTTGACGTCCAGGTCGCCCGGGCGCACGTGCTCGCCCACGATCATCCCCTCGTAGACCTCGGTGCCGGGGGCGATGAACATGGTGGCCCGCTCCTGGAGGTTGAAGAGGGCGTAGGCCACCGCCTCTCCCTTCCGGTCCGCCACCAGGACGCCCTTCTTGCGACCCTCGATCGGGCCGGCGTAAGGTCCGTACTCCAGGAAGTGGTGGTTCAGGATGCCTTCGCCCCGGGTGTCGGTCATGAACTCCGAGCGGTAGCCGAAGAGCCCCCGGGCCGGAATCCGGAACCGGAGTCGGGTCATGCCGCTGCCGGAGGGCGTCATCCCCTGCAGCTCGCCCCGCCGGGGCCCCAGTCGCTCCATGATGGTGCCCACCATGCTGTCGGGGACGTCGATGAGGACCTCCTCGAAGGGCTCCAGTCGGGTGCCGTCGGGCGCCTCCTTCTCGATGACCCGGGGACGGCCCACCTGGAACTCGTACCCTTCCCGCCGCATGGTCTCCATGAGGATGGAGAGGTGCAGCTCCCCCCGGCCCGACACGGAGAAGGTGTCGGTCTGCGGGGTGTCTTCCACCCGAAGGGCCACGTTCCGCTCCAGCTCGCGGAAGAGGCGCTCCCGGAGCTGGCGGGTGGTGACGTACTTCCCGCTGAGGCCGGCAAAGGGGGAATCGTTTACGGTGAAGTCCACCGACAGGGTGGGCTCCTCCACCTTGATCCCTTTCAGGCGCTCCCGGTGCTCCGGGTGGGTGAGAGTCTGGCCGATCTCCACGCCTTCGATCCCGGCCAGGGCTACGATGTCACCGGCCGAAGCCGTCTCCACCTCCACCCGGTCCAGTCCTTCGAAGGAGTAGAGCTTCGTCACCTTCAGGGGGCGGGCCCGGTCTTCGGGCACCGTGCCGGGCTCCCCGAAGGGCAGGAGGGCCACGGGCTGGCCCACCTTCACCCGTCCACGCTCGATGCGGCCGATGGCGATCCGCCCCACGTAGGTGGAGTGGTCCAGGGTGGACACCAGCATCTGGAAGGGCGCGTCGGCCTCGATGCCGGGGGCGGGCACGTGCTCGAGGATGTCCTCGAAGAGGGGCGTGAGGTTGTCGTTCGGCTCTTCCAGCGAGCGGGAAGCCCAGCCGTCCAGACCCGAGGCGTAGAGGAAAGGGGCGTCGAGCTGTCGGTCCGAGGCCTCCAGTTCCATGAAGAGCTCCAGCACCTCGTCGTGTACCTCGGCGGCGCGGCTGGCGGGCCGGTCCACCTTGTTCACTACCACCACCGGCATGTGGCCCAGCTCAAGGGCTTTCCGGGTCACAAAACGGGTCTGGGGCATGGGTCCCTCCACCGCATCCACCAGGAGGAGGACGCCGTCCACCATCCGGAGGATCCGCTCCACCTCGCCCCCGAAGTCGGCGTGGCCCGGCGTGTCCACGATGTTGATCTTCACACCCTTCCAGCGGATGGCGGTGTTCTTCGAGAGAATGGTGATCCCCCGCTCCCGCTCCAGGGGGTTCGAGTCCATCACCCGCTCCTGGACCTGCTGGTGCTCGCGGAAGACGCCGGCCTGACGGAGCATCTTGTCCACCAGGGTCGTCTTTCCGTGGTCCACGTGGGCGATGATGGCGATGTTTCGCAATTCCATTATATGATCCCGTACCCCACTCCCGGGGCGCTCGTTGCTCCTGTGACGCTCGGCCGGCCGAACCCTTCGACGTCCCGCCGAGTCAATAGCCCTGTAATTTAGCGGAATCGACGCGTCGGGTGGAGGCCTCGGCGCGACCCTTGCGCTCGCCCGAGCGCGTCCAGTGTCCGGGTTCCACCCACGTTCGGGGAGGCGCACGGTTTCGTCCGAGCCGTACGTCTCCGCATCCAAAGACTACACAACTGTATAGTTACTTATTATCTTCAGTTCAGCCGATACACGAGATCCATCCCCTCGCATACCCAGAGTTGGCTCATGCCACAGAACCCTGAACAACCCATGCCCCCGGAGCTGCTCGAGCTGGTGGCGGAGCGCTTCAAGGCCCTGGCCGAGCCCGCGCGCCTGTCCATTCTGGACACCCTTCGGAGGGGTGAGAGCACCGTGGGAGACCTGGCGGAGGCCACCGACCTGCATCCGGCCAACGTCTCCAAGCACCTCCAGCTCCTCCACCACCTGGGCTTCGTGAGCCGCCGGAAGGAGGGCCTCTACGTACACTACTCCCTGGCCGACGACCGGGTGAACGAACTCTGTGACATGATGTGCGGCAAGATCCAGGAGGAGGTGGAGGCCCGCACCCGGGTCTTCCAGAGCTGACGATCCGGCTTCCGCGCATTTGATTCCCCGGGGCGCGGCCCGCTAGATTCGAACCTTCCACTCCATCATTCTCCGTGCATCCGGCTCCGACCCCGCCCCGTGCGGGTCGACGCCAGGCTCCCGCAGGCCGGACACCGGACAGACGAGTCGCCCATGATCGAACCGCCGACGCAACCCGCCGCCGCTCACGCGCGCCGGCTCCGCCTGGTCCCCGCCCTCCTCACCTTTGCCGTGCTCGCCCTCGCCCTCCCGGCCTGCCAGGCCGACGCGCCGGGCCTGGCCGGTGAGCCCGGGGACGCCCAGCAGATCCTCGACGACTGGCTCGTGGTGGAAGGCGGATGGCTCCTGGACGTGGAGGCGGGAGAGCGACTCCCCAACCCCGGGGTCACGGTCAGTCCCGACGGGCGGATCCATTCCGTCGGGGAGGTGGGGGAGCCCTGGCCCGAGGGCGCCGAGCCTCTTCGCCTCACCCTGAACGACGACCGCACCCTCATGCCCGG
>SLNQ01000168.1 GCA_007132965.1 Gemmatimonadota bacterium | reverse complement strand
TCGGTGAGGTAGTCCTCGAACATGCTCTCGAGGAAATCCCGGCGAGCCAGCGCCTCCACGTCCTCCTCGATGTCCTCGGAGTTCAGGCCGGCGAAACGCTCGCCGAAGGAGGCGCTGTCGCGGTCGCTCCGGTCGATGGGTGCGTCCAGCGACAGCTCGCTGGCCGCCACTCGCCTGAGCGCCCGGATGGTGTCCACGGGCTCGTCCATCTCCTCGGCGATTTCCTGGTCGGTGGGCGAACGGCCCAGCTGCTGGGTCAGCGCCGTGTCGGTGCGCGACAGGCGGGCCAGGTTGGAGTTCTGGTTCAGGGGAATGCGCACTGATCGGGTCTGCTCGGCCAGGGCCTGGAGCACCGTCTGTCGGATCCACCAGACGGCGTAGGAGATGAACTTCACTCCCTTGTCCGGATCGAACTTCTTGACGGCCTTCAGGAGTCCCTCGTTACCGATGCAGACCAGCTCGGCCAGTCCGAGACCCCGGCCCTGGTACTTCTTTACGTACGAGATCACGAACCGAAGGTTGGCGGTCACCAGTCGTTCGGCCGCCTCCTTGTCGCCGGCCCGGGCCCGACGGGCCAGGGCCCGCTCTTCCTCGGGATCCTGAATGAGGGGGTATTTCTCGACGTCCTGCAGGTACTGGTCGAAAGAATCCAAACCGCGAGAAGAGGAGAACATACGTTCTGCGCTACTCGTGTGGCTGAGGGTTGGTGAAGATCATGGATACCGCCATGGGACGAGGATCTATTCCGACCCGCGGGGCCGGATGAAAACGGCGCAGCGATGGGGGGTGCACCGGATTCTTTCGACAGAAACGTAAAAAAGTATAAACCCGAAGTTGAAAGAGTCAAAGGTTCGTCACTCCGGATCCGGACCCGAACTCGGACCGGAGCCGATCTGTCGGCGGGCCTCCTCGGGACGTGGCCAGGATTACTCTCCGGTCCTGGTGTACGAGGCGAATCCGTTGGAGCAGGCGACTGGGCGGGCCGTCCGCTTCGGTGCCGTCCCACCAGGGAACGGCCTCGGCCAGGTCCACCTCCCAGACGCGGGCCGGGCTCCGGAACAGAAACGTCGGTGCGCCGCGGCGCACCACCAGCCACCCGGCGCGGAGCTCGCCATCCCCACCTTCGGGGGACAGGATCGCCGGAGTACCCCTGACATCGGGGCCCGGGTTCCATCCGTCCTGTCCTCCGTCCCGAAGCCACCGGGGAAGGCCGCTGCCGACCTGCCACCCCGCTTGCCCGCCCAGAGCCGTCGCCAGCCCCTGGACCAGGCGGGGAGCCATGGGAGCCACCCTGAGGGCCGGGCCGCTGGAAAATACGGCCGCCCCCGCCAGGACCACGACCACGGCACCGGTGGGAACGGGCTGAAGAACCAGGGCCAGGGTGAGGCCGGCGGCCACCAGTGCCAGGAGCGCTGCGCCCCGAACCGACTCGTGGGGAGCCCGGCGACCCATGGCCTCGCACGATATGGTCCACCCCCAACGGAGGAGTACCACCAGCACCGAGGCCGCCAGGGTCAGGAGGACAGCCCCGCCCAGTTCCGGCGGATCCGCGCGGGGTCCTCCCGGCGGGCCACTGAGGGCCAGCAGCAGCAGAAGCGGTGGCAGCACCAGTCGGACCGGAATGTGCAGAAGCTCCCAGACTCCCCAGGCCAGCAGACGGGTGTGGACCAACATGGCCACGATGGCCAGCGCCAGGGTGGGGATCAGCACCCAGGCGGAGCCCAGCCCCCGAAGATCGCCAGGGACCTCCGCGACCCCCTGGGACAGGGCCGCCAGGGCACCCAGAATCAGCACCGTGGCCCAGGGAGCCAGCGCCGCGGCAATGCCGAGGCCCGCCGCCAGCGCCCAGGGTTCGAGCTGGGTCACCGGTCGCCCTCGCCGGCGGAAGCCGGGGTGCCGGGATCCCGCGACAAGACCAGCGACGCGTTGATCCCCCCGAAGCCGAAGGAGTTGGAGATGGCATGCCGAACGTGGTGCGAACGTCCCGCCGACTCACCCACATAGTTCAGCTCGCAGTCCGCCCCCGGGCTGTCCAGGTTCAGGTTGGGTGGAATCCACCCGTCGGCGATGGCCATGGCGCAGATCCCGGCTTCGATGGCGCCGGATGCGCCCAGGGCGTGGCCATAGAAGGGCTTGGTTCCCGACACCGGGACGTGGGCTGTCCGGTGCCCCAGGACCCGCTGGACCGCTCTGGACTCGGTGCCGTCGTTGAGGGGAGTGGACGATCCGTGGGCATTCACATAGTCCACGGCGTCCGGATCCAGGCGGGCCGAGGCCAACGCCTCGCTCATGGCCCGGGCCGCCTGGGACGCGTCGGGCCGGGGTGCAGTCATGTGGTGGGCGTCGTTGGTGGTGGCGTAGCCCGATATTCCAGCATAGATCCGGGCCCCCCTGGCCACGGCGTGCTCCCGCTCCTCGAGGATCAGGACGCCGGCGCCCTCCCCCATGATGAAGCCGTCGCGATCCGCATCGAAGGGACGATAGGCCCGGGTCGGATCGTCGTTCCGGGTGCTCATGGCCCGGATGAGGGCGAAGGATCCGAATGTGAGGGGCGCCAGCGGCGCCTCCACCCCGCCCGCCACCACCACGTCGACGGTTCCCTCTCGTATGAGCCGAAATCCGTCACCTACCGCGATGGTGCCCGAGGCACAGCTCATGGCGTTGGTGGAGTTGGGCCCGCGGAAGTCGAACTCGATGGCCACGTTGCAACTTCCGGCACCGCAGAAGACGGTGAGTGCCAGGCGTGGATCCACTCCCCTGAGTCCCCGATCCAGAAAGTGTCCGGTCTGGATCTCCGCGTGGGCGATGCCGCCCAGGGCCGATCCCATCTGCACGCCCACTCGCTCCGGCGGGAGATCCCCCGGCGTCAACCCGGCGTCGTGGAGCGCCAACCGGGTGGTGGCCAGGCTGAGCTGTCCGAAGCGGTCCAGGCGACGGGCCCGATTTCGCTCCATGTAGTCCCGGGCGTCGAAGTCGGGGATCTCCACGGCGATGCGCGAGTTGAAGTCGGATGCGTCGAAGCGGGTCACCGGACCCACCGGTGAGACGCCCCGCCTCAGGTTGGCCCAGAACGCTTCCCGGCCCGTTCCCGATCCGGTGATGATGCCGATCCCGGTGACCACCACCTCCCGGTGGCGCTCGCGGTGGGACGTGGCGGTCATGATCGGGCCCTCCGTTCCGCTTCGCGTACCACGCCGGCCAGGGTTCGCCCGGCGATGTGGGACACGAACCAGGGTCCGATGACCAGGTTGGCGGCGATCCCCCCGATGAGGGGCCATCGGGGACCGTCCCACTCGTGGACGATCCGCAGGTGGGTGCGCCCCCGGTCCATGGCGTTCACCTCCCAGACCACGTCCATCTGGCGGGTGATTCCGTCGATGTGGCGGTAGGTGACTGTGCGGGCGTCAGGGTCGTGCTCCATTTCGGACACCCACCAGGTGGGGTAGCGGAAGAAGGGGAAGGGACGCCAGGCCGCCATCTCCACCACCCCCGACGCGAAGCCCTTCTTTTCGTGGAACCGAACCCAGCGATAGTGGGGGAGGATCCGGGGCCAGTCCTCTACGTTGGCGGCCACCTCGAAGCAGAGGTCCGGAGGGGCCTGGGCCACGTGTTCATCGATGGTCTTCATGGATCGTCCTTGATGGATGCAGGGGCCAGACGGGTTCAGGCTCCCTGAGCAGGCTTCCCGCCCGGTCGCCGGTGAGGTGGATCAGCCAACTGGTGGCCCGGGGAAGATGCCGAAGTCCACTGAGGCAGAGCCGGCGAAGTGGTGACCTGGACACCACCCCCTCCACCGCCCGCTGGAGCCATCTCCCCGTCCGGAGTGAAGAGAAGACGAGGGCCCCGTAAGGGGCAAGGGCCTCCACGTCCGAGTTCCTGCGGGTGTCTCCCGTCAGGCCACGGTCAATGGTGTCGGCTGCGAGCCGGGCGCTGAGAAGGGCCCGGTAGATCCCCTGGCCCGTGAGGGGATCGAAGTAGCCCGCTGCGTCGCCCACCAGGAGCGTGCGCCCGGTCCAGGCTGCCTCAGTCGGCCTGCGAAAGCGGCCCGAGCCCCAGGGCCCGGCTACAACCCGGGGCTCCCGGCGCCAGCCCCCGGGAATGCCCTGGAGAGCGGCGCTCATCATGGACCAGCCCTGGCGAAGCAGGTCGGCTCGGTCCGCTTCTTCCACCACCACCAGCGTGGCGTTCCAGTGGGTCGCCTCCGGCCCCGATACCGGTGCCAGGCCCACGGTGGAGCCCGGTCCCAGGAGAAGACGTCCCTGGTGCCGGGAGGGCCCGGCGCCCTGGATTCGCCACGTGAGAGAAGCCTTGGGAGGGTCCGTTGCGGCGCCGGCCAGCCCGACCTCCGACCGGATCCGTGAGTTTAGCCCGTCGGCGCCCACCAGCACCCGAGCCGTCCGCCACCGCCGGTCACCTCCGGGTAGCACCAGCTCCACCGCGGCCGGCTCGTCCGCACTCCCTGGGCGCGCCTTCACCACCCTGACACCTTCCCGGATCCGGACCCCGGCCGCCCGGGCCTCCTCCAGGAGCGCCGCGTCGAAGGTGGCCCGGCAGACGCCCAGCGCCCGATCGCCTCCCCGGAACCGCCCCCGGGCCGGTGGCCGCCAACTCCCCTTGCCCGGCAGGGCCAGGTCCCAACCGTCCATGACAGCTGGAGAGGTGGCCAGGACCGACTCCATGAGCCCCAGCTCGGCCAAGAGCGCCACGCCGCCCGGGTTCAGGCATTCTCCGCAGGCCTTGCTGCGGGGGAAGCGGGCCCGGTCCACCAACTCCACCTCCCAGCCCCGTCGTGCCAGGAGGAGACCCGTGACGGCGCCGGCGGGCCCGCCACCCACCACCATGACGGGGGTGTCGGAGACCGCTCCGGACGGTGCCCCGCGACTCACTCCGGCCTCCCCATCAGCACCAGTCGAAATGGGAAGTGGCGGTGCACACTGACATGGTCGAGGGGGACGCGGCGGGCCCTGGCCCGGAGCTCGTCACGGGTATAGGAGCGGAGCACCGAAACGGGGCCGTCGTAGCGGGTGATGGGATCCCGCCGCCAGAGGGTGATCCCGAGAATGCGGGCCCCGAGGTAGTTCAGGGGGTGGCGCTCCAGGTCCGACATGATCACGGCACGGCGAGCCACGCGGGCTGCCTCCGTCAGGAAGGTCTCGAGCTGTGCGCCGGAGAGATGATGCAGGGTCAGGGTCGAGGCGACCACGTCGAAGCTCTCGTCCGGGAATGGCAGGACGAGTCCGTCTGCCTGAAGGAGCCCGGCGGGTCCAGGGCCACGCTCCCGGGCGACCTGGAGCACCCTTCGGCTCCGGTCAATACCCAGCCACCGCAACGCCACCCCCTCCCGGGCCAGCGATCGCCGGAGCGCTCGCGGAACGGCCCCGTCACCCACCCCCACGTCCAGCATGGAGAGGGCCTGGAGGTCAGCCTTCCTCGCCAGGCTTCGGAGGTGAACCAGAAGTGACCTGGTGCCCCCGAGGAAACGGTTCACGGTGGCCATGGCCCCGAGGCTCCGGGCCAGTTCCTCTCGCGAGACGGCGTTGTCTCCGTCCAGGATCTCGGCGCGATCCTGGCGGTGGGGAAGGCGCTGGAAGGGATGGGGCAGAGGCTCTGGGGGCGTTGGGGTCATCCGGGGGGCCTCCGCTCCTGGACCACCCCGCTGTAGTCCGGGGTGAGGCCGCTGCGTCGACTTCTCAGGAGCTCCCGGTTTCGGGTGTCATCCAGGAGCCCGAGCCATTCCCTGGCAGAGATGCGCACGATGGGTGAACGGGGACCCACGCCATCGACGGGAATGGCCACGTCTATCCGGATGACCGAGGCGCTACCGGCGGGGAAGCCCACCCGGAGGCCCGCGCCCAGCGACCCCCGCCACCCCGAGTTGGTGCCAAAGGGGACGTCGCCGGCCCACATCCGGCCCACGTCACCGAAGGTGGTCATCCCCAGGTCCATGAGCTCGTACAGAGGATTGGGAAGCTGCCACCGGCCCTCCACGGATGCCACTGCCCGTCGGGCTCCAGGCACGGCGACGTCGGAATAGCCCCGCACGCCGTCGGGGCCCCCAAGGGTGAGCTGGAAGGGGGCGTCGGTTCGCCAGCCTCCCTGCCCGGCAACCCGAAATAGGACGGTGGGCGAACCCGGGCCTTCCGGGTGCCAGTAGTTGTGCGTCTGGAACTCCAGGAGCGTATCCCGCCATCCGCGGGTCCCCCCGGCGCCGGCCTCCCGTCGTGCCTCGCCCGCCAGGGTGGCGAAGGAGAGGATGGGGCCCAGCTGGCCTCCTCGAAAGAGGTTCAGGCGGGCCAGGACGTCAGGGGGGCGGTCCGGCCCCGTGGAGCCCACGCTCCGGCCCAGGGTCAGAATCGCTTCCCGCCCGAGAGGCAGGTCCTGGATGCCGTCGACCGTGTCCAGCCCCCGGCGCTCCGCGAAGCGAATCTGCCGGATCCCACCCCTGAGGTTGACCCGAAACGCCCGCCGGGAGTGGAGCTGCGAGGCCAGCGGCGCGGCCACCGTGCTGTCCACCCCGAGCCGGTCGTCGAAATCCCTGCCCCGGACGCCCTGGACCGACCCCAGGTCGCTGGGCTGGACCCTCTCATATGAGATGCCCCCACCGGCAATGAAGAAGCTGCCGGGTTCGCCTGACCGTCGGCTCATGCCCACCTGCAGTCGCTGTTCCACCACCGGAAGGAGGAGGTGGGAGAAGGCCTCTCCGTCGGGCCCGGCTACACCGTCCGGGAGGACGTAGCTGAAGAGATCGCGCTGGTGAGACACCTCCTGGCGGAAGGCCGTGCCCACCCGCTCGCCGTGAAAAGGGTAGATGATGGCCTGGTCCAGCATCTCGCCGATGCGGGTGGTGGCCACGGCGGCACGCACGTCCCAGTTGCTTCGGGCCACTCGGGGGATCTCGGCCAGGGCGCCGAGGCTGCGCTGCTGTTCGCGGGAGATCCAGAAAGCCCCGGCGCTGATTCCGCGGCCCATGAGATTCTCCTCCACCAGCGATCCGCCCTCCAGTCTGAGCCCTTCGTCAAAGCGGACCGAGAGGGCCAGCTTGGTGCTCCATTCGTCACGGGTGTCCACCACGACGTGGCTCGATCCGTCGGGTTGCTCCACGTCGTAGACGTCGGCGCCGGCGATGAACCGGAACTCCCGGAGCACCCGGGCCGTTTCCCGGATGGCTTCCGGATCCAGGCAGTCGCCTTCCCGAAAAAGCAGCTCCTGGCGAATGAAGTCGGCCCGGGTCCGCATGTGGATCCGGTTGGCCAGGAGATAGGCCCAGCGAATTCGGTCGTCGTCAGGGAGGCCCGCCGGATCGAAGATGGAGTGGTTGTCGATGAAGATGTGGGAGATCTGGCCGTGCAGACAGGGATCTGCGAGGGGGGTCTGGTCGGGTCGTTCAGCGGAGTCGGCCGGGAGGGCCTGGACCACGAGGAGGAGGGGGAGGATCAGGCTCATGCTGGCGGAACGGGGGTGCGGTGGACCCGGGAGGGTCGCGCGGACTTGTCCTTCCAGACCTGCTACCCCCGGGGTATGGAGCGTGGTCCCGGGTTTGACACTCCAGCATGGCTCGGGTACCCTATCCTACCTTCCCAACGACCGAGCTTTCAATTTCCGCTCCGCGGATTCTCCCGCCTTCTCACACCTGAGCCGACGGACCATGAGCCGACGCCGACAGGAAGCTCTCGACTATCATTCCCGGGACCGTCCCGGGAAGATCGAGGTGGTTCCCACCAAGTCGCTGGCCACCCAGCATGAACTGGCGCTGGCCTACAGTCCCGGGGTGGCAGAGCCGTGCCGGGAGATCGAGAGGGACCCGGATGCGGCCTTCCGGTACACGGCTCGGGGCAACCTGGTGGCGGTGGTGTCGAACGGAACGGCCGTGCTGGGGCTCGGAAACATCGGAGCGCTGGCCTCGAAGCCGGTCATGGAGGGGAAGGGAGTTCTCTTCAAGCGATTTGCAGGGATCGACGTCTTCGACATCGAGGTGGACACGGAGGACCCGGAAGAGTTGATCCGGTTCTGCCAGCTCCTTGAGCCCACGGTGGGAGGGATCAACCTGGAGGACATCCGGGCACCGGACTGTTTCAGGGTGGAAGAGGAACTGAAGCGAACGTTGGACATTCCGGTCTTCCACGACGACCAGCACGGCACGGCCATCATTGCCGGGGCGGGGCTGCTGAATGCCCTCCGGCTGGTGGAAAAGAAGCTGGACGAGATCCGGGTGGTCTTCACCGGTGCCGGGGCCTCGGCCCTCTCCACCGCTGAGCACCTGGTCCGGATGGGGGTGCCCCGGGAGCAGATCTTCCAGGTGGACTCCGGCGGCGTGATCCACTCGGGCCGCACCGAGGGAATGAACAAGTACAAGGCCCGCTTTGCCCACGATACGCCCTACCGAACCCTGGATGACGTGATCGAGGGGGCCGACGTCTTTGTGGGCCTTTCCGTACCGGGCGCCGTGAACGCGGACCAGATCGCGACCATGGGCCCTCGGCCCGTCATCTTCGCCCTGGCGAACCCCGATCCCGAGATCCTTCCCGAGGAGGTGGCCCAGGTCCGTGACGACGCCATCATGGCCACGGGGAGGTCGGACTATCCCAACCAGGTGAACAACGTCCTGGGCTTTCCCTTCCTGTTCCGGGGCGCCCTCGATGTCCGAGCCCGGGAGATCAATGCCGAGATGATGCTGGCGGCCACCGAGGCCCTGGCAGAGCTGGCCCGATCCGAGGCCCCCGAGTCGGTGGCCTCCGCCTACGCGGACCAGGAGTTCCGTTTCGGACCCGACTACATCATCCCGAAGCCCTTCGATCCCCGGGTGCTCTTCTACGTTGCGCCCGCGGTGGCCCGGGCGGCCATGGAGACCGGTGTGGCCCGCACCGAACTGGAGATGGATGCCTACCGGGACCGCCTCATGGCGTCGCTGGGACCGGGGCGGGAGGTCATGCGGTGGCTCACCGAGCGGGCGCGCCGAAACCCCGGGCGGGTGGTGCTGGTGGACGGTCAGACCGACCGGGTGATCCGGGCGGCAGCGCAGATCGTGGCGGAGGGCGTTGCGCGGCCGATCCTCATCGGAAAGCCCCACAAGATTGAACCGCAAGCCCGGGAGATGGGAGTGGACCTCTCGGGTGTGGAGATCGTGCATCCCGCCCTGGAGGACGAGACCCGCTACGCCTACGCCGACGAGCTGTACCGGCTGCGCAGGCGCAAGGGGCTCACCCTGGCCGAGGCCCGGTCAAACCTGTACCGGCCGATCTATTACGCCAGCATGATGGTGCGGCGCGGCGACGCCGACGCCCTGGTGGGCGGAGTGGATTCCAACTATCCCGAGGTTCTTCGACCCTCGCTGGAGGTGGTGGGCACCGCCGAGGGCGTAACCCGGGTGGCTGGCTTGCACATGATTGCCCGCAGGGATCAGGACCTCCTCTTCTTTGCCGACACCACGGTGAACATCGACCCCACCCACGAGACGCTGGCCGAGGTGGCGCTCCTGACCGCCGGGTTTGTGCGGGGGCTGGGCCTCGAGCCGCGGATCGCCATGCTCTCCTTCTCCAATTTCGGTTCGGCCCGGAGCGATGCTTCCCGGAAAGTCTACCGGGCGGTGAGACGGATCAAGGAGCTGGCGCCGGAGCTGGAGGTGGACGGCGAGATGCAGGCCGACACGGCTGTGGACGAGCGGATCCTCGCGGGGACGTATCCCTTCAGCGACCTCACCAGACCGGCCAATATTCTGGTGTTTCCGAACCTGGGGGCGGCAAATACCGCCTACAAGCTCGTTGGCAAGCTGGGCGACGCCGAGGTCATCGGCCCCGTGTTGCTGGGAATGGCCAGGCCGGTCCAGGTGCTCCAGCGGGGCAGCACCACGCAGGACGTGTTGAACCTCACCACCATCGCCTCGGTAGACGCGCAGCAGCGTTCTGGCCAGACTTAGAAGGCTGTTGAAGAAGTAGGGGGGCCGCCGCGGACCCGGATTGCCGGTGGACCCGTCGTAGCGAACCAATCATCAGGAACCGATAACATGACGATAGAGAAGGATACCCCCACCGGAGACAACGGGGGTGTGGCAAGCCGCCACGGCCTCGACATCCACGGACTCACTCCGGCCGGTGCGGTGCACTGGAACCTCTCGCCGGCGGAGCTCTACGAGGCCGCCCTCAAGCGGGGCGAAGGTCGCCTGGCCCATATGGGCGGGTTTGCCGCCGTCACGGCCCCCCACACCGGTCGCTCCCCCGACGACAAGTACACGGTCCGGGACCAGACCACCGAGGACGTGGTGCACTGGGGAACGGTGAACGTGCCCATGGACCCGGACACCTTTGCCACGCTCCGGGAGATGGTGGTGGAGCACCTGAACGGGCGAGAGCTCTTCGTTCGGGACGCCCGGGCGGGAGAGGATCCGGAGGCGGGGCTCGCCGTCCGGGTGGTGACGCCCAGCGCATGGCACAACCTCTTTGCCTACAACATGTTTCTGCGGCCCACGCCGGAGCAGCTGGCCGACGCCCGGCCCGACTTCACCGTGCTTCACGCGCCGGAGCTCAAGGCGGACCCCGAGGTGCACGGTACCCGCTCAGGGACCTTCGTGGTGGTGAACTTTACCGAGCGGGAGGTGCTCATCGGAGGTACCCGGTATGCCGGCGAGATCAAGAAGTCCATCTTCTCGGTTCTCAACCACCTGCTGCCGGCCCGGGGAATCCTGCCCATGCACTGCTCGGCCAACGTGGGGGAGAAGGGCGACGTAGCCCTCTTCTTCGGCCTGTCGGGCACCGGAAAGACGACCCTCTCCGCCGACCCTGCCCGGGGCCTCATCGGCGACGACGAGCACGGATGGGGCGACGACGGCGTCTTCAACTTCGAGGGCGGATGCTACGCGAAGGTGATCAACCTCTCGCCCGAGGCCGAACCCGAGATCTTCCAGGCCACCCGGATGTTCGGGACGATCCTGGAGAATGTGGTGCTGACGCCCATTACCCGAGAGGTGAGCTACTCCGAGGAGAGCATCACCGAGAACACCCGGGCGTCGTACCCCATCCACTACATTCCCAACGCCGTGATCCCCAGTCGCGGGGGACACCCGGAGCACGTGGTGTTCCTGACGTGTGACGCCTTCGGCGTGCTCCCTCCCATCTCCCGGCTTACGCCGGCCCAGGCCATGTATCACTTCCTCTCGGGCTACACCGCCAAGGTGGCCGGAACGGAGCGGGGCGTCACCGAGCCGAAGGCGGCCTTCTCGGCCTGCTTCGGGGCCCCCTTCCTGCCCCGCCATCCCGGTGAGTACGCCGAGATGCTGGGAGCCAAGCTCCGGGAGCACGAGTCGGCGGTATGGCTGGTGAACACCGGGTGGTCCGGCGGAGGACACGGGGTGGGAAGCCGGATCAACCTTCGCCATACCCGACGCATGGTAGACGCCGCCCTGGGCGGAGAACTCACCGACACCGAAACCCGCACCGATCCCATCTTCGGCCTCCACGTGCCGGCGCAGGTGGAAGGGGTGCCGGACGACCTGTTGAATCCCCGGGAGACCTGGGCCGACCAGGATGCCTACGACCAAGCGGCCCGGAAGCTGGCCGACATGTTCCGGGACAACTTCCGGAAGTACGAGGGCGACGTCCTGGAGGAGATCCGGGAGGCCGGACCCTCGGCCCCCTGACCCCGTCGCCGGAGGGCTTCAACCCACCCACTGGAGGTCCAGATGCGCGCGTCTGCTCTTTCGTCCCCGTTGGCGCTCCTTCTGGCGCTGGGGGTCTGGGCGGCCCCGGAGGCGGCCATGGCCCAGGAGCCGGTCCACGTTCCAGACGAGGCGGTGGCTCCGGCCCGCTACCACACCTTCCCCCCGCTCCGGGAGCAGGCCGAGGAGCAACAGCGGTGGTTGGAGGAGCGGGTGACCCGGGTCCTGCCCGACCTCATGCGGGAGTACGGGGTGGAGATGTGGATCATATCCCAGCGGGAGTACGCCGAGGACCCGGTTTTCTTCTCCATCACCTCGCCCACCACCTTCGCGGCCCGGCGGCGCTCCATCTACGTTTTTCATGATCGGGGCCCGGAGCTGGGTGTGGAGCGCGTGGCGTTGGGAGGAACCACCCAGGGCGGCCTCTACACCATCTACCGCTCCGAGCGGCCGGCCCCCACCGGAGAGGAGGCCGAGCTGTGGGGCGACGAGCAGTGGCGCCTGCTCCGGGAGCTCGTCCAGGAGCGCGATCCGGAGAACATCGTGGTGAACATCCACGAGGAGCACGCCTTTGCCGACGGGCTGCACGCCGGGGAGCGGGAGGCGCTGGAGCGGGCTCTGGGACCGTACGTGGAGCGGGTGAAGGTCGAACCCCGCCTGGCCATCAATTACCTGGCTATCCGGATTCCCGAAATGGTGCCCCGGTACCGGCAGATGATGGAAACCGTGCACGCCATGATCTCCGAGGCCTTCTCCAACGCCGTGATCGAGCCCGGCGTCACCACCACCGAGGACGTGGTCTGGTGGTTCCGAGAAAGGATTCGAGCCATGGGAATGGACACCTGGTTCCAGCCTTCGGTGTCGGTGCAGCGAGCGGGAGAGGTGCCCGCCTCGGGTCCGGCGGTGATCCAGCGGGGCGACCTGATCTGGACCGACGTGGGCCTGGACTTCATGGGGCTCACCACCGACACGCAGCACAACGGATACGTGCTCCGCGACGGTGAGACCGAAGTGCCCGAGGGGCTCCGACGCTGTCTCGCTACCTCGAACCGGATGCAGGACCTTCTCCTGGTGGAGATGGAGCCCGGCCGAACCGGAAACGAGATTCTGGCGGCCACCCTGGCCCGGCTGGAGGAAGAGGGAATCGACGGAACCGTCTACACCCATCCCATCGGAGACCATGGCCACGGAGCCGGTCCCCTCATCGGGCGCTGGGACGCCCAGGAGGGCGTTCCCGTGCGAGGTGACGTGGTCCTGAGAGCGTCCACCTGGCACTCCATCGAGTTGCAGGCCACGGTGCCGATCCCCGAATGGAACGACAAGCCGGTGCAGTGTCGCCAGGAAGAGGAAGCCTACTTGGACGAGGCCGGCGAGCGCCACTGGGTCTTCCGGAGACAGGAGCAGTTTCATCTGATCTGGTAGACCCCGAAACCTGTGCGACAGCCTTCTGAAACAAACGAAAGGAGCGGCCATGGCAGCCCCAGACTACTGGCTCATGAAGAGTGAGGAGGACGAGTACTCGATTCAGGACCTTCGGCGTGATGGAAAGACCCGGTGGGTCGGGGTCCGGAATTACGAGGCCCGCAATCACATGCGGGACGACATGAGCCCGGGGGACCTGATCCTGTACTACCATTCCAACGCCCGGCCGTCGGGAGTGGTGGGTGTGGCTCGGGTGGCTTCGGAGCCGTATCCGGATCCCACCCAGTTCGACCCGGAGAGTCGCTACCACGACGAGAAGGCCACTCGCGATGAGCCCCGCTGGTTCCTGGTTGACGTGGAGTTCGTGGAGGAGTTTCCTCGCCTCGTTCCGCTGAGGGAGATCAAGGAGCACCCGGCGCTCGAGGAGATGGTCCTGGTGCGGCGCATGCGGCTCTCGGTTCAGCCGGTGCGGGAGGAAGAGTACCGGATCATTCGCGAGCTGGCCGGGGCCGACGACTGAGTCCGAGCGGGTGGCTCAGGTCAGGAGCTCCTCCAGGGGACGGGTGCGCTCCAGCTCCCCGGGCCTCTGGCGGAACCACCGGATGACCAGGAAGAGCTCCTCGCGCTGCGCCGATGAAAGGGTCCAGGGGTGCTCCGGGGGCTCCCGAAGAATCCGGCGAAGTCTTTGCGGCGATGCCCCCAGGACCTCTCCGTGGGTCGGATCCCGACCCGAAAAGGTGTGGCGTACCCGTCCCCCCACAATGAGGTAGCGACGATCCTCGTCGGGCCCGGCACCTTGGATGTGGTACACGAAGGAGAGGCGGTGGAGGTGACGGTGGAACTCCACCACCCGCTCCTGGAGATCCTCCATCCGCTGGGCCCGGTCCCGGAGTCGGGCGGCGCGCTCGAATTCCCGCGCCCGGGCGGCCTCCTTCATCCGAGCTCGAAGGAGGCGTGGCAGCTCGTCCGAGGCTCCCGTGAGGAAGGCCTCGACCCGGCGCACCCCTTCCCGGTACTCTTCCTGGGTACAGAGGGCGGCGCAGGGGGCGGGGCAGGTGCCGGTTTCACCCCGGATGCAGAGCGGTGTGCGGGGCGTACCCAGGAGATCCAGCTGGTCGGCGAAGTGGATGGGGGTCTTATCCGGGCAGTCCCGGAGGCCGGCGACATGGGCCAGCTCCCGCAGGGTCCGGGGCAGCGCCCGGGAGGCGGGGAAGGGACCGAAGTACCGACTCCCGTCGCCGCGAGGAGTCCGGGTGGCCACCAGGCGGGGAGCCGGTCCGGGGGTCAGGCGGATCCACGCGAACCTGCGACGTCGGCGGTGTCGCACGTTGAAGCGGGGGCGAAAAGACTGGATCAGCCGCAACTCGCGGAGGAGGGCCTCGAACTCGTTGGGAACGTAGTCCCACTCCACGCTGCGGGCGGTGCGGACCAGCTCCGCTTCCCGGCCGCCCTTCTCCCCCCTGAAGTACGAGAGGAGCCGCGTTCGGATCCGGATGGACTTGCCGACATAGAGGACCTCCCCCCGAGGGCCCAGGAAGCGGTACACGCCGGGAAGGTTCTCCGCACGGGCCGTCACGGTGTGGCGGAGATCGGGACGGACGGTTGGGGAGGGTGCGGGCATCGAGAGGTTTCGCTGTCTGTTCGGGACGCTCCGGAAGTATACGGTGTGGCGCGCCCGTCGTACAGGTGGCGGTCGCACCCCACGTTCCGATCAGGCGGCTGGACCGCTCCCGAACGGCCATTGCTGCGGCCCCTCCAGACAGGTAGACTCGGTTCATGAGCTCGGACCGGAAGTTCCTTATCGTGCGCGACCCCCTGTGGAACACCATCCGGTTGGACCCGGTGGCGGTTCGTATTGTGGATACGCCTGCGTTCCAGCGGCTGCGCTACATCCGGCAACTTGGATTCGGCCACCTGGTCTACCCCGGGGCGACGCATACTCGCTTCGATCACGCCCTCGGCGTCTATCACCTGGCCCGCACCGCTCTCCGGCTCCTGGCCGAGCGGGACGAGCGGGTCCGGGAGCGGGACCCGGGCACGGAGCTGATCCCCTATGCGGCCCTCCTCCACGATATCGGCCACTACGCCTTCTCCCATGCGTTGGAGGAGCTGGAGGCGGACCGCCTGCCAGGCGACCACGAGGCGGTGAGCGCCCAGTTCTTCCGCTCCGAAGAGCTCCAGGAGGCCATGGCGCCCCTGGGACCTGACGCGCCGGCCCGGATCTACGACCTGATCAGGGGGAAGGGAGACGAGCCGCTCCAGGGACTGGTGAGCGGAAGCCTGGACCTGGACAAGATGGAATACCTGCGACGCGACGCACGCTTCTGCGGTGTCCCCTACGGCGAGGTCGACGTAGACCGGCTCCTGCAGGGGCTGGTGTTGCTGGAGGACCCCCGGTCGGGCAGATTGGAGGTGGGGGTGCAGGAGAAGGCCATCAGCGCCCTGGAGTCCCTCCTCTTCGCCAAGTACCAGATGTTCAGGAACGTCTACTGGCACCATGCGGTGCGTGCCGCCACGGCTCTCTACAAGCGCATCGTGGGAGAGGCGGTGAGGCACGGTTTGTTGAATCCTTCCGAGCTGGTGGGGCCCACCGACGAGGAGTTGCTCCACGAGATCCGGCGGCGAAGTCTGGCCTCGGACGCCGACGAGGCCCGGCACATTGGCCGGCGATGGATCCCCGCGCTCCGGAATCGGAGGTTGCCCAAACGGGCGCTGGAGCTCACCGCGCCGGAGCTGGAGGGGGTGGAGCTGGCGGAATGGGTGTCCTGGGAGGGCGGGCGCCGAAGGACGGTGGAGGATGAGCTGGCCGGGGAGCTGGGCCTGGCTCCGGGGGAAGTAATGATCGACTTCCCCACCAAGCGACGCATGCTGGAGCTGGATCTGCTGGTGGAGCGTCGGGGAGGCCGAGTACAGCGACTGGGTGAGCGGGGTCTGCCCGGCGTCATCGATCTTCCCCTGGTGGCCCGGGAGCTGTATGGAACCACGCGGGTGCTCAGGATCTTCACCCTGGAGAGGCGGCGGTTGGAGCCCCGACAGGTCCTCCATCGCCTGCGAGAATAGGGAGGTGGCTGGGGGCGGAACTCGACCTGTGTGGAGGGTTACGATGCGTCCTTCGGAGAGGTGACGATGCACCAAGGTCGGCGCACGCGACGTTGAGGACGGGCCCGCCCCTCCCTTCCCTGCGAAGTGTGGCAGGGACGCCCCTTGCTCTGGACTTCAAGTGGGTCCGGTTTTAACTTCAAGGGCTGTGGATCTGCCGCAGGGGGGCGGGGTAGGACTCAATCTGACAGGGAACGCGAGCCGCGGGCTCGCTCCCCACTTTGGCACCCCAGGCACGAACCTCCGGTCTCTATCAGGCCGGGGCCTATTCGAAACGGGATTGGAAGGAGAATAGATCAAGCGATGGCGACCAGCACCAAGAGCCGCCGGAAGGGCAAAAAGAAAAAGAAGGGGCTCGGAGGCTTCGACGGGAGCGTCGAGGAGCAGACCGCCCTGGACCAGTATCTCCGGGACGTAAGCCGGCACGAGCTCATCACTCCCGAGCGGGAGAAGGAGCTGGGAGCCCGGGCGCAGGACGGAGACGAGGACGCGGTGCAGGAGTTGGCCCGAGCCAACCTCCGCTTCGTCATCAGCGTGGCCAAGAAGTACCAGAACCGCGGAGTGTCCCTCACCGACCTGATTCAGGAGGGGAATGTGGGGCTGGTGACCGCCGCCCGGAAATTCGATCCGGAGCAGGGCGTGAAGTTCATCTCCTACGCGGTATGGTGGATCCGGCAGGCCATCCTGGCCGCCCTGGCGAACCATGGGCGTTCGGTCCGGGTTCCGTTGAACCGGGCGTCGGATCTGGCTCGGATCTTCCGCGAGAAGGAGCGCCTGAAGCAGGAGCTGGGCCGGGATCCCAACCCCGAGGAGTTGAGCGCAGCCACCGATCTGACCCCTGAGCTCATCGAGTCGCTCCAGACGCTCAACGCGGCCGAGATCCGCCTGGACGCGCCCATTGGCGACTCCGAGGACTCGCAACTCGTGGAGCGTTTCATCAACGAAGAGGCGGCGGAGCCGGAGCAGGACGTGGAGTCCCGGCTGCTCACCGAAGCCGTCACGTCGGCTCTGGATACCCTGGAGCCCCGCGACGCCAAGGTGCTTCGCCTCTACTTTGGGCTGGACGGAGAGCGCGAACACACCCTGGAGGAGATCGGAAACATGCTGGGGGTGACCCGCGAGCGGATCCGTCAGCTGCGGGACCGGGCCCTGCGCCGGCTGCGCGAGGGTGGAAAGGGCGATGCCCTGGAGTCCTTCGCTGCCTGAGGTTCCCCGAGTGACCCACCTGCAGCGCTGAATGTCAGAGGAGCCGGGATCCTCCACGCCCCGCCCCTCTCCGGATGCCGACGGCACCGGGGAGGGGCGGGGCGTTTTGCATGACGGCTCCGGGCCCGGCGCCCCGAGGGGCGTGGTGCTGGAGGCGGTGGGAGGCCGCTACCAGGTGCTCCTGGAGGATGGCGGCCGCGTGACAGCCTTCCTGCGGGGACGGATCAAGCGGGAGGCCCGCACCGGAGACCGGGTGGTGGCCGGCGATCGAGTCGAGGTGGCGCCTGCCGACGAGAGTGAGGGCTGGGTCATCGAGGCGGTCATGGAGCGGCAGCGGGAGCTGGTGCGCGCGGGTCCCCGGGGCCGACGTCCCCGCGTGGTGGCGGCCAACGTGGACCAGGTGGTGGTGGTGATGTCTGCCGACGAGCCCCCCTTCCGGACCGAGATTGCGGACCGGTTCCTGGTGCTGGCCGAGAGCTGCCAGATCGATCCCGTCCTGGTCATCAACAAGATGGACCTGGAGGGAGGGGTCTCGGCGGTGGCGCCGGCCGTGGAGATGTACCGGGAGGTGGGCTACCCGGTGGTGGGCTGCTCGGCGGTGACCCGTGAGGGCCTGGACGAGCTGAGGCGCACCCTGGTCCGCCGAACCAGCGCTCTGGTGGGCCCCTCGGGCGTCGGCAAGTCGAGCCTCCTGAACGCGCTGGATCCGACCCTGGAGTTGCCCACCCGAGAGGTGAGTCGCCGGCATGGGCGGGGGCGTCACACCACCGTGGCGGCCCGGCTCCTGGTCCTGGATGACGGAACTCGGATCATCGACACGCCAGGGTTCTCCGAGGTCTCCGCCTGGGGAATCGAGCCCGCGGATCTGGACATGAGTTTCCCGGAGTTCCGAAGGGTGGAGGGGACGTGCCGGTTCCGGCGCTGCTCACACGTCCACGAGCCCGACTGCGTGGTGAAGGAGGCGCTGGAGGCCGGGGAGATCCGGCGGGAGCGCTACGATAGCTACGTGAGGCTGCTGGAAGAGTAGCTGCTCCTCGTCATGGGTCATCCAGGGGTGTCACCGCGGGGCTCCCGCTCACCGGATCCGGGCGCACCGACAGGGGCCAGCCATAGACCTCTTCCAGGATGGGCGCCTGGAAGACCTCCTCCACCGGCCCTTCGGCCGCCACTCGGCCCTCCCCCAGCAGCAGGAGGCGATCGGCGAATCTGGCCGCCAGGTTCAGGTGGTGGGTCACCAGCACCACGGTGACGCCCTCGTCGGCGGATTTCCGAAGAAGCCTCAGGATCCCCATCTCGTGCCGGATGTCGAGAGAGGCGGTGGGTTCGTCCAGGACCAGGGCCGAGGGGGCCTGGGCCAGGGCCCGGGCGATCCGGGTTCGCTGAAACTCGCCTCCGGAGAGGGTGCTCACGGACCGATCCGCCAGCTCTTCGATGTGGCACCGCCGGAGGGCTGCGTCCACCGCCTCCCGGTCGGCGGGGGTCATGGAGCTGAGGGGGCCCAGGTGAGGGTAGCGACCCATCTCCACCAGCTCGCGGACGCTGATGGGAAAGGCGGTGGACTCCCGCTGGCTCACGGCGCCCACCGCGCGGGCCAGCTCCCGTCGCTTCCACCGGTGCACCGGGCGGTCACCCACCAGGGCCACCCCCTCCTCCGGCGTCACCGTTCCCAGCAATGCCCGCATCAGGGTGGACTTCCCCGATCCGTTGGGCCCGAGGACCGCGTACAGCGTGCCCTCGGGGACCTCCATGGTGACCCGGTCCAGGGCCCGGGCCGCGTGCGGGCGATAGCGAACGGAGAGCGACCTGGTTGCGAAGTTCACGGCGTAGGCCTCGTCATGCCCTCAGGCTCCGGCGCAGGAGCACCAGAAAGAAGGGGACGCCCACGAAGGCCGTCACCACGCCGATGGGGATCTCCGCCGGCGAGAGCATGACGCGGGCCAGCAGGTCGGCCAGGGTCAGGAAGGCGCCGCCGGCCAGAAAGGAGAGTGGGAGGAGAACCCGGTGATCCGAGCCCATGACCAGACGGACTCCGTGAGGCACCACGAGTCCCACGAACCCGATGACCCCGGCAAAGGCCACGCCGGCTGCCGCCACCAGCGAGGCCACCCCGTACGAGACCCGCTTCACCGTCTCCACCTCGGTGCCCAGGTAGCTGGCCGTCTCTTCGCCAATGGACATCAGGTTCAGGGCCCGGCCCAGTCCCAGCAACAGGAGGCAGGCGGGAAGGGTGTAGGCCGCCACCACGGCCACGCTGCGCCAGGTGGCCCCGGCCAGGCTTCCCATCATCCAGAGCACGGCGCCGCGGACCACCTGGGCTTCGGCCAGCGCCAGGATGAGGGCGATGCAGGCCGAGAAGAAGGCTCCCACCACCACCCCCGACAGAAGAAGCACCCGGACGTCCAGGCGGCGGTCGGCCGATACGGCCACGCCGAACACCAGGGCAATGGCCAGGAGGGCTCCGGCGAAGGCCGCACCGGGCAGAAACCAGGAAGCCGCCGAGGCCAGGCCCAGCGCCAGGGCCAGGACTGCGCCTGCCGCCGCGCCGCCGGAGATTCCCAGAATGTAGGGTTCGGCCAGCGGGTTCCGCAGGAGCGCCTGAAAGACGGCTCCGGCCAGGGCCAGCCCTCCTCCCACCAGGATCCCCAGGAGGGCCCGGGGAAGGCGGTGCTCGAGGACGATGAATCGCTCCGTCGTGCCCCCCCCGCCGGTGAGTGACTGCAGGACCTCCTGTGTCGTCAAGCTCACGGCCCCGTATCGTACTGAGAGGAAGACGGCCAGGCCGGCTGCGCCCAGGAGGACGGCTCCTGCCCAGAAGCTCCTCACCGCCACTCCTCCGGGTGGAGTCTCCGACTGATCTCCCGAGCTGACCAGCCCACGTCGATTCCCGGGGACTGGACCCCGTCCGGCAGCCGCTCCATGGGCAGCCGCCGGAGGGCCGACGGGACCTGCGCCCCATGCAGGGCCAGGATCAGGTCCACCTCCTGCCGGAGGATCTCCTCCACGGAGACGGGGGCGTAGAGGGGGGCGTCCAGCTGGGCCAGGGCGTTCTCACCCCCTGCGATCTCCAGCAGCTCGTGGAGGAAGGTGCCCGGCCCCACGACCCATGGCGGGTCGCCGCCCAGGAGGAAGGCCACTCGCGGTGGGACGGTGTTCCGGACCCGGTCCCGGACCGCATCCAGCTCCCGGTCCATGCGATCTACGAGGTGCCGTGCCTGGTCCTCTTGTCCGGTGGCCCGGCCCAGGAGGATGGCCATCTTCCGGATGTCGTCGATCCGGTCGGGCCGCACGGCCAGGTGTTGGACGTCGGCGCGGTCCAGCGCCTGGGGGGTGGTCCGGTCCTGGTCGCCCTCGAAGCGGATCACCAGCTCCGGCTCCAGGGCCACGAGCCGTTCAATACTGGGGTTCAGCCCGCCTCCCACCGAGGGGAGCGCCTCCAGGTCCTCCGCGTCGTCGTAATCGGTCCGCCCCACCAGGCGCTCCGTCTCGCCCAGCTCCATGAGGATGGCCGTGGCAGCGGGAACCAGCGACACGATGCGGGCGGGAGGTCGGGTGAGCTCCACGGCCCGCCCGGCCTGGTCCCGGAGGGTCCGGGGCCAGTCCTCGTTGGGATCTGCAGCGTGGGCGGCCTGGTCCGAGACGGGTCCGGGGGCCCGGGCGACGGGCACCTCGTGTGTGTCCTGGCCGGCGGGAGGGCCGGCCTCCTGACAGGCCGGCATCAAGAGCAGCGCGCCAAGCGCCAGGGCCGGGCCCGGTGTTGCGAGGGCCCGGGTGAGCTGCATCACGAGTGATCCTGCAGGGCGCCCGGCACCGGGTCCACCCCGCAGGGATCCTGGTACATCAGCCTGTGCTGCTCGCCCTCCCTTCCCAGCACGGCCAGCCATCGGTCCTCCTGGCCGAAGACCTCCAGGAGAAGGTCGGGCTCGCCCACCTCCCGAAGATCGGCGGCGGCCAGAAACCCGGGGAAAGCCTTGGGGCCGGCCCCGGCCTCCTGGTACCACGAGAAGATGGGGCGAAACTGCTCATCCTCCTCGGCGGTGACCAGAAAGAGCGAATAGCCCGTCGGTTGCGGCGTGCCCACCTGCAAGTCGTCTCCGAAGACGAAGGAAGCCGCCACCGCCCGCCGGGAGGCGCCCAGGGTGAGGGCGTCGATGCGCCGGCGGATCTCCAGGACCGAGGGAGGCCAGGGCACGTCCAGTCGGGGAATCAGGGTGCGGGCGGCATCCAGCGAGCGGTTGCGAAGCTCGTCGGTGACCTCGAGGCCCGGATAGGGTGCCAGGGCGGAAGGCGCCTGGGGAAGGTCGTCCCGGCGAAGGGCCAGGAACCGCTGGCGCTGGCCGCTGTCGGGATGCACGTGCAGAACTCCCGAGCCCCGGGGGCGGGCCAGGCAGAAGGTCTCGTCCAGCCGGCTGGATCCGTCGGCAACGAAGCGGCCCACCACCACACCCTGGTCAAAGAGGACGAACTCGGTCTCGGCTTCCCACCGCTGGAGGGGAAAGCGCTCCACCAGGTCCGGTGTCTCGTCCGGATCCGGGAGCGGGGCGTATCCGTCGCCGTCGAGTTGGGCTACGGGCAGGAGGGTGGCGTCACCATCCGCGGCCCGCTCCACCAGGTACACCAGGGGCGAGAGGGTGATGGGCTCCAGGCGCTCCGGCTCCTCGGTCTCCTCGGTGTCTTCCTCCATCGCCGAGGGAGAGGGGGGCGGTGGCTCGACGTGGATCTCCATGCCACCCCATTCCACGTTGTCGCACCCTGCAGACGCGGTTATCATCAGCACGAGAATGAGGGGCAAGAAACCCTTGGCACGCATGGTGTTTCAGTTGGAGGTCGAATGCAGGCGGGCGGGGGCGGAGCCACCGCCACCCGGGCCGGTTGGGCCGCTCCGGAAGCTACCTACGACCAAGGGGTAATGCAAAGCGGATAACCGACCATGGAACCGACGGGATGACCGAAGAGGAACGCTTCCGCCACGTCATGGGCCATTTTGCCACCGGCGTGGCGGTGGTCACCGGCCTGAGCGGCGACGGGGAAGCGCTGGGGTTCACCGCCAACGCCGTGGCCTCCGTCTCGCTGAACCCGCGCCTGGTCCTGGTCTGCGTGGACCATGACTCAGCGTCTCTGCCGTCGCTTCAGCGCCGCGGCGCCTTCGCTCTCTCGTTTCTGGGAGCGGCGCAGGAGGAGGTGGCTCGCCGTTTTGCCGGTGGCACCAGGGAAGACCGCTTTACAGGGGTGGCCACCCGGGTAGAGGAGACCGGTGCCCCGGTCCTGAACCAGGCCCTGGCGTGGCTCGATTGTCGGATCTGGAAGGAGGTGGAGGCCGGTGATCACGTGCTCCTCATCGGCCAGGTGGTGCGCTGCGGGGGCGGCCAGGACGACGAGCCACTGGTCTTCTACCGGGGAGCCTACGGGACCGTGCGGCCATGAGCAACGGCGGATGGCTCCGAGCGCTCTCGCCCTTCCTGTTGGGTGTGGCCATGGGGATCGTGTCGCTGGTGGCGGCGGGCCTCCTCCTCTACGGGGGCCCGGGATTCTTGCCGGCGTTGGTCGTGGTTCTGGCGACCCAACTGGCGTCGGCGGCCCTGGGGGCGGCCTACGGGGCTCGGCGGCGGGAGAGCGATCCGGTGGAAGCGCTTCGCCGCCAGTGGCTCCTGGCGCTGGTGGCCGTGACCCTGGCGGTGGTGTTCTCCATGGCCTGGGAGTGGTTCGCGGGCTTCGGAGCTCCGGCGCTGAGCCAGGGTCTGGGCCTCGCGCTCCTGGCGGCCCTGCCTCTCTTCGGTGCAGGATCGGTGGTGGGGGCCCTGTCCCGGTTCCCGCAAAGCAGGGGGGCTGCCGTCGCTGATGGCCCGGCGGCGGTTCTGGGGGCAGCGGCGGGCGTGCTCCTCACCGGCCTCGTTTTCTTCCCCATGCTGGGCTCCTCGGCGGCGCTCCTGCTCCTGGCCCTCATGGTGGCGTCCACAGGCGCTCTTCTCCAGGGACGTTGCCTGGCGGGAGTGGTCTGGACACAGCCCCTCGCCAGCCGTGACGGCGCCGCTGCTCCGGACCCCGAGTACCTGCAGGCCTGGGTGGGCGGACGCTCGGAGCGATCCCGCTTCGTGCTCACGGAGGGGGGAAGGGTCCGGGGGGTGCTGACGCCCGAGGGGGGGGCCTTTTTATCGGTGGATCGGGCATTGGTGCGAGGCATCGAGGGGTGGACAGGGCGGAAGGGTGGCCGCGCCCTCTTCCTGGGCGTGGGGCGGCTTCCCCTGGCTTTTCACCTGGACGCACTCCGGAGACGGGAGGAAGACGCCGGCCCGGACGCCGGACTTCAGATCATGGACGGCAGTCAGGATCTTCTGGCGGCGGTTGAGGAGCTGGCCTACCGGGTGGGCTCCCAGGCGTCGGTCCGATCCGGGGAGATGTCGTCGAATGGTGATTCGGCGGGGCTGGTCCTGCGCCCGGTGCCGGTGGAGGAGGCGCTCACGGGCAGCCGCGACGGCCTTCCGCCCGCCTCGTTCGACCTGGTGGTCCTGGACACCCTGGCGCTGGCGCCGTCTCCCGGAGCCTTCCGGCTGCCCCCCGGCGCTCTCCAACAGCTCCTTTCGGCCCTCGGACCCAACGGCGTGCTCATCCTGGGGCCGCTGCAGGACGGGGGCGCCCCCGGATCCTTCCTGGACCGGGCAAGGGAGATGGCCCGGCACGTCCCTCGGGCTTCCCTCTATGTGGCCGGCCGCGTGAGCCGGGAGGAGGCCGAGGAACTACCCGCCCGGTGGGTGGAGCCCTGGAGGCGGAGCGTTCCGGAGCCCGGTTCGCGCCCCGCCTTCATGGTCCTCGGAGGCGGACGCGCCGCCGGATGGCCCGACCGGATCGAGGGATACCTGAGGGTGGTCCTGGACGTGGGAGAAGCCGCCGTGGAGGCGGGGGCGTGAGCCTTCGCCTGGTGCACCTCTCCGACCTGCACCTGGGGTTCCGTGCCTTTCCGGGAGTGGAGCGGGGGTGGAACCGCCGGGAGAGGGACGTGGCCTCGGCCTTCCACCGGGCCATTCAGATGGCCGCTCGCCTGGAACCGAAGTTGGTGCTCATTACCGGAGATCTCTTCCATGGGCCCGATCCTCCCTCCACCGCCTTCCTGACCCTCACCCGGGGCCTCCGGACCCTTCAGTCCCTGGTTCCGGGCGTATCGATACTGGTCATTGCCGGGGAGCGCGACACCCCACGGGCGCCGGCCGACCCCGGGCCGGTGGCGGTCCTCGATACCATGCCGGGCATCGAGGCCGCCGCAGGAGCGGCCCGGGCGGTCCGCTTTCGGGAGACCGGCATCCACGCCCTCCTGGTGCCCCACCGGGCCGTGCAGGGACCGCCGAGGCCGGAGTTGCGCCCGGACCGGGATGCCGCCATCAACCTCCTCCTGCTTCGGGGGCGGCCCGGTCCGGATGCCGGCGACGTGGCGGTGGATCCTGGGGAGTGGAGTTACGTGGCCCTGGGCGGAGACCATTCCGCCCGGGTTCACCACCCCAGGGTCAGGACCGCCGGCTCGCTGGAGCGCATCGGGTGGGACCCCTGGGCCGAGGCCACGGACGAGAAGGGGTTCATGGTCTTCGACCTGGAAAGCGGAGAGGGGGAGTTCCACCCTGTTCGCAGCCGCCCGGTGGTGGACCTGGCGCCCGTCCGATGCGACGCGGGCGACCCAGGGGCCGGGACCCGGAGGCTGCGTCACCTGCTGGAGGAAATCCCAGGAGGGGTCGAGAGCAAGCTCCTGAGGGTTCGCCTGGAGGGACGCTTCGATCGACCCGAGGAGGGGGTGGAGGCGGGGCTCCTCCAGGCGCTACAGCGTCGGGCCGCCTACCTGGAGGTCCGCATCGCGGAGCCGTTCCACGCCGAGCCCCTCAGCCAGAGGGAGGACGCCGACGCCGCGTCGACGCCGGGGGGGGCGTCCGACACGAGTTCGCATGCTCCGACGCCCCTGCGCTGGCGGCAGGACCCCTGGGATCACGGCCTCCACTTCGTCACCGCCCACGAGACCTTCGAGCTGGAGCGGCTGGGCCAGGAGATCGCCGCCGCTCCAGTCGTCGATGAGTCTTCCTTGGAGGGGTTGCTGTGGGCAGGGGGAGGGGTGCGCGAGCTCCTGGATGCCTGGCGGGGGCTGGCGGCCACCGACCCCGCCACCGCCGTCGCGGATTCGTTCGAGCGGCCCGCGGATTCCGAACCTCCTGCGTCCCCTGAGTCGCCGGCTCTCTCCGAGGCCGAGGGGGGCGCGGAGGCCACTGCATCGTCTCCCCGGGAGCTGGAGGAGGCCCTGCGAGAGTTGAGGGAGGACTGGATCGAGGCCGAGGGCGAGGTGGAGGCGCGAACCCTCCAGTGGGCCAGCGACCGGCAGGAGGCCGAGACCCGTCTCCAGCACTACCGGGACCAGGCTCGCCTCCTTCGCCGAAGGCTGTCGTCGCTGGATGGACCCGAGGCTACGTGTCCCACCTGCGCCCAGCCCCTGACCGACGCCCGAGAGGGGCTCCGCTCGCGGTTGCGCGAAGAGTGGGAGACCCTGGTGCAGGACGGCCAGTGGTGGAAGCGGCGACGGGAGCAACTGGAGGACCGGCCCGAGGAGCTGAAGGCGTTGGAGGCCCGGGCCCTGCGGCTGCGTGCGGGCCTGGAGGATCTGGACGAGGAGCTTCATCGCGTCGGGACCGCGCCGGAGGACGACACCGCGGCCGGTGCCGCCTCCGAAGCGGCCCCTGCCCATGGAGGCGTCCCCATTGGGTCGGAGGGCTCGGTGCACCCCCTCCTTCGTCGGGCCGGGAATCACCTTCGGCGTTGGTCGGAGGGACGTCTTTCCGGTCTCGCCCTCGGCCCCGACGGAGAGCTCCGTGTCGTGGAGGGGATCGATGAGCGGGCCCCTACCCTGGGCGAGACTGCCGGCCTGGCCATGATCCTCCAACTGGCCTTCTGGGAGGAGGCCCGGGCCCGGGGCCGCCTCGTCCCGGGGGGACTGCTCCTGCGGGGGCTTGATCCCCGGGGGGCCGATCCCCTCATGCCCCTCCTGGAACGGCTACCGCTGGACCGGATGGTGGTGATCGTCCTCCTTCCGCCCCGGGCTCCTGTACCCGGCCATGTCCAGGTGCGGAGTCTCGTGGTTCGGGAGCCCGGTGCCCCCGGCGGCCTCCGCCGCACCGCGGTGGGCCCGGTGCGGCTTCGGCTGGAAGGCTCCGGCACGGATGGTTCGGAACCTTCGGCTCCACGTTGACACGGCCGGGTCCCTCCGGGACATTCCAGGCCTCCGAGCGTCCCGGAGCCCGACGCTGGATGTCCCTGGCGCTCCCAACGGTGGCGCCCTGTACTTCTTCAACAGCCTTCTACCGCCACGGGCAGTGACCATGGATCTTGTTCCCTCGTTCGAGGACTTCTGCGAGCTGGCCGGCCAGGGCGGTGTCGTGCCGGTTCGCACCGAGTTCCTCTTCGACACCGAGACGGCGGTCACGGCCTACCACAAGCTGGCGCGCCCTCCCTTCGGCTTCCTCCTGGAATCGGTCATCGGCGGAGAGAAGTGGGCGCGCTACACCTTCCTGGGTACCGAGCCGTCCGGCGCCTGGCGGCTCAGGGGGGAGGAGGCCCAGTGGTGGTCGTCAGAGGAGGGCTGGCAGGACATCCAGACCGACGACCCGCTGGCGGACCTGGACCGTCGGCTCAGGGAGAGGCGCCCGGTGGAGGTCCCCGGACTTCCGCGGTTCTGGGGCGGGGCCGTCGGCTACTTCGGATACGACGTGATCCGCCAGATCGAGGACCTCCCCGAACGGGCTGAACGGGACCTGGATCTGCCCGACGCGCAGGTGGTCTTCACCGACGTGGTCCTGGCCATCGACAACCTCCTGGGAAGGGCCATGGCCATTCGGGCGGTGCCGGTGGCCGACGATCTGGATCGTAATGAGCTCCGCAGGCGCTGGGAGGCCACCCGCCAACTTCTGCGGCAGACGGTGGAACGGTTGTCGGAGGCGCCGGGACCGGCCCCTCTGGCCCTGGCCGCCGAGCCCCGGGACGACCCGGAGATCCGGAGCACCATGGAGAAGGATGAGTTCGAGGCGGCGGTAGAGCGGATCCGGGAGTACATCCGGGCCGGTGACGCCTTCCAGGTGGTACTGAGCCAGAGGTTGGACGTGCACCTCGAGGCCGGGGCTTTCGACCTGTACCGTGCGCTGCGCTCCCTGAATCCTTCCCCCTACCTGTACTTCCTGGAGATGGACGGCGTGACCCTGGTGGGGGCCTCGCCGGAGGTGCTCACCCGGGTGGAGGAGGGAACCATCACCGTGCGACCCATCGCCGGTACCCGGAGGCGAGGGAGCTCACCGTCGGAGGACGACGCGCTGGCCCGGGAGCTGGCCCGGGACGAGAAGGAGCTGGCCGAGCACCGGATGCTGGTGGACCTGGGCCGAAACGACGTGGGCCGGGTGTCGCGCTACGGCACCGTTCGCGTTCCCGAGCTCATGGTGGTGGAGCGCTATTCCCATGTCATGCACCTCTGCTCGCAGGTGGAGGGGGAGCTCAAGGGGGGCCTCACCGCCATGGACGTGCTCCGGGCCTGCTTTCCGGCCGGCACCGTGTCGGGGGCCCCGAAAATCCGGGCCATGGAGATCATCGAGGAGTTGGAGCCGGTGCGGCGGGGTCCGTACGCCGGTGCGGTGGGTTACCTGGGTTACGGCGGCTTGACCATGGATACCGCCATCGCCATCCGCACGGTGCTGGTTCACGGAGATCGGGCCTTCGTGCAGGCCGGAGCGGGGGTGGTGGCCGATTCCGATCCGGAACGAGAGTACGAAGAGACGCTGAACAAGGCCCGGGCGCTGTTGAGGGCGGCCGCCATGGTGGGGCGGCCCGAGCCCGGTCCATAGGCGGTTTCAGCCGTCCTCGGGATCGCCGGTTCCCAGTCGCTGGTACAGGTCCAGCAGGGTGATGATGCCCAGCTCCACGTGCTCTGCCGGAAACCACTCGTTTGGCGCGTGCATGTTGCAGCCCGGTAGAGCGAACCCCAGGAGAATCACCGGCGCCCCCAGCACGCGCTCGAAGTCGGAGACGATGGGGATGGAGCCTCCTTCTCCGGTGAGGACGGGGTCCGTGCCGAAGGCCTGGCGAAGGGCCGCGCGGGCGGCTTGGAAGTACGGCCCATCCGGTCGTCCCCGCCAGGGATGTCCCCGATGCAGTTCCCGGATCTCCACCTCCACCGTGTCCGGCGCCACCCGGCCCACGTGCTCCCGGAGGAGGCGGGCCACCTCGTCTGGGTCCTGGTCCGGCACCAGGCGGCAGCTCACCTTCGCCATGGCTTCGGCCGGGAGCACGGTTTTGGCACCCTCGCCGGTGTAGCCCGAGAGCAGCCCGTTCACCTCACAGGTGGGCCGAATCCAGAGGCGCTCCAGGGTGGAGAACCCCTTCTCACCCCCCAGCGCCCGGGCGCCCACTCCCGCCTGGAAGGCCTCCTCGTCGAAGGGCAGGCTCCGGATCTCGTCCCGGGTCTCCTGGTCCCACTCCACCACCGCGTCGTAGAAGCCCGGTACCGCCACCCGACCCTGTTCGTCGTGGAGGGAGCCCACGATGGAGGCGAGCACCTGGGCCGGATTTGGGACGGCGCCGCCGTAGCTGCCCGAGTGGAGGTCCGACGCCGCGCTCCGGATCCGGATCTCCAGGTAGCTGAGCCCCCGGAGCGAAAAGAGGAGGGAGGGACGGCCGGGCGCGAACATCTGCGAATCGGAGATGAGCACAGCGTCACAGGCCAGGCGTTCCCGGTGCGCCTTCACGAAGGGGAGCAGGTTGGGGGAGCCCACCTCCTCTTCTCCTTCTGCCAGCACCACCACGTTCACCGGCAGCTCCCCCCGGGTCTCCAGGAGGACCTCCAGGGCCTTGAGGTGCAGGAAGAGCTGGCCCTTGTCGTCGGAAGCTCCCCGGGCGTAGATCCGGCCGTCACGGACCTCGGGTTCGAAGGGAGGGGAGGTCCACAGGTGCAGGGGTTCCACGGGCTGCACGTCGTAATGGCCGTAGATGAGGAGGGTGGGCGCGTCGTCTCCGGCTCCTCGCCATTCGCCCAGGGCAATGGGATGCCCTTCGGTGCCGACGAGCTCGGCCTCGAGGCCCGCCCGGGCCATCTGGTCCACCACCCACTGGCCTGCCCGGTTCGTGTCGTCGCGGTGTTCGGACCGGGCGCTCACCGAGGGAATGCGCAGAAAGTCGAAGAGCTCGTCCCGGAAGGCCTCCAGTCGGGTGCCGATGAGGTCCGTTCGGTCGCCCATGCGTCAGATCATGGTCCGGATTCCCCACCGGTAGGTCCAGGTCATGATAGCTGCCAGGACCACGGCGCCGGCGATTCCGCCGAGGCTCAGGGCCGCCGGATGGTCGAAGTGGAAGAGCCCCACGCCGAGCATACCTCCCACCACGGCGCCAAAGGAACCGAAGAGTGCCAGGATCAAGGTGTGTCCGGCCTGTTCTTCCGGTCGCTTCACGAAGATCTTCATGGACAGGCCCACCAGGGCCCCCACGACGATCCAGACCCCGACTCCGATCCAGTTTTCCATAGTCAACCCGTCTGCTGAGTCGAACGGGGCGGTCCGCACCCGCTCGGATCGTTGGCTTCGTAGACGAACACTCCTGCATCGCCGGCGTCCCGCACGGCCAGAAAACCTACTGCAGGCAGCCCGCTTCTGCCACCCCGGATCCGGGACCCGGCCCACGGCGGGGACCGATCAGACTTCGAGTCACTTGTTGCCCATTCGCCGCTTCAGCGCCTCCAGTCGGGCCTCCATCTCCTCGTCGGTGGGCGGGGTGGGGGTACCGGTCTGGCCGTCCAGGTCCATCTCGCCCAGCTCCCGAGCGGCGTCGGCCCGGCCCTCAAGGTCCTGGATGCGTTCGGCCATCCGGTCCATTTCCTGGAAGAGGTCGTCGGCCTCGCCCAGACGTTGGCGCGCCGAGGTCCTTCCCGCCGACGCCGTCAGCGCATCCCGCTGGAGGCGGGCTTCCTTCATGCGCTCGGTCATCTCAGCCACCTCGCCTCGCTGGACGCCCAGCTCCCGCTCCAGGACCTCCGCCTTCTGGTTCAGGACGTCCTTGCGCTTAAGGTGACGCTCGGCGTAGGAGCGAGCGAGGTCGGCCGTTTCGGTGTCCCCGATCCGCCGGGCCATCTCTTCACGCCGCAGGCAGGTGCGGGCCTGTTCCTCCTCTTCGGAGGCCTTCTTTCGGGTTTCTTCCACCTCGCTGGCCAGGCGCTTCAGTTCTGCCCGGGCCTGGCCCAGCTCCCCCTCCATGGCCTTCAGCAGGCGATCGGCCGCCTCCGGGACCTGGTCCCGGTTCAGCTCGGTCCGAAAGTTTTCCACGGCCTGGCGAAAAGCATCTCGTAGGTTGTCGAACATGTGGCTCCGGGCCTGGTCCGGGGGGAAGAAACACGAAGCGGCGGACTCCGCAGGGAGCCCGCCGCTGAAACTTACTCTGGACCGATGCGGGGTTCCAGTCCGGAGACCGGATCTCGCCGCGGCACCCGCTCTTAGTTCAGGGAATGTTCGATCCGCTGAGCAAAGGAGTTCCGGGCGCGGTGGAGCCGGCTCTTGACCGTACCGAGGTTCACGCCGGTGATCTCGGCGATCTCCTCGTAGCTCTTACCCTCCAGCTCCCGGAGGCGGAAGACCAGCCGGTGGTGTTCCGGCAGCTCTTCCACTGTGTCCTCGACCAGGCGGCGCAAGAAGCGCTTCCGGTAGAGGTCGTCCGGACGCATGGTCAGGTCCTCAAACTGCAGGGGCCGGTGGTCCTCGTCCCAGTTGCTGGTGAGCTTCTGGAAGAGCACCAGCGGACTCCGGGACCGGTTCCGGAGCTCGTTCTTCGAAAGGTTTGACGCAATGGTGTAGACCCAGGTCGAAAACTTCTTGCTGGTGTCGAACCGGTGCAGGTGCCGGGTGACCCGGATGAAGGCCTCCTGGACCAGGTCCTGGGCCCGGTCCGAGTCGCCGGTCTTTCTGGTGATGAAGTGGACCAGTCGGTCCCGATATCGGTCGAAGAGCTCCTGGAACGCGCCAGGGCGACCGCCCAGGTGGGCGGTGACCAGCTCCTCGTCACTCAGCTCAGAGAGCGGAACCTCTTGCGAGGGCGCCGTCTGTGGCTGTTGGTCGTCGGATCGTGCTGAACTGCTCCTGGACATATGCCTGCTCACCCCTTGGTTGCGAGTTGAGCCTCAGGCGAATGGGAGAGACACGAAAGGGCGCGTGCCGAAAAGGCGATGCGCCCTTGATCGCAACTTCCTCTTCCCGAGAGGGGAGTCGTCTCGAGAGTCGTTCTTTCGGCCTCAAATCTATCAGGACTCGGTTCGAGCTTCAAGGGCCGTTGGCTGGTCGGACCGGACGATTCCGGATGGTCTCCGGCACCGGGCCATGGGAGTATCCCGGGTACTGGGCCGCCGTTGGATCTACCTTCAGGTCCCTCGAGTCCGCTGCCTCGTCCGCCGCAGCCTCCACCTCGGCGGTGACCTCCTCTTCCACCGTGGCCAGCCGCTCCTCGTCGATGCCCCGACGCAGGAGCCAGGCCTCGTAGAGACCCACCGGATCGCGCCGACCCCAGTGACGGAAGAGCTCGTCGGGGAAGGTACGCCGGGCCTCCCTCTCGTCGTGGGTGGCGTGTCCTCCCATCCGGAAGGTGCGGGCCACGATGAGGGTCGGTCCGGCTCCCTCCCTGCACCGCTCGGCTGCCAGGTGGGTGGCCGCCAGGACGTCCAGCACATTATTCCCGTCGGTGAGCCAGGTGGGGACGCCGTACATGTCGCCCCACCGGTCCAGCTCCCCGATCCCGTGCTGGTCGGCCCGGGTGCCCAGGGCCACCTGGTTGTCCTGGAGCACGAAGACCACCGGCAGGTCCTGGACGGCTGCAAAGTTCAGGCCCTCGTGGCATTCGCCTGTCTTGGTGGCGCCGTCCCCGATCCAGGTGAGGGCCACGCCGGGCTCCTTTCGCTGGCGAAAGGCCAAGGCGATGCCTGCCATCACCGGGACGTTGGTGCCCATGTGACTGATGGGCTGGATGACCCCTTTCGAGGGATCGCCCACATGCAGGTCCCGTCCCCCGGAGGGGGAGTCCGGTGTGGCCAGGTACCCACGGAAGAGATCGACGAGGGGCATCCCCATCATGTGGCAGGCGCCGGCGTTGCGGATCATGGGGCAGACCACGTCTCGCCTGCGATCCAGGGCCTGGACATTGCCCACCGTCACCGCCTCCTCACCGGTGCCGAGCCAGGCCTTGGAGATGATTCCCTGCCGGACCCACCGCTTCAGGCCGATGTCCAGGAGTCGAGTACGCAGGAGGTCGCGGTAGACCTCGACGAGGCGATGGGCGGAGAGGGCCCGGACCACCTCGGCCCGACCGGGCTCGGCCGACAGGGTGCGCTCGTAGGCTTCCATGACCTCCGGATCGGGAGACCAGTCTACGTATTCCGGTGGATCGAAGGCGGGGTATCGTCGCATGAGCGGGGCAGGTTTCGGTCGGATCGGTGGGCGAGGAACGTTCCCGGTGATCAGGCAATCGTTGCCGAACCGGGTCCGTGCATCGACATTACTCCCTCCCGGTGACGATATCCTGCGCCGGCGATGATCTGCAACCTCCACCCTCGGCTCTCGTGCCTGCCAGCGACTCCGGTTCGTCCGACCCAGCCCCCACCAACGCTCGGAGGCGAGTCCACTCACGGGTGGCCCTCACTCTCCTGCAGACCCTGAAGAACCGGGATCTGCCGGCAGAGATCCTGGACGACGAGAACGTGAGCGTCACCCTGCCCCGCCGCCTGGGTCTGTCGGAGGCGGTGGAGGCGCAGATCCGGAGATATCGGGACGACGTGCGCCGCCGCCGTCGGATTACCGACCGGGAGGTGGTGGATCTCATCCGCCTGGTGACTCGGCGGCCGGACTCCGATGAGGTCTTCCTCACAGTGGGCGCCGAGCTTCACGGGGGTTCCACCCGTCCGGGCTGGCGCCGCATTCTGCCCCGGCGACTGGCCCACGCCCTGGCCCGTCGGAGGATCGGACAACGACTTCGCTACCTGATGGGACGCCAGTTGGTGAATGCCTCGGGGTCGCCCCTCGTCATGGAGGGTGTCGACGACCTCCTGATCCAGGGGGATCCGGGAGGCGACGCTTGCGGGATCGTCACCGGGTTGGCGCGGGCCGAGATGGCCAGGGTCGGAGCGGAGCCTGACCGGCTGGTCCACACCCACTGCCTGTCCGGCGGGGACGACCGCTGCCGGTGGATGCTCCAGGAATAGCCGACCGGCCCGACGCCGTGAACTCGCGCCTCCCGTCAGGGGTAGGCCGTCAGCCGTCCGGGACGCCGGTGCCGGCGTCCCCCCATCCCCATCCACACCAAGCAACAGGAGCACAGCCCGACCCATGCTGAACGAAGGCGACCCAGCCCCCGACTTCGAGCTTTCCGCAGACGACGGTGACACCGTGTCTCTGAGCGACCTCAGGGGTCGCAAGGTCATCCTCTACTTCTACCCCAGGGACGATACACCCGGCTGTACCACGGAAGCCTGCGAGTTTCGCGACCTGATGCCCGAGCTGGACCACGACACGGTGGTCGTCCTGGGGGTCTCGCCGGATCCGGTGGAGTCGCACCGTGAGTTCAAGGAAAAATACGACCTGAACTTTCCGCTCCTGGCTGACGAAGACCATGCCGTATCGGAGGCATACGGGGTCTGGAAGGAGAAGTCCATGTTTGGAAACAAGTTCTGGGGCGTGGAGCGAAGTACCTTTCTCATCGACGAGGAGGGGCAGGTGGAGAAGGCCTGGCGCCGGGTTCGGCCCAAGGGACACGCCGCCAAGGTGGCTCAGGAGCTCTGATCAAAACGGCGCCTGAGCCGCGAAGGTGAGGGGGTCACTCCCTCGCCGCCAGATCTGGCAGGGTGGCCGGCCTACGGGGTTGGTTGCGGGGAAGGGAGCGGTGAGCCTTGAAAATACAGAGGTCCTGCACCACCGTGAGACCCGCGTCCCGAGCCGCCGCCGCGGCCTCGGGCGCCATGATCCCCTCCTGCAGCCAGATGGCGGGCCGCTCGTCACGGGCCGCCGCCGTCTCCACGAAGTCCCCGGCTTCGTCGGACGGCCTGAAGAGGAGCACCAGGTCCACTTCGTCGGTCACCTCGTCCAGGGTGTCCCGGGCCGGCTGGCCCAGGATGGAGTCGGCGTTGGGGTTCACCGGGATCACGTGGTAGCCCTTCGCCGCCAGGTAGGAGGGCACTCGGCGAGCCGCTTTCAGCGGGTCCCGGGAGAGGCCGACGACCGCCACCGTCTTCACGTCGTCAAGGAGCGAGCGGATCTCCTTGGCCGTTGGGTTGGCCGCGTCGGCGCTCTCCTTCAGGAGCCACTCGAGTTGTCGGAGCAGCGGCGGAGGCTGGGGGCCGGCGCGGCTGCCGGCGTCATGTGACGGCGAATCGGACATGGAAGGGCTGGATTGCGGAGGGACACCGTCCGGCGGTTGCCGGAGTGCAGCGTTCGGCGGAGCCCTGTCACCGGGAGGCCCGCCACCCACGTTGGCAGCAGGACCATAGGAGGGGACTGCCTCCCCGGCAAGCCGGCGCATGAGCTCCGGGTGGCGGGGGACACCTCCGGGGCCGCTCCCGGGAGCGCTCCCGGGGCCGCCATGGGGATCCGTGCATTGCCCCGGAGCGTCCGGCCCACCATGATCGTGACTGGCGTTGAGTCCGAGCGAGGCCTCTACGAGGGCTCGCCCCTATACATCGAATGTTCAGGAGTCCCCGTATGGAGATAGTCGCCTGGATCCTGGTGGCGGCGCTGGCCGTGGCCGTCGCAGTTCTCTTGCTGAAGCGATCGGAGAAACCCCACGCGGGTGCGCTTGACCGTCTGGCCAGGGATCTGGAACGGGAGGGAGAGGTGCCGGAAAAGGTCGCCGGCGACCCACCCGAGATTCAGCGCGTCCGCAGTGCTCTGGCCCAGGGGTGGCGCCCCCGGGGCGCGGAGCCGGAGGAGGATCCGGCGGACCGGGCCATCCAGGGTCTGGTCCGATACCTCCGGGGCGCCGCGATTCGGCCGCTCCGGAGGGCGCTGGGCCGAGACGACCAGCTTCCGGCCGCAGCCCGGGATGTGGTGGACGCCCTGGAAGACCTGGAGTTCTACGCCGGCGAACCTCCCGAGGAGGAGGCCAGCCGGGAGAACCTGCCCGATCTGATCCACGCCGTGGTTCGTGACTATATCCAGGAGACCGACGTGCCCGTCAAGCTCCGGTTCAGCGCGTCGAGCCTTCCGGCGACGGTGCATCCGGAGGCCTTCAAGGACGCCCTCTTCCTCGTGCTGGCCAACGCGGGCCGATTCGGAGAGGGAAAGACCGTGGAGGTGGAGACGGAGGGCTCGGAGGAGGGCATCCGGGTGCGGATCATCGACCGCGGCCCGGGCTTTTCCGCAGAGGCGCTGGAGAAGGCCTTCGATCCGTTCTGGACCACCGATTCCGACGCCGTGGGAATGGGACTTCCCTACGCCCGGCGGGTCCTGGAGGCACGGGGCATGCACCTGCGAGTGGGGAACCGGGAGGGCGGCGGCGCCGAGGCCGTCATCCTCGTGCCCCGGAGCTGAGTCGGATCGGGACGAGGCTCGGCCCTTCGGGGCCTGCTGGAATCGTCCGGACCCTCACCCGGCCAGCGGGCGGCCGGGGAGGGGGTCGGGCTCCCCGGGTTGAGGCTTGTGGGGTACCCGCAGTCCGTATGCGCCGGCCACCCCTATCACGAGGAGCGCCAGCCCCAGCATCCCCCAGGGCGTGAGGACCTGGTCCAGTAGGGCCCAGGCCAGGAGGCTGGCCATCAGCGGTTCGATGGTGGTCCCGATGGAGGCTCGCCCCGCTTCCAGGGTTCGCATGGCGTTGAACAGCAGGAGGGCCGCCAGCGCGATGGAGAGGAGCCCCAGGAGAAGGACCGTGCTCCAGGCCAGCCATCCCTGCGGGAGTACGATGGGCTCGCCCCGGACCCCCCACGCCACCAACAGGAGGATCGTACCCCCCACGGTGCTCCAGAAGAGGGGGATGAGGGGGCCGTGGGTCTTTCCGTACCACTTTCCGAACATGGTGTAGCTGGCGTAGGTAACCCCGCAGACGCAGCCCCAGGCGACCCCCACGGGGGTGAGGTCCACGTCGACCCCCCGGGTGCCGAATACGGTGAGCCAGACCCCCAGGATCGAGACGGCGGCCAGGAGCCCCTTCCAGAAGGTCAGGCGTTCGCGGAAGATCACTACCGAAGCTCCCACCACGATGGCGGGAGCCAGGTAGAGGAGGGCCACCGTGGCGGGCACTCCCACCGCGTCGGTGGACATCTGGTACGCCAGTTGGAAGATTCCCACGATGAGCCCGCCCACCAGGAGCATGCCGGCCAGATTCCGGGTCACCGGGGGGAGCTTCACCCCGGCTCGTCGGGCGGCCTCCCGGCGCCGCCGCCGGAGGAGGACGACGAAGAGGGCCAGAAAGAGGACTCCGGTCCCCGGTCGCAGGATGGCCACGCTGGTGGGGGGCACCCCCATGCGGAACAGGGCAATGGAGAGGGGGCCGGAGGTAGCCCAGAGCGTTCCAGCCAGGAGAACCTGGGCGTACGCCAGGGCGATCTGCCTGGGAGTGGGGGCGGAAGTCATGCCGGCAAGCTACGGCTCCGTGCCCGGAGGTGGTACCCTACTGGAGCGGAGGGGGGGCCGGCCCTATGTTACCCCCTGCGAGCGCCCCGAGCCCACATCGTTCTCCCCTATGGCCAAGACTCGACCCTACGCCTTCCTCACCCGGCTGACTCCGCGGCTGCGTCCCTACCGGACCCTGCTCGCCTGGGCCATGGTCTTGATCCTGGTGGGCTCTGCCATCGGGCTGGCCTTTCCCCTGGT
>SLNQ01000310.1 GCA_007132965.1 Gemmatimonadota bacterium | reverse complement strand
GCACCGAGCCGGAGCGGAGGACGGTGACGTTGCCTTCGGTCATGGGCATACGGCCGCCCAGCCATCCGCCTGTCGCCAGTCCGGCGGCCCCTCCGGCCAGGGTCATGGCGTGCCCCAGCCGCCGGTTGCGGAGTCGCCGATCGGTGAAGGTGACGCCTCCCTCGGTCACCTCCACCTCGTCCCGGACGTACGGTCCGGCGGCGTACGCCGAGAGGGCGCCGGAGGCGAAGCCCAGGTCCCCCATGGCCGACCAGAGGGCGGCGGTCCCCTCGTCGGGCTGGAAGCGTTGGGCCGCCTGGTACCCCGCCACCGTTCCGCCCCAGCTCACCAGCACCCCCCCGGCCAGGCGGGCCCGACTGCTGCCTGAAGTGGAGTTGCCCGAGAGGGCGTCTGCCAGCAGGACGCCCGCTCCGATGCCCCGGGTACCGCCGTAGGCCGCCAGGTCCCGGTGCACCCGGGTCACCGGACGGTCCCGGGTCAGACGGTAGGGCAGGTAGAACGAGGCTCCGGCGGTGAGGAGGTAGGTGGCCACGGCTCCCTGCGCCGAGTCGATATCCAGCGCCACGGGGACGGCCCAGCCGTGGTAGGCCAGGCCCAGGAGGGTCTGCCGGAGTACCAGGCCGCCCCGGCCGTCCTGGCCCACCAGCGGCCCCACGGCCATCTCCTGGAAGCGAGCCTCCAGATCAGCCCTGAAGGCGGCCAGCTCGGCGTCGTCCAGGAGCCGGCGCTCCCGGAGCACCTGCTCTCCCGGCCGGCTCTCGATCTCCAGCACGGCGGTGCCGTCGTCTCTGAGGAAGAGGCGGGCGACGCGGAACCCCTCCACCTCACCGAAGAGGTCCAGGCGGGTCCGGAGGCTCCGGTCGATCTCCACCACACCCAGCTCCGGCGCCACCGCCTCCTGTCGTTCGCGTTCGACCTGTTGGGCCTCCAGGGAAGCGGTGCCGGCGGCCAGGGCCGACGCCACCAGGAGGAGGGCCAGAAGCGCGAGGAGCCGTGGCACCTGCGAGGCCTGGAGCCCCGAGGCCAGCACCCCGGAGGTTGGCACGCCCGGGGCGGGCATCACGCGCGCTGGATCACCATGGCGAAGCCCATCCCGCCGGCGGCGCACACGGTGAGGAGTCCGAACTCCCCGTCCCGCCGCTCCAGCTCCCGGGCCAGGGTGGTGGTGATCCGGGCGCCGGTGGCCCCGAAGGGGTGGCCCAGGGCGATGGAGCCGCCCATGACGTTGATCCGCTCCGGGTCGGGGTGGCCCACCTTCCCCTTCCTTCCCAGCTCCTCGCGTCCGAACCGGTCCGAGTCCAGAGCCTGCAGGTTCGAGAGCACCTGCGCGGCAAAGGCCTCGTGCATCTCCATGAGGTCCACGTCGTCCATGGTGATGCCGGCCCGTTCCAGGGCAATGGGGGCCGCGTAGGCCGGCCCCTGCAGGAGCTGCCAGCCCGGATCCAGGGCGGTGAGGGCGAAGCTCCGGATGTACGCCAGCGGCTTCACCCCGTGCACCTTCACCGCCTCCGGCGACATGAGGACCACCGCGGCGGCCCCGTCGGTGAGGGGGGAGGCGTTGCCGGCGGTGACGGACCCGTAGTCCCGATCGAAGACCGGCCCCAGCCCCGCCAGCTTCTCGAGGCTGGTGTCGGGCCGCACGCCGTTGTCTTCCTTCACCACCTCGTCGAACTCCGGGGGCACGTACACCGGCGTGATCTCCTGGGCCAGGCGGCCGTCCTCCTGCCCCTGCCGGGCCCGCACGTGCGAACGGAGGGCCCACGCGTCCTGGTCCTGCCGCTCGATCCCGTTCTCCTTGGCCATGCGCTCGGCGGCCTCCCCCATGGTTTCTCCGGTGGAGGGCTCGGCGATCTGCGGCCGCTGGGGCACCAGGTCGCCGGGGCGCACCGAGGCGAAGGTGGCCACCCGCTCCTTCAGGCTCCGGGCCCGGGACGCCTCCACCAGCGTCTGCGAGAGCTTGTCGCTCACCATGATGGGGATGTGGGAGAGGGACTCGGCGCCGCCGGCCACCACTACGTGGGCGTTGCCCAGCTCGATGAGGGCGGCGGCGTCGGAGATGGCCCGGTTGGCCGAGGCGCACGCCATGGAGACGGTGGAGGCCGGAACCGTGTCCGGTAGCACCGCCAGTCCCACCTCCCGGGCGATGTTGGGAGCCCGGGGATCGTGGACCACCGTGCCGAAGATGAGCTCATCCACCACGTCACCGGGCACGTCGGCCCGGGCCAGAACCTCTCGCACGGCGATCCGGCCCAGCTCCACCGCCGTAAGATCTTTGAGTATGCTCCCGGCCCGGGTAAAGGGCGTGCGACATCCGGCGACAATGGCGGTCTTCATGGTGCGACGGCTCCTTGCGACGTGGACGGGAACTCGTGGCCGGATCGCGTGGTGGCTGGGACGCGCCCGGTCCGGCTTGCCGTGTCCCGGAGTCGAACGCTCCGGCGGCCGGCTCCATGGTACCCACGGCCGGGGTCCCTGTGCCGGGCCGTCCCGGTGGGTTTGCCCCCGAGGGTTGTTGCGCGGCCCCGGCTTCCCGCACCTCGCCCCTGGCTCCACCGACCCGGGGCGGGTACCATGTCAGACATGACTCCCGACACCTCCGCTCTCGAGCCACCTTCCTACCGCCTGGACGGGCTCACTCTCCGCCCCGCGGAGGACGCCGACCTTCCGGCCCTGGCCCACCTCTGGGCCACCGCCTTCCCGGGTGAGCGCACGGCGGCTCAGCGCCTGGACGGGCTCACCGAGGGGACCGATCCGTTCGGCGGGCGGGAGACCTGCTGGGTGGGCGAGCTGGAGGGTCGCTTCGTGGGCGGTCTGCGCTCCTATCCCCTGCGCATGCACCTCTGGGGAAGGGAGTTCTCGGTGCAGGGGCTGGCGGCGGTGGCGGTCACCCCCGAGGCTCGCCGCCAGGGGGTGGGCGGGCTTCTCTGCCGGGCGGCCCTCCACGGGGCCCACGAGGCCGGCGTGGAACTCAGCGCCCTCTTCCCCTACCGGGTCGACTTCTACCGGCGACTGGGCTACAGCCTGGCCGGGGAGCTGCACCGCTACATCGCCGCCCCGGGGGAGTTTCCGCGCTTTCCCGGGGGAAGGGAGGCCCGGGTAGTGGAAGCGGACGAGGCCATGCACCTCGTTCCTGGCTTCTACGAGGAGGTGCGGCCCCGGGTCCAGGGCCTCATTGCCCGCAGCTCTCGCCTCTGGCGGTTCCTGGAGAAACCCCATCACCGGGTGGTGGTGGTCCCCGGTGAGGCGTCCCATGCGGCGGGCTCCCCGGGCCGAATCCGGGGCTACCTGGTGGCCCGCCTCGAGGCCGGCCGCACCCGGGAGCGGGCCACCCTGCACGTGGTGGAGTCGCTGGTTGCGGACCTGGCGGCCCACCGCTCCCTGCTGGGGTGGCTCTCCCTGCAGCGCGACCAGTGGGGTCGGGTCATCTATGACGCGCTTCGGGGCGAGCACCTGGAGCAGCTCCTGAATCACCCTCGCCGGCAGGGGAGCCGGGGCGCCCGGGGCGGCGGCCTGTGGTTCCCGTCCGCCACCCTTCTGCGGGGGCCCATGCTCCGGATCGTGAACCTGGAGGACGTGCTCCGGTGGGCTCCCCTGCCTGCCGGCGCCACCCTCCCCGTGCACGACCCGGTGCTGGAGGCCAACTCCGGGACCTGGACCCGGATGGGGCGGCGGGCGGCCGGCTC
>SLNQ01000205.1 GCA_007132965.1 Gemmatimonadota bacterium | reverse complement strand
CTGCGACAGGAGCTGATCCGGGCAGAGGAGTACGCACGGAAGCGGGCCGAGGGGGGCGAGGGCGCTCCGTCCCGGGACCTGAGCCTGGAGATGCTGGCCCGGGTGCTGGAGGGTGAGATCCCGGCGCTGATCACCGCACAGCAGGTGACGGAGATCATGGCTGCGCTGCGGTTGCAGCGGGAATTCGGCTTCGAGCTCGTGCTGGACGGGGCCGCCGAGTCGCACCTGGTGGTCGACGACATCCGGGAGGCCGGGGTGCCGGTGATCCTGCATCCCCCCCTGGCGCGCTACGCGGGTCAGCTGGAGAACGCCACCTACGAGACGGCCCGGATCCTTAAGGACGCCGGCATTCCGGTGACGATCCAGAGCGGCTTCGAGGCCTACGTGCCCAAGACCCGGGTGCTGCTGTTCGAGGCGGCGCCGCTGGTGGCCCACGGGCTCTCGTTTGACGAGACGCTGGCGCTGGTGACCCTGGACGCCGCCCGGATCCTGGGGATCGACCATCGGGTGGGGTCGCTGGAGGTGGGCAAGGATGGCGACGTGGTGGTCTTCGACGGCGATCCCTTCGAGTACGTGTCCCGCGTGTGCGGGGTGGTCATCGAGGGGGAGGTGGTGAGCGAGGAATGCCACTGAGGCTGTGAGCCACCCGCCGGGTGGAGGGCCGGCCGGGTGGGTGGCGCGTGCCGACCCGGCCGGCTTCCCATCCGCGAGCTCAGGCCAGTTTGCGGGCCCGGACGAAGGCGCTCATGAACCGGTTGGCCGCGGCGTCGGCGAACGCGGTCTCCCCCGATAGCCCCGCCTGTTCCAGGAGCGCTCCCACCGCCTCCCGGTCGTAGATGCGGGTGGGCTCCAGGTCGATGGCTTGGAAGCCGGCCTCGGCCAGAAGCGAGCGGTACTCCTGCTCCTCCAGGGCTCCGGCCACGCAGCCGATCCAGAGCTCCATGCTGCGGCGGACCTCGTCTGGGACCGGGCCCCGGACCACGATGTCCGAGACAGCGAAGCGTCCGCCGGGCTTGAGCACCCGGAAGGCTTCCCGGAGCACCCGCGGTTTGTCGGCTGAGAGGTTGATGACGCAGTTGGAGATGATGACGTCCACCGAGGCGTCGGGGAGGGGGATGTCTTCGATGTCACCCTTCAGGAACTCGACGTTCTCCACGCCGGCTCGCTCCTGGTTGGCCCGGGCCAGCTCCAGCATCTCGTCGGTCATGTCCAGCCCATAGGCCATCCCGGTGGGGCCCACCCGCCGGGCCGACAGGAGTACGTCGATCCCGCCGCCCGAGCCCAGGTCCAGGACCGTCTCACCGGGGGCCAGGGAGGCCAGGGCGGTGGGATTGCCGCAACCCAGCGAGGCCAGGAGAGCCTCCTGCGGCAGCCCTGCAGTGTCCTGGTCCGGGTACAGGTCCGCCGTGATGGGGTCCCGCTGGCTGGCGGGGTCGCCGCAACCGCCGTCGCCGCATCCGCAACTGGCCTGTCGGCCCGAGGCGGCGTCCCGGGCGGCTCCGGCATAGCGGTCCCGCACCTGGCTCTTGAGGGCGTCGGTGGTGGTCGTGTTGTTCGTGGTGGAGGTGTCGCTCGTGGTGCTCATGGGTGTGTGTCTGCGGTTGAGTGGTTGGTGGATGTCGGACGTTCGGTAGGGATCGCTCCGGCGCCCAGGTGGTCCAGTCCGGCCACGATGCGCCGACGAAGTCCCTGCAGCGCCTCCGGCTTCACGGAGTAGTATGTCCAGTGCCCCCGCCGCTCCGAGCGGACGAGACCGGCGGAGCGCAGCAGCTTCAGGTGGTGCGACACCGTGGGCTGCTTCACCGGCACCACCGCCTCCAGGTCGCACACGCAGGCCGGCTCCGGAGCCTTCGCCAGCACCGAGAGCAGGCGCAGACGGATGGGGTGAGCCAGCATCTCCAGGTCTGCCGTCAGCGCTTCCGCCGTATCCCCGTCCAGCGTCTCCGGGGGAAGGGGAAGGCAGCAGCGCTGGCCGAGCTGGCGTTCGGAGGTGGTTGCGGGCATTGGATTATGTTGTATTGAAGAGCGTCAATATTGATGGTTTTCAATGTAACGCCCCATGTGGGTGAGTGGAAGGGGGCGTGGGGGGGGGAGGCGTCGGTACGTGCCTTGCACCCTGGAGGGGTCCCCAGGGAGTTCTCGGCAGGTGCCGGCCGGCGCACCGGGACGGCGCCAGGGGGCCCACGCAGGGGATGATGAGCCTTCCACCGGGCCTGGTCCCTCGACCTCGTGTCATGGGGCCGCTCCGGACGAAGCGCGCAGAATCTTCCTACGTGCGAGGAAAAATCGACCCGAGTCGAGACCGCCCTGGCCGTCGAGGCCTCGGTCGGCGGATCGCTGCCGCCCAACTGCCTCGGCCAGGTACGAAGGCGTTCGGCCTCGTACGTGACGTTCCATCGGCCCACGTCCCCGAACGACCCCTCACCCCCCGGAGTCGAAGGGGACCCGGGCCCGACCGAAGGAGGAGGACGATGTACGGCAAGCAGCTGGCAGCGGCAATGGTGGTGGCAACGCTTCTCGTGGGCGCATGCACGCCCGATGAGCACGAGTACATGGAAGACGAGCAGGCAGCGGAGGCCCTGACGGCCGAGGAGATGGCGGCACAGTTCGAGGCGTTCCGCACTGAGGTGGAGGGCGCCGTGCTCGATCTCCGGGCCGATCTTCAGGAGATGGAAGCGAATCTCGCGGAAGGCCAGGAGGAACGCTGGGAGGAGCTGGCCACCCGCGTCGAGGAGATGGAGGAGGCGGTCCACGGTGAGCTGGAGCGTCTGGCCACGGCCGATCCCGAGGAGGCCCGTGTCGTTCGGAGTGAAGCCTCCGAAGCGCTGGCAGAGGTCGAAGCGGAAGTGGCCCGAGCCGAGCTGGAGCTGGCCGCCACCTCCGAGGAACTCTCCAGCACGGCTGATGAGAAGCTCGCCAGGCTGGAGCGGGACCTCGATGAAATCGCCCGGAGCGTGGCGGACTACCGTGAGGCCATCCCGGACGATCCCGACGCCGCGGTAGAGGCCGACATGCAGGCCATCGCGGAGCTGCGGGCCGAGTTGAACGAGGTTCGTTCCATGATCGGCCAGGTACAGGAGGTGCCGGAGGAGGACCCCGGCTTCTCCGAGGTGCGGGAGGAGCTGTCGGAGACCATCGCTGACCTCACCCTCGAGGTCCGACGCACCTGGTACGAGACCCGGTGGAGCGACGATGCGGTGAACTGACGAGGAGGCGAGCCAGAGGGACTCTCGTCCTGGCATTCTCGCCTGCAAACTGCAACCTTGTCGGTTGGATGTGGAGGGTCGGTTGAGGGATTTTCTCTCCGGCCCTCCACGACGTCAACCGCCTACCAGGCCAGAACGGAGAAGCCCGAAATGCCCAGACGAGTCTTCACCGCAGCCCTGACCGCCGCGCTCCTTCTCCCCGCCGGTGTCCTGGCGCAGGAAGACCTGAGCGGTTCTGGGGACCACCCGGACATCCCCCGGGTGGGTGGCTCCTACATCGTGCACTTCGACCAGGTGGACTTCGACCGCCTGGTGGTCCCCACCAGCGGATGGTTCAACGACCAGTTCGAGAGCACCGAGACGCTGGAGGGCGAGCTCCTCCGGATCAGCTATGCCTTCGAGGAGGACGGCATCAGCACGCTCCAGATCAAGCGCACCTACCTGCAGGCGCTGGAGGTGGCGGGATTTGAGATCCTGTTTGCCGGAAGTGAGGGCGAGCTGGGAAGCGCGAGCTCGGGGCGGCAGTTCCTGACGGGGGGCACGAACATCTTCGACCGAGGCGCCCGCGACTGTTGCCACATTGCCGGGACGAATCACCAGCTTCGCTATATCGCCGCCCGATCGGCGGACCGAAGCGTGCTGGCCGGGATTGCCATCTTCGAGGCGCAGCGCATCGGCGGGCCTGCCGTGTCCCTGGCCGCCGTCACCGCCGACGAGATGGACGTGGCCCTGGACCATGCTCCCCTCACTGTCGGCGAGATGGCCGACGGCATCCTGGAGCACGGTCGCGTTGCCATCCAGAACATCCTCTTCGCCTTCGACAGTGACGAGATCCTCCCCGAGTCCTCCGAAGCCCTGGCCACCATCGCCGAGCTCCTCCGCGAGCGCCCCGAGCTGAGCCTGCTGGTGGTGGGCCACACCGACTCCGTCGGGGACTTCGACTACAACCTCGGGCTGTCCATGGAGCGGGCCGCGGCAGTGGTGAACCACCTGGTGGAGGAGCACGGAATCCAGGCCCATCGGCTTCAGGCTGCCGGAGCCGGGATGATGGCCCCCATCACGACGAATCGGACTGAAGAAGGCCAGGCTCTGAACCGTCGAGTGGAGCTCGTGGAGCGGCCAGACTGACGCTGGCGTCCTCCGACGCAGCCGGCTACCGCCCTCCGGACCCGTTGCCGAGGGCGGTGGTCGGGGGCTCGGGCTCGGTGGGGGCGTAGTCTGGGTCCGCGTCTTCCCTCAGCACCCCGGCGAATTCGATGGCGGCGTGCGCCATCTCTGCCAGTTCCTCGTCATCGGAGTCCAGGAAGGGAGAGAGGGTTGCCTCGGCCTCCTCGGGCCGTACGCTGGCAGCGGCTTCGATGGCTGCAAAGAGGAGGTCCAGGTCGTCGTCGGGGGCCCGGATGATGCCGCGGATGTGGGGCCACGCATCGGCCAGGCTCCGGTGCCCCGCGGCCTGGACCGCCTCGAAGCGGAGGCGCGGTTCGTCGCTTTCCAGCGACTCCAGGATCTCCGTATCGAACCCGGGGAGGTGTCCCATACAGAAGACTGCGGTGACCTGCCAGTCGAGGTCGTCGGAGCGGTACGCCTCCCCCACCGCCTCGGCGTGCCACTCCTGGGACGCCCGGACCGAGGCCTCCAGCGCTCGGCGCCTCACCTCCTTGGGTGCACCCTCATCCTGATGGATCTGGTGTAGGGTGTCGCGGACCATCTGCCCGGTCTCGGGAGACACCGGAGCCTCTGTCAGGTCGTCGTCGTAGAACCCCATGTCCAGGTCTTCGAGGATGGGACCCAGGGCGATGGCGGCGGTGGCCCGGAGCTCATCGGGCTCGTCGGGATTGCGGATGAGGCCTGCCAGCGCCCGGGCCAGGTCGTCGTTGAGGACGCTCAGGCTTCCCGCCATCTCCGCCGCCATCATTCGTTGTGAGGGGTCGGCGTCCTGGTCCTGAAGCCTCTGAAGGAGGACCGCATCTGCTTCGGACGGCCACTCCCGGGCCGGGGTCTGCGCGAGCTTCTCTACGTTCATGGCGACCGTGCTCCCATCTGCTGCGTTGACGCTTGTCCGGAGGGCCGGGCCGGAGACACCGAACGTCGCGATCCCGAGCGGCCCCCCCGTGGGGCTGATCGACGTGTACCCGGCATGGCCGAAATTAATCCGTGGCTGGCTGAGGGGCGGGTCGTGGGGCGCGCAGCGGCGGTGTTTCCGGTCGAAGCCAGGGGCGCCCCCGTGGGGACGGCGCGACAGCCGATGCTGAGGACCCTCAGTCCGGTTGCGAAGACTGTGGCGCATTGTGTCATCACGCCCCTCCACTACCGGCTCACTTCTTGCTGCCCTTAGGTTTAACGGCCGGCAGCGGGCAAGCCGACCGACCCACGGGCTGATCAAGGAGACGACCCGATGGTGAGGGAGCAGGTCGATGTAACCGAGTTGGTACGTGAGGCCTCGACGGGTGACCGCGAGGCTCTCGATGCGGTCTTCCACGCCGTTTACCATGAGCTGAAGCGGCTCGCCTCCGTCCAGCGAAGTCAATGGGACGGGAATGACACCCTCTCCACCACCGCCCTCCTCCACGAGGCGTACCTGAAGCTCGTCCGCCAGGAGGATGCGAAGTGGACCGACCGGATCCACTTCATGGCTACCGCCTCCCGGGCCATGCGCCAGATCCTCCTGAATTACGCCGAGCGGCGGATGGCGCAGAAGCGTGGCGGCGGCCAGGTGCGTGTCGAGATCGAGGTGTCGTCACCCCTTTCCGAACGTGCGAGCGAGGAGCTCATCGCCCTCGATCGGGCCCTGAAGCAGCTTGCGGAACTCAGCATGCGCCGGAGCCGAATGGTGGAGCTGCGCTTCTTTGGAGGGCTGACGGTGGCCGAGACAGCCGAGGCGCTGGGGGTGTCGCCATCCACGGTGGAGCGGGAGTGGCGCCTGGCCGGGGCCTGGCTCAAGCGGCGGCTTGACGGAGGAGAGCTGGAGGGCGCGATGTGAGCGGGTCGTGGGAGGGTACCGACGAGCGCTGGGACCGCATCGAGCGCCTCTTCCTGGAAGCCTCTGCGCTCGACGACCCGGGGGCCGTGCGTGCCTTCCTCGAGAGCAACTGCCCGGATGATCCGGAGGTTCTGGAGGAGGTCCTGGGCCTTCTGGAGGCAACGGAGGGCGCGGACACCTTCCTTCGCGGCATGGCAGGCCGAATGGGCCTCCCCTTCGGTGGTGAGCCGGAGACGACGGACCTGGCGGGGCGGATCCTGGGTTCCTGGAGACTCCTCAACCGGATCGGACAGGGCGGGATGGGGGTGGTCTACCTGGCCGAGCGGGCCGATGGAGCCTTCGAGAAGCAGGTGGCGGTGAAGGTCCTGCCTGGAGCCACGACCTTCGGGTCCGAGCGGGAGCGGTTCGCCCGAGAGCGAAGGCTTCTCGCCCGTCTGGAGCATCCCGGGATCGCCCGACTCCTGGATGGTGGCGTCACTCCGGAAGGGCTTCCCTTCCTGGTCATGGAGTACGTCCAGGGAGAAGAGATCCACCGCTACTGTGATGCTCGCCTCCTCACCGTGCGGGAGCGGGTGGGGCTTTTCAGAAAGGTCTGCGAGGCGGTGGAGTACGCCCACCGTAACCTGATCATCCACCGCGACCTGAAGCCGGCGAACATCCTGGTCACCGAAGACGGCTCGGTGAAGCTTCTCGACTTCGGGATCGCCCGGGTGCTGGAGGGAGAAGAGGACGATGCGGAGCTCACTCGCTGGGGAGGTCGTCCGCTCACCCCCGCCTTCGCCAGCCCGGAACAGATCCGCGGCGAGACGCTCACCACGGCGAGCGATGTCTATTCCCTGGGCGTGCTCCTCTACCGGCTCGTCACCGGGCGGGCGCCGTACGAGGTGTCGGGGGCAACGCCTGCCGAGGCCGAGCGGATCGTGTGTCACACGGACCCGGCGGTGCCCAGTGGCGCGGTGCCGCGAGGTGGGGCCGAGGACATCGACGTGGAGGAGGTCGCCCGACTTCGGAGGACCACCCCCGCACGTCTGCGGCGCACCCTGGGCGGTGACCTGGACACCGTTGTGCTCACCGCGCTGGCCAAGGAGCCGGAGCGCCGCTATCCGTCGACGGCGGCGCTTTCCGACGACCTGGAGCGCTTCCTGGCAGAACGACCGGTAGAGGCCAGGCGAGTCGGCCGAGGGTATCGGCTCCGCAAGTTCGTCCGTCGCCGCCCCGGGGTGACCGCGGTTGGCCTGGCCGCCCTGGTGGTGATGGCGGGATACGGCGTCACCCTGAACCTTCACGCCCAGCGGCTCGAGATCGAGCGGAACAGCGCCCAGATCGAGGCCGAGCTACGAACCCAGGTCAGCGACTTCCTCTTCGGGATCCTGGAGGGTGCGAGCCCGGCGCTGGGAGGGTCTGAGGACCTTACGGCCCGCGAGCTCCTGGACCGGGGCGCGGAGAACCTGGCGAGCTTCGACGGGGATCCGGCCCTCGAGATGGAACTGGCTGCGGTTCTGGGCGACGTGTACGCTCGCATCGGACGCTACGAGGAAGCGGCCCGATACCTGGAGCGGAGTGTGGAGTTGCGAGAGGAGCATGGACTCGGGGGGTCTGAGGAGTTGGCGATCGCCCTCATCAATCTTGGTCGCATGTACGGGAACCTGGGGGACTTCGAGAGGGCAGAGGTTACCACCCGTCGAGCGCTCGAACTGCAGGTCAGCGAGTTCGGTGATCGACACGAGGCAGTTGCACACGCCATCGATGCCCTTGGAAGCGTGAGCCGTCGCTCGGGCGAGTTGGACCAGGCCGAGGCGTTGTTCGCCGAGGCGATCGAGATGCGATCAGAGTTTCTCGGCCCTCGCCACCTTCTGGTTTCCAGCTCTCTGCAGAATCTGGCTCTCGTCCACTGGCGGCGCGGCGAGCTGGCGCGCGCCGTAGAACTCCTGGAAGAAGTCTGGGAGATCCGGGTCGAGCACGACGCCCTCGATACCGACGGCGCAGCGAGCACGGCCAACAATCTCGGGGTGATATACCGGGAGCTCGGACGCTATGAGGAGAGCCGGGACATGTACGAAATGGCTGTTCGGATCCGACGAGCCCGTCTCGGCGATCGGCATCCCGTGGTGGCCGGCACGCTTCATAACCTGAGCGCCCTGCTGCGGCGCATGGGAGATCTGGACGGCTCCGAGGAGGCTGCCCGAGAAGCCCTCGAGCAGCGGATTGAGTTCCATGGAGAAGACGATCTGCTCGTCGCCCAGAGCCTGAACTCGCTGGGCAACCTGCTGTGGGCGCGACAGGCATGGGGCGAGTCCGCGGAGCACCTTCAGCGGGCACTGGCCATCCAGGAGGATCGATCGGGACGCCAGTCTACGACAGTAGCCGTAACGCTGAACAACCTGGCAAATGCACTGCGAGACGGCGGCCAGATTCCTCGGGCCGAGGCCAAGTACCTGGAGGCCCTGGAGATTCTGCAGAGGAATCAGGGCCCCACCCACCCGAATGTAGGCGCAGTTCTCTTTCAGCTCGGGCTGCTGTATCGAATGGACGGCAACTTCCTGGAGGCCCAGCGCCGTCTCGGGGAGTCCCTGGAGATCCGCCGGTCCCACTACGACGAAAGCCACCCCGACCTCATCCGCACCGCGGAGGAGCTGGCGCTGGTGCTGGAGATGGCGGGGGGGTGAGGGGAAGCGGCTTCAGCCGTTGGTGGCGTCCGTCCTCCGCTCGCCCCGGCGCGGCTCGCGCCATAAGCTTACGTGACTGAACGATTGGAATGCGTCCAGTTCGGTGATCGCGTGAGTCCCGCCTCAGCATCCAGATCCCCCCATGAGCGGTTTCGACAGGAATGGCTCTGACGGGGGTGCCGACCCCCGACCAGCTGGCCCGAACGGGAAGAGCGAGGGTGCGGGGGGTGGGTCGACGTGGGAGGTGGACAAGGCCGCCGTTGGCGCCTTCCTGATCACGGGTGCCCTGGGCCCCGTACTGGGGTGGTCCACTTCGGACCTGGTGTGGGGGCTGCTGCTCACCAGCTTCGTGACCTGCCTGGTGGGCCTCGCCCTGGGCGTGCAGGGTGGATTGCGGCTCTGGCTCCCCGCCGGCTTCTCCACCTGGTCTCAGCACAAGGGCGCGACGCTGGCGCTCGTCCTGGTGGGAGGCTTCATGGCGGCGGTGGCGCTGGCTGCGGCCGTCCTGGCCGTCCTCATGCTCCATACCATCTACCTCTTCATTGCCTACAGCTTCTTTCCTTTCTGGCCCGAAACGCCGAACCCCCTGGACCTGGAGAGCGCACGGCAGTTCGAGATGATCCGCCGGGTGGTGGAGGAGTACTGGATCTTTGCCGCCCTGGCCGTGGTGGGAGACTGGCGCCGGCAGCTCCGGCCCCTCTGGCGTCCCGGTCACCTGGACGTGGTGCGCCCGCTACTCCGACTCGGCCGAACGCACCTCTTCATGGGGATGGCGGTGGTGGTGGCCCGGTGGGTGGGCACCGGGCTCGGGCTCTACATCCTGATCCTCTTCTTGTTCTTCTTTCCCTGGGACTCAGTGGGGCTGTGGAGGCGGTCGGGAGAAGGGGAGGGGGAGTAGGTCGGGGTCGCCGTTGCCCCATCCCGCCCCGTTCTGCGCAGGAGAGGATGAGGACGTCATCTCATCACTCCAGCACGAAGGGATCGAACCATGCGCAGAATCACTGCTTCCCATCTCGCCCTCCTCCTGGTGGCCCTCCTGGCCGGCGTCGCGGCATGCGACCGTTCGCCGGCCTCGCCGTTGGCGGACGACTCGCTCGGCGGCCATGAGCACCACCTGGCTTCCATCCATCAGGGGGCCACGACGAGCATGGAGGCCCACGGGGACCTCATGAAGTCGGTCCGGCAGGCCACGGCCCGCTTCAACTCCACCAATCAGGCGGTTCGGGCCGGCTACGCGGCCGACGCCCACTGCGTGGCCCACCCCGAACTGGGGGCTATGGGCCATCACTGGGTGAACGGGCCGTTGATCGACCCGTACTTCGATCCGCTCCAGCCCGAGGCGTTGCTCTACGCACCGGGTGACGGAGGCAACCTGCGCCTGGTGGGCGTCGAGTACATCGTCATCGACGTCGGCCAGCCCCACCCGCACTTTGGCGACCATCCCTTTGACGTGGGAGGCGTGCCGCCGCTGGGCGACACCCCTCACTGGAGCCTCCACGTCTGGGTGCACGAAGAGAACCCCAGCGGGCCCTTCTTTCCCTTCAACCCGAATGTGAGCTGCGATTGAGGCGTCGGCTGGGGGGAGAAGCAAAGAGGGGCCCGGCCAGCGATCGGCCGGGCCCCTCGGTTCGTGGTGCGCTCGGTGTTACTTCCAGTCCACCGGACGGACCGTGGGCGCAAAGACATTCTCTACAAGCCAGAGGTTTTCCGATTTGTCGAAGGTGATGGCGCCGGGGAAGGGGAGCTCCATCTCCGTCGCGTCCCCTTCCTCGCCTCCCAGGAGCCTCGTGCAGGCTTCGCGCCCTACGTTGCCGTTTCTGACGTCGCATTGCAGGAGGGTGCCCCCGGCCAGATCGATACCGAGATCAGGGGCCACCGTCCCCAGGAATCCATTCTGCTCGTACTCCACCACATAAAGGAGATCATCGGGTCCGAACTCGACGTCGATCACCGAGTTGAGGCCCGAGACGACCACTTCGCAGGCAGCGGAGGGGCACGTCACATTCCGTGTGCCGGGCTCGATCCGCCACACCCTGGCGAGTCCGTGTGGAGTGTGTCCACCGCCGAGGTTTGCCGGCGTGGTGCCGGTGAGCTCGCCTACGTACCAGGCACCGTCCGGTCCGACGGCGACGGAGGTGGGCACGGGCTCGACGTAGCATTCGACGGGACCGTCCGCCTCCTCGCCGATCCCGACGATGTCGCCGTCCTCGTCGACGTAGCCCAGGACCATCCAGTCACCTGTGACGGGATCGGTGGCAGGCTCCATGAAGGCCACCACCTCGATCTGGCCGGTGGTGTTCGCCCACAGGACGCCGTTGTTCGCCGCATCGCCGATCAGCACCTCGCTGCCGGAGAGGGCGGTGAGGTGATAGGGGTTCGTCTGAGGGCCGTGACTGAACTGTGCGAAGGTCTCACACCGGAAGTCCTTCCAGTCCTCGGGATACGGTCCCGCGTCTGCCAGATCGTTGTCGGCGAACTGGTCGTCCACGTCGGGGTCCCAGTCTCCCATGGTGGACGCCGCGATGTCGGCGACGAGTCGGGCATTCCCCTGCGAGACGCGCCACAGGCCGGCACCGACGGTCAGGTCCTGTCCGCCGCTGGTGGCGAAGAACTCGCGTTGGCCCAGAGGCTCGAGTCCGTTCACGGGCGAGCCCGGGGTGACAGGAATGTCGGCGACGACTTCTGCACCGTGTCGTCCGATCTCCTGGATGGTGTTGCCGCCGAAGTCGAGACTGGTCACGGCGACCAGGAGGTTCCCGTTCGGAAGGGCGGCGATGTCGAATACCATCCCCTCTCCCGCAAACGAATGCCCTTCGAGGGCCGGGCCCGGCACGGCGCGAGCGTCGAGGGCGTCGTCTGGTGCCGTCACGCGGTCGTGGTCGCAGGCCACCGTGGCCAGCAGCGCGATGGCCATCGCGCCACAGAGTCTGGTCAGGGTTCGCATGGTGATGTCTCCTTACGTGAGGGATGTGCGCGCCGCAAAAAAGCCTTCCGTAAATCATAGGCGGGCCGAATCAACCCAGAATCACCTGCGCGTCAACTCTGGATCAGTTGGATGGATTTCGGGCGCGAGTCGACGTCGACGCCCGTCTGTCGCTTCTTGCCGTTCGGTGAATCCGACACGTACCTTGGGCGGCTGATGAGGAGAGCGAGGTATTCCTGGGCATCCCGCCCACCTACCATCGGACTCAAGAGACGAGACTCATGGACGCCAACGACAGGGCCCCCGGGGCCGACCCCGATCCCTCCCCATACGACGACCAGCTCGACGGCCAGCCCGGCCGCGAACCTGACGCCCCGGTCGGGTCGCCGTCCGGCGCAAGTCGTCAGGGGGGTGATTCTGGAGGTGGGGGCGGGTGCATGAAGGGGCTTCTGGGGTGCGGCTGCGTGGCGGCCATTGCCCTGGTGGTGCTTCTCCTCGTTGGCGGGGTCGTGGCCTGGATTCAGATCCCCGGTGCCGTGGGGGCCGATAGCTGGTCCGAAGTGGGGCAGGTGGCTCAGATGGCCGAGCGGGCCTCCCGGGCCACGGGAGCCGCCGCCCGTGAGGGTGAGGACCCCACCGCCGGAGAAGAGCCGGAACAGGCCGCCCGAGCCTTTGGCGAGTTCTTCGATACCCTGGAGCGGACCTCCACGACCCGCACCGACATGAACCGGGTGAGCGGTGTACTGGCCGACTTCGACGACTCCCGGGAGGTGCGGGAGTTCAACGAGGTCTACGAGCGGGTCCGGGCCATCGAGGACGAGGAGCTCAGTCTCCAGACCCTCATGAACCTCCGTCACCTCACTCGCCTCGCTTTCCGGACCAACGACCTGGGTCGGGCCTACCGCGACAACGTGGAACGCCAGGTAGGCCCGGAGTACCGACAGACCTTGACGCTGGCCCGCATCAGCCGGTTGGGGTCTCCTCAGGATGTGGAGCCGTGGGACCAGTCCGTCGCCGATGCGCTCCTCAGGGACCACGACGAGAACCGGGAGGACTACCTGGAGGCCCGAGCCCTCATCGACCGGCTCATGGCCGAAGAGGTGGACCCCGATGACCTCACGGAGGAGGAGCGAGCGCGGTTGGCCGAAGCCTACGCCGACCACGTGGTCCTGGTCACCGCCGCCATGAACCGGGAGAGCCTGGTGGCGTGGCGTCAGATGTCGGACGATGAACGTCGGGAGATTATCGAGCGGCTCGACACTCCCCACAACTGGGTGGCCAGAGTCAGCGCCACCATCCTGCACGGCGAACCCGGCGAGGAGCACCTCATGTTCTTGCGGCTCATGGGGTTTTGATCATATAGTCGCTTCAACAGGGAGCGACCATGAAAAACCTCCGAGGCCGAAACGCCCTCCTCACCGGCGCGTCCCGCGGTCTCGGGGTACACCTTGCCCGGGCACTGGCCCGGGAGGGGGTGAACCTGGTCCTGGCCGCCCGGTCCGTCGACGCGCTGGACAAGGTGCGCGAGGAGGTCGCCTCCCTGGGCGTGGATGCGGTGAGCCTTCCCACCGACCTGACCGATACGGAACAGGTGCGGGAGCTCGCCCGGGAGGCGGAGCGTCGGCTGGGCCCGGTGGACATCCTGGTGAACAACGCCGGTGTGCAGCTCACCCGCCCCTTCGAGGATTACCCACCGGAGCGCATTGAGCTGGCGGTTCAGGTGAACCTTCTGGCCCCCATGCTGGTGACCCGCGCGGTGCTGCCCGGCATGCTCTCGCGGGGTCGGGGCCAGGTGGTGAACATGTCGTCGCTGGCGGGCAAGATCGGCCTGCCGTTGTCGGCCCCCTACAGTGCCACCAAGGCCGGCCTGGTCATGTTCACCCACTCTCTGCGCATCGAACTCGCCGGCACCCCGGTGGGTGCGTCGGTGATCTGCCCGGGGTTCGTGGCCGAGGACGGCATGTACGCTCGTAACGCGGCCCGGGCCGGATCGGCCCCCGGTCTTCTCAAGCCCACCACCCCGAAAAAGGTGACCCGGGCGGTGATCCGGGCCATCCGGCGGGACGTGGCCGAGCAGATCGTAAACCCCATTCCGCCCCGCCCCTTGAGCGTTCTCCGGCAGATCT
>SLNQ01000054.1 GCA_007132965.1 Gemmatimonadota bacterium | reverse complement strand
CGTCGATGCCCAGCGCGTCGCGGGTGCCGCCCAGCGCGTCCACCCAGCCCACCCGCAGGTTGGCGCTCACCACGTGCCGGGGCGGTCCGCCGAATGGCTGATAGTAGCTGGCCTGGGCCGAGACCCGGTTGTAGCGGAAGTCCGAAAAGGTGAAGCGGGAGCCGTGCTCCAGGTCCAGGCGAGCCCGGTACCCGGTGGTGGGCGCCAGGGCGTCGTCGGCCCGATCCACGTGAAAGTCCAGGCTCAGGGGAGAGAGCGCGCGGCGCCCCCGGAGAATCTCCACCACCGGAGGATCGCAGATGCCGAAGTTCACGCAGAAGAAGACGTCGCCCGCCTCCACCGAGACCAGCTCGTAGCGGTAGGTGAGGCTCACCGGGATCCGGGGTGCCAGTCGCCGGGTGAGCGACACGTCGCCCCCATAGCCCCGATCCACCGAGATGCCTGGAATCACCCGCCGGTGCGCGAAAAGGCTGAGCCCCAGGACGGTCTCCGACCCCCGCAGGTGGGGCTGCTGGAACTCCGTGCTCACCTGCCAGGTGGGCTTCTCGAAGGGCGACTCGTCGACCCCGGCCAGGTCCCCGGGGAGGATGTCCATGAAGAGGAACCGGTCGGTGAGCTGGGGAGCCAGGAGGTTGCCGACGGTGGTGCGGAGATCCAGCCGCCGGCCTCCCCCCTGCCAGTTGTAGTGGGTGAAGCGTCCCTCGAGCTGTCCGAACTCCATGGTGTTGAACCCGCCGCCCACCCGCGCCAGCCGCGGAGGCGCCTCCTGCACCCGGATCTCCACCGTCTTGGCGCTGTCCGGCTGCTCGGGCACCGTCACGTCCACCTCGTGAAACAGGTTGGACTGGTGAAGCGTGCGCACCGCCCGCCGGAGGAGGGGCTCGGTGAGGACCTCCCCCTCATCCAGGAAGAGCCCTCGGAGGAGGGTCTCGCGCTCGATCTCCTCGTTGCCCGTCAGCTCCACGCTCCGGATGGTGGAGCGGGGACCGGGCTCGACGGTGACCTGCACCTGGGCATCCCGCTCCACCACATCGACGGAGTCACGAACCTCCCCGTCCATGAATCCCCGCTCCCGGAGGCTCTCCACCAGATGGGCCACCCCGTCCTCCAGCCGATCCAGGTCGAGGCGGTCCCCTTCCCCGGGAAGTCCCGCCCGCTGAATCTCGGCGGAGGGAAGTACGTCGCGGAGCTGGTCCAGCTCGAACTGGCGGACGAGGGTGGGCGGGCCCTCCTCGACGTGGAAGATGACCTCGACCCCATCGTCTCGTCGCCGCACCTCGGAGTTCACCGCAGCCTCCCGGAATCCGGCCCGGAAGTAGAGGACCAGGAGGCGGAGCTCGTCCCGGGGCAGCTCGTCCAGCGCCACGTGGTGGTGTTCGGTGAAGATCTCCCAGTCCGCCATCCAGCAGAAGGGCTGGAGCAGGACACCGCGGCAGCGGGTGGGCCGCGTGGCGAGGCGCTGGCGGAGGGTGGCCTCGCTCACCTCCTCCGTTCCCCGGAAGGTGACCCGCTCGATCTGGCGGCCGTCCAGCTGCCCCGGGGCCTGACTCCCTGCACTCTGGCCTCCGGCGGCCGCCGGCATCCCCAGCCAGAGCCCAACGGCGACCACCCCCAACGCGGCCGACAGGCGCGTCCGGGTGCGGACCGGACGGGGTCGGGCTGACTTGGACATGGCGGCCTACCGATGGACGAGGGACCCTGCGGCTCAGAATCCCTCTACCCACGAGGAATGGGCAAGATCGGAGGGTGGGGGTCGTGTTCAATGGAGACAGCCACGACCCTGACCCTGGTTCCTCAGTCCATGGTCACGCTCAGACGTCCTGCAGTTTCGTAGCGGTCCCGCTCGTGAATCGAAATTTCCACGTCGCACCCCAGCGCCATGAGATACCGCATGATGCGTTCCTGCGAGAAGCCGACCAGATGCCCGTTCACGAGCCTGGACACATCGCCCTGATCAACACCGATAATGCCAGCCGCCTCCTCCTGCTTAAGTCCTCTTCGCTCAATGATATCGGCAAGAGACTCGGCAAGCCGTACCTTCACGAGCAACTCCCTGGATTCCGGCAGGCCGAGATCAGCGAAGACATTGTCAGATCCGCTGATGAACCGAGTCTTGCCCACTTTCTTGGCTTTCCTGCTCACCGAAAATCTCCTCGTTTGTTGTCTTCGCAGTCGAGTAGCGCATCCCTCAAGCGTCGAACAATCAAGTCCTCCTGGTGTGCCGGGATGCCGATGCCGTGCTTTGACTTCTTCTTGTGGCAATAGAGGACGTAGATGTGTTTCGGACACTTGAGCGTGTAGTACACACGATAGGTGTTTCCGGACTCGTTTGTAGAAAGTTTGACTACCCCACGAAGGCGCCCCTTCATGGCCGATGCGCTTCGGTGACGCTTATTGAGTTGTGCCTTGAAGAGGGCGCGACCGAACACCATTCTGACATTCTCTGGGAAGCCGCGTAACGCCTCTCTCGTGCCACGTGCCCATCGGATCCTCCTCCCCACCCTTCCATTCATTATGTGATTTCCACCATACCAGGGCAAGTCTTTCGATCAGCTTTCCCATGGTCGGAGCCGTGTGGGGCCGCAGCCATGGCCGATTGGGGCCGGCTCACGACCGGACGAGTCCATGGTGGCCCCATCGTCTCGGATTCGATCGAGCTCACGTACCGGAACCGTATGGCGCCACGGCAGGCGCCACCGAATGGGAGAACCCTTGGTCGCCGGCGGCAGACCACGTAGAGTGGCCCGGGCGACCGCCTCTCAGCCCTCCTCCACCCTCCGCTTCAGGGCATCGATGAGGGCGCTGGCGGAGCCGTCGGGCCCGCCGGTGAGCTCGTCCAGCGAGCCGGTGTCGGCCAGCTCCGCCGCCTCCTCTTCCGAGATGTCCGCGTCTTCGATGAGAGACTCGATGTAGCGGAGCTGCTTCTGGCTGGGCGGGGTTCGCTCTTTGTGCGCCTCCTTCAGGGCGTTGATGGCCTCGCTGGCCTCAACGCTGGTGGAGATGGCGTCGAGGCTCCGCACGCCGATGAGCTCCTCCAGCTCGTTCTCCTCCAGGTCCAGGTCCGTCACCAGTTGCTCCATGTAGGCCCGCTGCCGCTCGGTCTCCACCGGCTCGAGGCCGGCCTCCCGCAACTCCCGCTCCAGCTCCCGGGCCTGGGCCTCGGTCAGCTTCGAGAGGGGGCGCAGCGCCTCGGGGTCGGAGATGACGTCGGAGGCGGCGGGGTTGGCCAGCAGCCGCTCCAGGCGCTCCTTCCGCTTCGGGGTGATCTCGCCCGAGTCGCGGCGCTTGCGGGCCACCTCGTGGAGGTCCCGGACCTGGTCCCGCCACTCTTCCCAGGCGGGGGGTGCGGGAACGCTCCCAGCGGCGATCCGGTCCAGTCGCTCCTCCATCTGGGCTGTGAACTCGGGGCTGAAGAGCTCCACGACCCGACCTTCCCCCTCGCCGTCCTCGGCGTAGAGGGGCGCCACCTCGATCCAGACATCGCGCCCCCGCTCGGTGGGCACAAGAGCGCCTTCCTCCAGCTCCACGTAGCGGCGTTCCTCCAGCTTCTCCACCGTTCGGCTGTAGGTGGAGGGACGCCCGATCCCGGCCTCCTTCATGGCCCGGATCAGGGTGTGGGGGCGGTAGCGGGGCGGAGGCCGGGTCTCGTCCTGGACCAGCTCCGGGTTGGGCTCCTCGTCGGTGTCGGGGTCCAGGGTCCAGACGCTTCCCTCCTGGAGGGGAAGGTCGGG
>SLNQ01000212.1 GCA_007132965.1 Gemmatimonadota bacterium | reverse complement strand
TTTCACACCCCTTCACGAGGAGGTACCCGAGATTTCCGACAAACCGAGAGTCAACGAAGAGATCCGGATCAGTCCGGTCCGCCTGATCGACCCCGACGGCGAACAGGTCGGCGTGGTGTCGTTGCAGGTAGCGCAGGAGAAGGCCCGGGAGTTCGACCTGGATCTGGTGGAGGTAGCGGCCGAGGCCCGTCCGCCCGTGGTCAAGATCATGGACTGGGGCAAGTACCGCTACGAGCAGCAGAAGCAGGCGCAGGAAGCCCGTAAGAACCAGCAGGTGGTGGAGATCAAGGAGGTCCAGCTCCGTCCCGTCACCGAGGACCACGACTTCGACACGAAGATCAGGCGTGCCCGCAAGTTTCTGGAGGAGGGCAATATCGTTCGAATCGTGCTCCGCTACCGCGGTCGGGAGATGCGTCGCCCCGAGGTGGGCGAGGCCATGCTGGACCGTGTGGAGGAAGCCACCGAGGACCTGGCCACCGTGGAGCATCGCTCCCGCAAGATCGAAGGTCGGCGGCTCCTCATGCGGCTCGAGCCCAACTCCAACTGAGTCTGTAACCCGGGTGCCACCCTCACCCATCGTCCCGGCGCGGCCGGGTCCGACGGGTGGGAGTGGCGTCCAATGGGTCCTCCGGCCAGTAGTGTTTGGGATACCGGCCCCGCAGGTCTTTCCGAACGTCGAAGTACGCCTCCCTCCAGAAGCTCGCCAGGTCACCGGTGACCTGTACGGGTCGGTGCGCCGGTGAGAGGAGCCGCATGGTGAGGGCCACCCTCCCGCCTGCGATCCTGGGCGTCTGGGTAAGCCCGAAGACCTCCTGGAGCCGCACGGCCAGCGCCGGAGCCCGGGGGTTCGAGTAGTCCACCGGAATCCGTGAGCCGCTGGGGACCTCCAGGTGCGTGGGCGCCCAGCGCTCCAACCGCGCCCGAGCCTCCCACGGAACCCGCGAGAGGAGGGCTTCGCGAAGGTCCAGTCGCTGGAGGTCATCCAGCGATTTCATGCCGGCCAGGAAGGGCAGAAGCCACTCTTCCGCCTCCCCCAGGAGGGCTTCCTCCGAGCTGTCGGGCCACTCCTCCGGCAGGTGGTGATGCAGGAAGTGCATCCGCTCTCGAAGCTGCCGCAGTCCCTTCGTCCAGGGGAGCACCTCGACCCCCCGGCTGCGCACGCCCTCGAGGAGCGCCCGGGCCACCTCGTGTGGATCGGGGTCGGCCAGCGGAGCCCGCATCAGCTCCACCGCTCCAAGCTTGCGAACCCGGTGGGCCCGTACCCGCTCAGCCTCCGGGTCCCACACCACCTCCTCGACCTCCCGAACCCTGGAGGCGAAGTGCTCCTCCACCTCCTCCGCCTCCAGGGCCGCCGCCCGGAAGATCCGCGCCTCCGCCCCCCTCCCCTCCACCTCCACCGCCACCAGCCATTCGGCGGCCTCCAGGGTCTGGGACTCGTGAAAGCGGGCGCCCCGGCCGGTACGGAGCAGGAAGCGACCTCGTCGGCCCTCCCTTCGCCGCCCGATTCGGTCGGGGTAGGCCAGTCCCGCCAGAACGCCGGTCCAGCCAAGGTCCCCTTCGCCCCGAGCTCCTGCAGAACCCGTTGCGCCGCCCCCAGAGCCCTCTCGCCCCCCGGTGCCCGTGAGCACTTTCCGCCAGTGTCGGGCCTCCTTTCGGGCCCGGGCCAGCCCCCCACGGTGCACCTGGTGTCCCCCCAACGGCGCCCTGCCGGTTCGGAGGGCCTCGATCCTCAGGCGCAAATCGGCGTCCGCTGCCCGTCCCCGGGCCCGAAGGATGTCCCGGTCTCCCAGGAGGGCAGCCAGCTCACTCCCGAGACGCACGAGCCCCAGCTCGCGGGCTCGGAGCAGCATACGGCCCAGCCGGGGGTGCACCCCGAGCCCCGCCACCTGGCGCCCGGTCCCGGTGAGCCCTTCGTCGGGATCCAGGAGCTCCAGCTCGGCCAGGAGCTCCCGGGCCTGGGCATAGGCCGCTTCCGTCGGCGGGTCGAGCCACTTGAGCTCGTGGGGCTGCGCGCCCCAGGCCGCCAGGTCCATGGCCAGAGGTGCCAGATCGGCCTCCAGGATCTCCGGGGTGCGCTGGGGCACCAGGCCACGATCCTCGCCCTCGGTCCAGAGGCGGTAGCAGACCCCCGGCGCCAGGCGTCCCGCTCGGCCCCGTCGCTGGTCCGCCGAATCCCGAGTCACCCTGAGGGTCTCCAGCCGGCTCATGCCGCTGCCCGGGTCGAAACGGGGTACCCTCATGAGCCCCGAGTCCACCACCACCCGAACCCCCTCGATGGTCAGGGACGTCTCGGCGATGGCGGAGGCCAGCACCACCTTCCGCTCGCCGGGTGCGCTGGGGTTGATGGCCCGGTCCTGCTCGTCCCGACTCAGGCTTCCGTGAAGGGTGTGCACCTTCACATGCTCCGGGAGATCCGCTTCGTCCAACCGTTCCCGGGTGCGACGAATCTCCCCGGCACCGGGGAGGAAGACCAGGATGTCGCCCTCCGTCTCGGTCAGGGCGCCAACGACGGTCCGCACCACCACCGGCTCGATCCATCCCTCCACCGGCCGCTCCAGATAGTGCGTCTCCACCGGGTACTGTCGTCCCTCGCTCCGGAGCACCGGAGCATCGTCCAGCAGGCGTGCGACGGGCTCGGCCTCCAGGGTGGCCGACATGACCAGGACCCGGAGATCGTCCCGGAACAGCGATCGACTCTGCAGGCAGAGCGCCAGCCCCAGGTCGGCGTGCAGGGAGCGCTCGTGGAACTCGTCGAAAATGACGACGCCCACGTCGTCCAGGGTGGGATCGGACTGCAACATCCGGGTCAGGACCCCCTCCGTAACCACCTCGATGCGGGTGCGACGGCTCACCCGGGTGTCCATGCGAACCCGATACCCCACCGTGCCTCCGGCGTCGGATTCGCCCAGGAGCGAGCTCATGCGCCGGGCCGCCGCCCGGGCCGCCAGACGACGGGGCTCCAGCATCAAGACCTTCCGATCCCCCAGCCAGGGAGCCTCCAGGAGCGCCAGGGGTACGGTGGTTGTCTTCCCGGCTCCAGGTGGGGCCACCAGCACCCCGCTTCCCGCCACGTCCAGCGTGCGAACCACCTCCGGAAGGAGGTCCCGTATGGGAAGATCGGGGAGGTGCCTCGAGATGGAAGTCATGGAGCCCGGGCGTCGAATCCGCGGAGTTGAACGGGTCGGTTTGCGAAAACGCTGGCGAAGACGCCCGCCGTCCCCCATTTTCAGCGTCGCTCCCCATGGTACGTAGCCTACAACCCCGAACCCCACGTCGATGATCGTTCCGTCGTTTGAGATCGTCCGGGATCCTGAGCTCCGGCTGAGGCCGACCCGGTGTGTTGGAGTCCGCCTCCGCCATCCTTGGATCCACCTGGCCCGCGCCCACCTGGGCTCCGCCGGCATCGTCATCCTGACCGGCCTGGTGCTCATGGGGCTCGCGTTGCCCGCACCGGTCTCGGCCCAGAGCGGCGATGGGCCGGATACGGTATCGGTCCTGGACGGCGTCTACTCCGAGGAACAGGCCCGGGAGGGCCGACAGGTCTTCGACATGGAATGCGGCCTCTGTCATGCGCCGGGGGAGTTCTCGGGCACCACCTTCCAGCTCAGCTGGACCAGCCGGCCGGTGGGGGCGCTCTACAGCCACATCCAGATGACCATGCCCCAGGACCGCCCCGGTTCACTCACTGCGGCCCAGTACGCCGCCGTGGTGGCCTACATCCTGGAGCTGAACGGCTATCCCAC
>SLNQ01000395.1 GCA_007132965.1 Gemmatimonadota bacterium | reverse complement strand
CGACGGCCACCGACTGGCCACCCATCGCCGCCTCCTCCCCCCTTCACCTCACCCGCTTGCTCCCGGGTCCGTGAAAAAATCGGGAGGGTCCACCCCGAAGTCCCCTTTGACAGCCTCCGGTTCCCGGGGTAGTCTTCGCCCCATGAAGATCCTGATTGTAGGCAACGGCGGGAGGGAGCACGCGCTCCTCTGGCAGCTCAAACGCGACGCCCCCTCGGCGCGCTTCTACGCCACCCGACCCAACCCGGGCATGGCTCCGCTGGCCGAGGCGGTGGATCTGGCTCCGACCGACGTGGAGGGGCTGGCCAGCTGGGCCGAGGGACAGGGCATCACCCTGACGGTGGTGGGCCCGGAGATCCCCCTGGCTCGGGGCATCGCCGACGTCTTCCGGAAGCGAGGGCTTCCCCTCTTCGGCCCCTCGTCGGCGGCGGCCCGCATCGAGTCGTCCAAGGCCTTCGCCAAGGACCTCATGCAGCGGGTAGAAGTGCCCACGGCGGCCTACCGCTGCTTCCGGCGCTGGCCTGAGGCCGAGGCCTACATCCGGGAGGCCGGCGCCCCACTGGTGGTGAAGGCGTCGGGGCTGGCTGCCGGCAAGGGCGCCATCGTCTGCAGCACCACCGAGGAGGCCCTGGACGCGGCCCGAGAGATGCTGGAGGAGGGCGCCTTCGGCGAGGCCGGCTCCGAGGTGGTGGTGGAGGAGTTCATGGAGGGCGAGGAGCTCTCCATCTTCGGCGTCACCGACGGCCGCCACGTCCGCCTGCTGTTGCCCTCGCAGGACCACAAGCGGATCGGGGAGGGCGACACCGGTCCCAACACCGGAGGGATGGGGGCCTACGCGCCCATCCCCCTGGCCACCCCCGAGCGCATGGACGAAGCCCGCGAGCGAATCTTCCTCCCCGTGCTGGACGCCCTGGAGCGCTCCGCCAGGCCCTTCCGGGGACTCCTCTACGCGGGCCTCATGGCCACCGACGAGGGGCTCAAGGTGGTGGAGTTCAACTGCCGGTTCGGCGACCCCGAGGCCCAGGTCGTCCTTCCCCTCATGGACAGCCCGCTCCTGGAGCTCCTGGTGGCGGTGGCTCGGGGAGGCAGCATCGCCGGCGCCGAGACGATGTGGTCGTCGGGCACCGCGCTGAACACCGTGCTGGCCTCGGAGGGCTATCCTGGGAGCTACGAGAAAGGACGCCCCATAACCATCCCCCCGGAGCTCGAGGAGCGGGACGACCTCCTGATCTTCCACGCCGGCACCCGGATCGACGAAGACCAGGGACTGGTCACCGACGGCGGGCGGGTGCTCTCGGTGGTGGGCATGGGAGCCGACCTGGAGCGGGCCCGGAAGACGAGCCTGGAGGGTGCCGAGGCCATCTCCTTCCAGGGGAAGACCTTCCGGAGCGACATCGGGTGGCGAGCGCTGGAGCTCGATCCCACCCGTTCGGCCGAAACGGCCGGCACCGACGGCTGAGGCCCCGGCGGCCGCCCCATGCCCGAGCTGCCCGAGGCGGAGACCATCGTCCGGGGGCTCTCCCCCGCCGTCACCGACCGCCGGATCGCCGAGGTCGACGTGGTCCACCACGACGTGCTGGACGGCGGGGCGGCGGCCTTCTCGCGACGGCTGGAGGGCACCCGAATCGCCGCGGTCCGGCGCCGGGGCAAGAACATCGTCCTCCGTCTGGATTCGGAGGACCGCCTGGTAGTGAACCTGGGCATGTCCGGCCGCCTCCTGCACCGGTGCCCGGACGACGACACGGCTCCCCCCACCCATCCGGCGGTCCGCTTCCGGCTCGAGGGGCCGGGCCACCTCGTCTACCATGACGTTCGCCGCTTCGGGCGCCTGCAGGTGCTGGACGGCGAGGCGTACCGCCAATGGAGCCGGTCGCTGGGCCCCGAGCCCCTGGGACGGCGCTTCACCGGCCGTCGGCTGGCCGACGACCTCTCCCGCTCGAAGTCGCCCATCCGCTCGTGGCTCCTGGACCAGCGACGGGTGGTGGGCGTGGGAAACATCTACGCCAACGAGGCCCTCCACCGGGCCCGCATCCACCCCCGGACCCCCGCCCGGACCATTGACGGGGAGGCGGCCCGGCGGCTGCACCGGGCCATCCGCAAGGTCCTCCGGGACTCCATCCAGGCGCAGGGAACCACGCTTCGCGACTACCGGACGGCCCGGAACGAGGAGGGGAGCTATGCGCACCGCCTCCGGGTATACGGAAGGGAGGGTGAGCCGTGCCCCCGCTGCGGAACCCCTGTAGAGCGGGTCGTCTTCGGCAACCGCTCCGCCTTCTTCTGCCCGACATGCCAACCCGAGCCGGACCCATCGTCGTGACAAATGCATTGCGTCGGCCCCTGACCCGGGCCCCCGCCGGTATGTCGAGCCCGGCCCCATCCCCCCGCACCACCCGGACATCCGAGCCGCAACGCCCGCCGCCGGCAACCGGCCCCTCACTGGCGACGGTCGTGACGGTCCTTGCGCTGGGGTTCGTGTGCTTTGCCGGTGCGCCGTCGTGGGCGGCGGCGCAGGAGGTGGAGCTGGAGGTCCTGGAGCACACCCTGGACAACGGCATGCACTTCCTCCTGCTCCCCAGGGAGGGAGCCCCCACGGTGAGCTTCGTGGTGCACGTGCCGGTGGGCAGCGTCAACGAATCGCTGGGCACCACCGGGATCGCCCACTTCCTGGAACACCTCCTCTTCAAGGGGAGCACCACCATCGGCACCCGGGACGTGGAGGCGGAGCGGGCCCTCTTCCGGCAAATGGACGCCGCCCACGACAGCCTCGTTCGCGCCCGGGGCCGCCTCCCGGAGCCCGACTCGGCCCGGGTGACCGAGTTGGAGGCTCGGATCGCCGCACTGGAGGACACCGCCCGCACCCACGTGGTGAGCGGCGAGTTCGACCAGATCCTCTCCCGGGCCGGCGCGCGGGGGTTGAACGCCACCACCAGCTATGAGGCCACCCAGTACTTCGTGGAGCTGCCGGCCAACCGGGCCGAGCTCTGGTTCGTCATGGAGGCCGACCGCATGAGGAACCCCGTATTCCGGGAGTTCTACGCCGAACGGGACGTCATCGCCGAAGAGCGGCGGACCCGGATCGATGCCAGCCCTGACGGGATGCTCTGGGAAGCCCACAGAGGCGCCGCATTTCAGGTTCATCCCTACGGGGTGTCCCCCATCGGGCACATGTCCGATATCCTCTCCCTCTCCCGCCGCGAGGTGGAGGAGTACTACGAACGATACTACGGACCCAACAACACCATCGTGGCCATGGTGGGCGACTTTGAGCCCGACTCGGCCCGGGTGTGGGCAGAAGCGTACTTCGGCCCGCTGGAATCGGGCGATCCCCCACCCCCGGTCCTGGCCACCGAGCCGGAGCAGCGAGGCGAGCGCCGGGTGGAGGTCCGCCACGACGCCGAACCCCAGGTGGTGGTGGGCTGGAAGGTCCCGTCCCGCTATCACGCCGACGCCCCCGCAATGGGGGTGCTGGCCAATGTGCTGACGGCCGGACGCGACGCCCGCCTCTATCGCCGGCTCGTCCGCGACGACCGGATCGCCGCGTCCATCACCGCCGGCGCCAGCCCCAGCGGCCGGTATCCCGGCCTCTTCACCATTCAGGCGGTTCCCCGGGCGCCCCACTCACCCGAGGAGATCGAGGCCGCCGTCTACGAGGAGCTGGAGCGGCTCCGGACCGAGCCCCCCACCGACGACGAGCTGGAACGGGTCCGACGCAGGCTGGAGGCGGCCCGGGTCCGCCGGCTCACCTCCGACCTGGGG
>SLNQ01000207.1 GCA_007132965.1 Gemmatimonadota bacterium | reverse complement strand
GGCACCGGGCCAACGACGAGGAGCTGGACGGCCGCTACTTCACCGACTGGACCCCCTTCGAGCACCCGGATCTGGGCGAGGTCCTCATCGGGGGCTGGCACACCAAGTACTGGAGCCAGAATCCGCCCAGGGAGCTGCTGGAAGAGGAGCTCCGGGTCCAGGTTCCGTGGATCCTCCATCTGGCCGAGCAGTCGCCCCTGGTGCGGCTGGGCGAGATCACCGTCACCCGGCTCGGGGAGGGACGCTACCGGATCCGGGCCGAGGTGACCAACGAGGGCTACCAGGCCACCCACATGACTCAGCGGGGCTTCGACGGCCGGGAGGTGGGCGGCCGTATGCGGGACCAGATCGTCCCCGCCCCCGTGGCGGTGCTGGAGGGAGAAGGGATCCAGGCCGACCTGCAGGGAGGCGCCCCGCCCCTCCGCCACGCCATCGACCATCTGGCCGGCTCAAATCCCTTCACCGACCGGGTCACTGAGCGGAGCCGCACGGTGGAGTGGACGGTGCTGGCCGACGATCCCGAGGCCACCTTCAGGGTCAGCGTGGAGGCGGGCCCGGGCGGCGTGGCCCGGAGCGACGAGGTGCCCCTGCGCTGACGGCGTCAGCCCTCGGCGTCCAGCCGATCAGCGTAGAAGGCCAGGAGGCGCCCGAAGACCTCCAGCGCCCGGTCCACGCTGGCGGCCACGATCTCGTAGTCGATGTCCTCGTAGAGGTGAACCAGGACGTTCCGGAGTCCGGCGGCGTCGGCCAGGGGGTCGGCCAGCTCGTCAGGCAGCAGCCCCTCGTCGGCCGCTCGGAAGAAGGTCTTCCGGTACGTCTCCGGTACCACACCCCGCTCCGCCAGCTCGTGGGACACGATGTCCACGGCCACCTGCACCACCAGTTCCAGCAGCCGCTCGATCTCGTAGCGCTCCTCCAGCACCTGCTTCGGCGACTTCCCCCGGTGGGGCTCCAGATCGTCGAGGTACGTTCGCAGGTGCCCCAGCTTGCGGATCAGCACGTCGCGGGTCATGGCGAGGACCCCCGGGTGCGCCGATCCCCCCTCGGCGGCGCCGACTCGCTTGACGGCGAAGACTCCTTCGCCAGCGATGCCTCCAGGGCACGGCGAAAGGGAAGGGCGTCCTCGTAGAGAGCCAGCGCCCGGACCACCTCCTCCACGAAGAGCCCGGAACGGGATTCGTAGAGGGGCCGACCGCTCCGGAAGACCTCGAAGCGCAGGACCGGATCGGTGTCGGGCGTCAGGAAGACCACGTCCACCTGGCGGGGGCCCACCAGATCCTGGAGCTCACCGATGATGGCCAGCCGGCGGTCGGGAGGCGGAAGGGGACGAAACCAGAGGGCCAGATCCAGGTCTCGGGCTCGGGCGGCACGCTCCGGCTCTCCAGCGGCTGACCCGAAGAGGATCATGAGGCGGCAGCCGGCGGCCTGGGCCCAGTCGGCCAGGGCGGCTCTCGGGTCTGGCGCCTCGTTTTCCTCCATCTCAGCGATCTCTCCGGGGTGTGAAGGTTGTTGAAAGTCTAACCTGCGGAGCCCGGCGGCCGCCACCGTGCTTGTCTATGCCCGAACCGCCACCGTAGGTTGAGGGTCTGTCCCCCAGTGTCCCCATGAAGGAGAAGAGACGCATGCGGTTTGTTACGTACGTTTCCGCTGAACCCCTGCGCGTGTTTCGCGCCTATGGGCAGAGAGCCGTCCTCGCCGGAGCGGCGACGGTGGCCGTGCTCCTGGCCGGTGCCGTCCAGGTGCAGGGCCAGGTGGCCGAGATCCACGAGGAGGGCTACCTCACCCCGCCACCTGAAGTGGCCGAGGTGGTGACGGCGCCCCGTCACGAGAACGTGAATCTCACGAACCTGAGCCCCAACGGGCAGGTCTTCCTCAACACCCTGAGCGCCGGGTTGACCCAGCTCGAGGACCTTGCCACCCCCTTCGAGCGCCTCGGGGGCCTGGCCATGGACCTGAACGCCCAGCGCTCCCGGGGACTCAGCACCGGGGGCAGCATCGGGTTCCAGTTCATTTCGTGGGAAGACGGAAGCCGGGTGACGGTGGACGCGCCTGCGGGATCGCGGATCAGCGGCGCTCGCTGGTCACCGGACGGGAACCAGGTGGCCTTCACCGCCAACTTCAACACCGAGAGCCACCTCTTCGTGGCCGACGTGGCCAGCGGCGAGACCCGCCAGCTCACTACCACCCCACTCCTGGCCACCCGGGTGTCCACCGTGGAGTGGTCCGGCGACGGCCAGCACGTCTTCGCGGTGGTGCGCCCGCCCAACCAGGGACCCCCGCCTCCGGATCCCGCCGCTCCAGTGAGTCCCATGGTCCGGGTCACCACGTCCGACGAGAACCGGCTGCGCACCTACCCCAGTCTTCTGCGGGATCCCCACGAGCAGGACCTCTTGGAGTACTACACCACCGGGCAGCTCGTGCGGATCAACGTGAATGGGGGCAGCGAGGAGCCGGTGGGCGAGCCGGCCATGATCGAGAACGTCTCGGCCTCACCGGGCGGAGAGCACCTGCGGGTGCGCACCACCCAGCGACCCTTCTCCTACATCGTGCCCGTGGGCAACTTCGGCGACCTGGACGAGGTCTGGGACCTGGAGGGCACCTCGCTGGTGGAGCTGGACCGCCGTCCGGTCCGCGACGGTTCCGATACCGCCAACGACGATGACGACAACGACGAGCCGGAGAAGCGGGCCCTGACCTGGCGGCCGGACGGCCAGGGGCTCTCCTTCCTCCAGCGTGAGCCCGAGGCCGAGGCGGACGAAGGTGAGGAAGAGGAAGGGCAGGACCGCAACGACCGCAGCGACCGGGTCATGCAGTGGCTCCCGCCCTTCGATGACGAGAGCATCGAGGTCGTCTACCAGAGCGACACGGAGATCCGCAGCGTCCGCTACTCCGACGACGCCCAGGTGCTCTTCCTGACGGAGCGGAACGGCGACACCGAGCGCCTCTACGCCGTCTTCCTGGACGAGCCCGAGGAGCAGTATACCATCTACGAGCAGGACACCGACGACTGGTACGACAATCCCGGCAGCCTCATGTCCACCTCCAACGATCTGGGCGCCTCGGTGGTTCGGGTGTCGCCGGATCGGGAGCACGTGTACCTCTCGGGCACCGAGTACTTCGAGGAGCCGCTCGAGGACGCGCCCCGTCCGTTCGTGGACCGGGTGGAGATCCGCACCGGTGAGACCGAGCGGGTCTTCCGCTCCGCGGAGGACATGCACGAGCAGGTGACGGCGGTCCTGGACGACGACCTCTCGCAGCTCATGGTCCGCCGGCAGGCCCCCACCACGATTCCCGACTCCTGGCTCCTGGACGTGGCCTCGGGTGACCTGACCCGGATGACCGAGAACGTCGATCACACCCCGGACATCACCAACGCCCGGCGCGAGTACCTGGACGTGACCCGCCCCGACGGCATCACCTTCCGGGTGCGGGTGACCCTTCCCCAGGACTACCAGCAGGGCCAGCAGCTTCCGGCCATGCTCTGGTTCTACCCCCGGGAGTACCCGGACCAGGAGGCCTACGACAACTCCAATCGGACCTTCAACAAGAACAGCTTCAACTCGGTGGGCGTGCGCTCGATGGAGATCCTGCTGCGCCGGGGCTACGCGGTGATCCACAACGATCATCCCATCATCGGACCGCCGGACTCGTGGAACAACAACTGGACGGTGGATCTCCGGGCCAACCTCCAGACGGTCATCGACGAGGCGGACGCCCGGGGTTGGATCGACCGACGGCGGGTGGGGCTGGGAGGCCACTC
>SLNQ01000311.1 GCA_007132965.1 Gemmatimonadota bacterium | reverse complement strand
GTCGCCGCCCTGGGGGCCGTGCTCGTTCTGCCACAGCTCACCGGTCTCAGGGTGGATGGCCATCCCCTGGGCATTGCGGTGTCCGTAGCTCCAGATCTCGGGGAGGGCCTCGTCGTGGTCCACGAAGGGGTTGTCCTCGGGCACCCGGCCGTCATCGTGGAGCCGTACCGTGGTCCCGATGTGATTGGTGAGGTCCTGGGCCGGGTGCTCCTCCAGGTCGCCGCTGGGTGAGGCCTGCCGGTCGCCGATGGTGATGAAGAGATACCCGTCGTCGTCGAAGGCGAGCCGGGAGCCGTGGTGCCCGCGTCCCGACCGCCACGCCTGGGCCTCGAAGACCTCCTCCACGTCCACCAACTGCTCGTTCTCGTAGCGGGCTCGGATGACCGCGGTGGTTCCCTCCGAGTCGTCTTCGTTGGGCTTGGCATAGCTGAGGTACACGAGCTGGTTGTCCTCAAAGTCCGGGTGCAGGACCAGATCCAGGAGCCCGCCCTGGCCACCGATCCGTACTTCCGGAAGCCCGGGCACGGGATCAGGCAGGAGCTCCCCGTCCCGGATGATCCGAAGCTGCGCGGGCCGCCCGTCCTCACCGCCGCGGCCGCGCTCCGTCACCAACATGTCTCCGTTCGGAAGGAAGGCCAGGGCCCAGGGGTGCTGCAGACCGTCCACCACGGTGTCCACCTGGAAGGCGTGGTGCTCGGACTGGAAGGTCCGAGCATCGCCGGCCGCCGGGTCTTGAGCGGGGTCGGGGCCGTCCGGGGACTCGCAGCCGGTGAGGGCCACGAGGCCGGTCAGAGTGATGAGTACCGCAAGGCGTAGAGGTGACCGGATCTTCATGGAGCTCTCCTGTTCTGACGAAGGGGAAGGAAGCAATCATGGGCTCCCGGGCCCCGCGGCGAAAGGGGTGGCGAGGAGCCGATGAAGCAGCGAACAGGAGGCGGGGGAAGACTACCCGCCCTCGTTCCCGGGCGGCACCACCCGGAGACGCACGAGGTAGAGTTCGTCGAATTCGCCCTGTCGGGTGGCCCAGACCACGTCGGTGGAGAAGGTCCGCAGAGAGGTTCGTGGCGGGACGGTGACTCGACCCAGGTAGGTCCCGTCGGGTTCGAAGACATCGAAGACGGTGGGCTCGATCCAGTCGAGGGGGGGAGGGGCGTTGGGATCCGGCTCGGGACGGTCCGGATCCGGTTCTCTCAGCGTCGCCTCCTCGTGGCGGTGCACCCAGATGGAGCCGTCCTCTCCTGCGTAGATGTTCCGGAAGAAGGGTTTCTGGCGCGGGATCGGTGGGGGTTCGGCCGCCAGGGACTCGCCCTGGGTCCGGATCATGTGCTGGCGCCGTGCCTCGTGCTGGGCCCGTTCCTCCGGATGAACTGCCACCCGACCGGCACGTTTCTCGATGCGCAGCGTGCCTTCCGGCCTTCGCAACTCGATGGCGTAGCGGTCGCTCACCCCCACCACCAGGTAGCCGTGAGGGTGCAGGTCCCACCGCTTTGCGGGGCTGAAGGTGCCGGTGGCGCCGCTGGGCTCCCCGTCGATGGACGGGCTCAGAATGGTGTCGATGACCTGGCCCTCGTTGTCCAGGTGCAGGAGCCCGATGGGCCAGGGCTGCCCCGGTTCTATGGGATCCGTGAGAATGCGGGCGTATACGTGGCCGGCGGTGTCCACCGCAGTGGCCCGGCTGGTGAAGAGCCCGCTGGCCAGCGGCCAGTGCTCCACGGCTACCCCGTCTCGGTCGTAGAGGGTGAAGCGTCCGTTGCGGGGGTCCCGGAGGAGGAGGAGGCCGTCGGGGAGCAGGGCCAGCCCCAGCGCCGCATCGTAGTACTCGCCGGGACCGGCTCCCTCGCCGCCCAGGGTCCGAAGGTAGCGCCCCTCGGCGTCGTAGTGGCGCAGTGCCGGCACCTGCCCGTCGAAGACGTATACGCCGCCCTCCCCGTCGGGGGCCACCTCCTGGATTCGGCCGAACATGTACTCCTCCTGGCCGTCCAGGACTCCGATCCGGATCTCCTCGACCAGCTCCGCCGCCTCCCCCCACGTGCTCCCCTGCAGGGTCCGCACCACCTCGATGCCGTTCTCGATGAACCGTTCCACCTCCCACTGGTCTCCGCCAGGGGCGGCCTGCTCCCGGCATCCGGTGGCCGACAGGAGCGCCAAGACGACGATGGCCAGAGGCGGGAGCGGCCAGCCACCGACGCCCCGGCTCCGCCGGGACGGGCTCGGGGAGGAGATCCGGGGATGAGCCGAAGCGGGTACGTCACCGAAGAAGCGCATGACGGGTTTCCGGGAGGGGTGGATGAATACTAAGACATTAGTCAGGCGCCCCGGCGGCGGCAAGCAGTCCTCTCAGGCGGACCTTCCTTGCTTCTCTCTGAGGCTCCAACCCCGGGAGGTCCGCCTGCCGACACCGGCCCATTCGGCCCGTATGGGGGCTTCACGCTGCCGGACCGAGCTGCATATTCCGTCCCCGCCACGCGGCGGCGGACCCAGCTGGACACCGGCGGATCCAACGCCTCACTCCGGTGGGTCCAGCGGCTCTCTCCGTCCCCCCGGCGACGGCGCATCCGGCCGCTCACTCCGACGAATCCAGCCGTTCACTCCGAGGGATCCAACCCCTCAGTCCGACGGGTCCAATCCCTCCCAGAACCGATCCATCTTCTCCGGGCTGACCACCTTCCGGCACGAGCCGGTGGTGTTGTCAGGCTCGATTCCCCGGAATCGGTGCTCCTGGACCATGGCCCGCACCGGGTCCGGTGCCGCGCTGGCCGGCAGCGCCATGGGCGGCGCCTGGTCCGGGATCCGGCACCCGTTCAGGTCCAGAAAGTAGGGCTGACCGTACCGACCCATCCGCACCTCGAAGCCGCCCTCGTGCACCGCCGTGTGATGGGTGCGGCACAGGAGCACCAGGTTGTCCAGACTCGTCTTGCCCCCCAGCGCCCAGTGCTTGATGTGGTGCCCGCAGGCGTGACGGGAGCCGCAGCCAGGGAATCGGCACCCTCCGTCCCGGGCCCAGAGCGCCCGGCGGATGGCCGGGGGGATCACCCGGGTCTTCCGCCCCACGTCCAGGATCTCACTCTTGGCCCCGCGCACGATGCGCACCACCGCCGAGTCGCAGGTCAGCCGCCGAGCCGTCTCCAGCGACACCGTGGTCTCGCCGTCCAGCTCCGCCCGACCCCCCTTCTCCCCCTCCAGCGTCTTCTGGTCCACGTTGAAGAGCACCAGGTAGCGCTCCGCCGACGCGCTGGGCGGGGTGCGGGAGCAGGTGCAGGGTCGGTCGGGGGCTTCGGTGGCGCGTCCGGGGGCATCCGTCGCGGGAGTGTCGCTGTCCGGGGGCGCGGGCTCTTGAGTGTCCGCCGGTACCGCCGCCGATTCCGGTGAATCGCTCTCCGGCGAGCGAGCCTCCGACTCCTCGCCGGGGGTGATCCGCGCTTCCGCTGAATCGCTGTCCTGCGAGCAGACCTCCGACTCCTCGTCCGAGTCCGTCCGCGATTCCGCGGCGTCGCTCGCGTCTCCAGCCTCGACCGCATCCCCACCTCCCACCTCGCACTCCGGCGCGCCGCACCCACCCGGGAGCTCGAACCCCGCCTCCATGGCCCGCTCCAGGATCAGGCGCAGGGCGTCGGCGCGCCGCTGCTGGGGCTTCACCTCCTTTACCGCCGGGCCCCAGCGTCCGCCCTCCGCCGACCACTCGTGGTCCTTGAGGAAGAGGGCGTCGCCTGCGGCGTCGATGACCCGCATGAGCAGCGCGCCCACGTCCGGGCTCACCAGGCCCC
>SLNQ01000107.1 GCA_007132965.1 Gemmatimonadota bacterium | reverse complement strand
GCAGGATGTGCTCTCTGGTCTGCGGCATGGGGCCGTCCGCCGCGCTCACCACCAGGATCGCTCCGTCCATCTGCGCCGCACCCGTGATCATGTTCTTCACGTAGTCGGCATGGCCCGGGCAGTCCACGTGGGCGTAGTGTCGGTTGTCCGACTCGTACTCCACGTGCGCCGTGGCGATGGTGATCCCCCGCTCCCGCTCCTCCGGCGCCTTGTCGATGTTCTCGAACGACACGTACTCGCCCAGTCCCTTCGCGGCCTGGATCTCGGTGATCGCCGCTGTCAGCGTCGTCTTTCCGTGATCCACGTGCCCGATGGTTCCCACGTTCACATGCGGCTTCGTCCGCTCGAATTTCGCCTTGGCCATCGTCCGCCTCTTCTCCGTTCAGGATGATCCTGTGTCTGGTGGCCCGCGCCTGGTGGGCGGGGCATCGTTTCGTCGTGTTCTGCTTTCGCTTCGTTCAGCCCGTCCCGGCTCGAAAGCGGGGAGGAGCGATGTGCTTGCTCGCCCGTCAGCCGCCGCCGTTGGTGCTGGAGATCTCGTCGGCCACGCTCTTGGGCACTTCTTCGTAGTGAGCGAACTGCATGGTGTAGACCGCCCGACCCTGACTCATGGAGCGCAGGGTGGTGGAGTACCCGAACATCTCACCCAGGGGCACGAAGGCCGAGATAACACGCGCACCGGCCCGGTCCGCCATGCCCTCCACCTTGCCCCGGCGAGACGACAGGTCGCCGATGATGTCGCCCATGTAGTCGGCGGGGGTCACGACCTCCACGTCCATGATGGGCTCCAGCAGCACGGGCTTGGCCCGCTGCACCGCCGTCTTCAGCGCCATGGAGCCGGCCACCTTGAAGGCCATCTCGTTGGAGTCCACGTCGTGGTACGACCCGTCGATGAGCTGCACGCTCAGGTCGATGATGGGATACCCGGCGATGACGCCAGTGGTCATGGCCTCCTTGATCCCCTGTTCCACCGAGGAAATGTACTCCCGGGGGATGGAGCCGCCGACGATCTTGTTCTCGAAGATGAAGCCGGATCCGGGCTCGCCCGGGGTGAGGTTGATCACCACGTGCCCGTACTGCCCTCGACCACCGGTCTGGCGGATGAACTTCCCCTCCACCTTCTCCACCGGATTGCGCACCGTCTCCCGGTACGCCACCTGGGGCCGGCCCACGTTGGCCTCCACCCCGAACTCCCGGCGCAGCCGGTCCACGATGATCTCCAGGTGGAGCTCACCCATTCCCTGAATGATGGTCTGCGACGTCTCGGGGTCGTTGTAGACCCGGAAGGTGGGATCCTCCTCGGCCAGCTTCTGAAGCCCGCCTGAGAGCTTGTCCTGGTCCACCTTCGTCTTCGGCTCGATGGCCACCGAGATCACCGGCTCAGGGAAGCTCATGGCCTCGAGCACGATGGGGTGGTCCGGGTCGCAGAGGGTGTCTCCGGTCCGGACGTCCTTCAGCCCGATGGCCGCCGCGATGTCGCCGGCGTAGACCTCGTCCCGCTCCTCCCGCTTGTTGGCGTGCATCTGGAGGATCCGGCCCACCCGCTCCCGTTTGTCCTGGGTCGCGTTGTACACGTACGACCCGCTGGGAAGCGAACCGGAGTAGACCCGGAAGAAGGTCAGCTTACCGACGTAGGGGTCGGTGGCGATCTTGAAGGCCAGGGCCGCGAAGGGCTCGTCGTCGTCGGCGTGGCGCTTCAGGATCTCCGGATCCTCCTCGTCCTCGGTGCCCTGGGGCTGGCCCTGGATGCTCTCCACGTCCAGAGGTGAGGGGAGGTAGTCGATGACCCCGTCCAGGAGCAGCTGCACGCCCTTGTTCTTGAAGGCCGAGCCGCAGAAGACGGGGAAGAGTTCGCCGGCCAGGGTGGCCTGCCGGATGGCGCGGCGCACCTCTTCGTCGGTGAGCTCCTCGCCCTCCAGATACTTCTCCATGAGCCCGTCGTCGTGGGCCACGGCCTCTTCCACAATGGCTTCCCGGAGCTCGGCACACCGATCCGCCAGCTCGGCGGGGATGTCTTCCTCACGCCACTCCGAACCCAGCTCGTCCTCGTAGATGATGGCCCGCTGGCCCACCAGGTCGATGATGCCCTCGAAGTCGTCGCCGGCCCCGATGGGATACTGCACGGGGTGGGCGTTGGCCTTCAGGCGGTCGTGCATCATCTCCACCACGTTCTCGAAATCGGCGCCTACGCGATCCATCTTGTTGACGAAGGCGATCCGGGGCACGCCGTACCGATCGGCCTGCCGCCACACCGTCTCGGACTGGGGCTCCACGCCGGCCACGGCGCAAAAGACCGCCACCGAACCATCCAGCACCCGCAGCGAGCGCTCCACCTCGACGGTGAAGTCCACGTGGCCGGGGGTGTCGATGATGTTGATCCGGTACTCAGTGTCGAATCGGCTCCAGAAGGCGGTGGTGGCCGCCGAGGTGATGGTGATGCCCCGCTCCTGCTCCTGCTCCATCCAGTCCATGGTGGCGGCGCCATCGTGCACCTCGCCCATCCGGTGCAACCGCCCCGTGTAGAAGAGGATGCGCTCGGTGGTCGTGGTCTTTCCGGCATCGATGTGCGCCATGATGCCGATGTTCCGGAGCTTGTCCAGCGAGGTCTGCCTGGGCATCGATCTATCCCTGCGTTGCCAATTGTTTCGGTTCCACTGCACACAAACGCGCAGAGGCGTGGAAGCATGAATGCGCGGGGTCCAACCCGCCTGTGGCCCGTCTCACCGGCCACCGGCCGTCCCGCGCATTCTCGAGTCGGGACCCGAGGTCCCGGTCTCTCCGCTTCGGCGCCCTGCGCGCCTGTTCGGTGTTGTGGCGTGGACTACCAGCGATAGTGAGCGAACGCCTTGTTCGCTTCAGCCATGCGGTGCGTGTCTTCCTTCTTCTTGATGGTCGATCCTTCGTTGCGGGCCGCGGACATCAGCTCGTTGGCGAGCCTCTCCGCCATGCTCCGCTCGCTTCTGCGCCGGGAGAAGTCGATGAGCCACTTCACGGCCACGGCGGTGCGACGCTCGGGTCGCACCTCAACCGGGACCTGGTAGGTGGCTCCTCCCACCCGACGACTCTTCACCTCCAGGGACGGCTTTGCGTTCTGCACGGCCTGGTTGAAGATCTGAAGACCGGGCTCGCCCGTCTTCTCTTCAATGATGTCCATCGCCTCGTAGAAGATGGTCTCGGCGGTGGACTTCTTTCCGCCGTACATCAACTTGTTGATGAACTTCAGCGCGGTGGGAGACTCGAATCGGGCGTCCCCTCCCGCTACGTGCTGCATGGCCTTGGTGCGACGGCTCATAACTCTTCTCCAGTCCTCTCTTCCGGGGTTCCTTAGTCCTTGGGCTTCTTGGCGCCGTACTTCGAGCGCCCCTGCCGGCGGTCGGAAACGCCCGACGCGTCCAGCGTGCCCCGGATCGTGTGATAGCGAACTCCGGGAAGGTCCTTCACCCTGCCGCCCCGAATCAGGACGATGGAGTGCTCCTGGAGGTTGTGTCCCTCACCAGGAATGTAGGACGTGACCTCATACCCGTTCGTCAGCCGCACACGCGCAACCTTCCGAAGCGCCGAGTTCGGCTTCTTCGGAGTGGTGGTGTACACCCGGGTGCAGACCCCCCGCTTCTGGGGGCTGCCCTGCAGGGCAGGCGACTTGTTCTTCTTCGAGACCTTCTTACGGCCTTTCCGAACGAGCTGATTGATGGTCGGCATGAAAGCTCACATCCCTTTGGTCAAAAAACCGCGCTCGCTCAACCTCGGCAGCGCGGGGGTTTCGGCCCCTACCCGGGCGGCCGTCG
>SLNQ01000300.1 GCA_007132965.1 Gemmatimonadota bacterium | reverse complement strand
TGTTCCCGAGTGGATTGATGCGGGGCGGACCGGAACAGCGGCGAGGAGGACGGGCCGCGAGACCAATGACGGCACCGGACGGCGGGTTGCGCGGCAGACGAGAGCGATGACGGCCCGACACAACGGGCTCCGAAGCAGACGAGAGCGATGATGGCCCGACACGACGGGCTCCGAAGCGGACGAGAGCGATGACGGCCCTGGCACGGCGGGTGGCGCGACAGGCGAGGCCGATGAGGTCGCGGGACGACGGGCGCCGAGACAGGCGAGGCCGAGAATTCACCGAACGGGAGTGATGCTTTGATGGAACCCTGGCTCGAAGGCGGATGGGGCTTCGTGGCGGTGGCCGGCCTGGTGGGGTTGGCCCTGGGATCCTTCCTCAACGTGTGCGCCATCCGGTGGGCCCGGGACGAGTCCGTGATCTCTCCCCGCAGCTCGTGCCCGGGGTGCGGGAGCGCCATCGCCTGGTACGACAACATTCCGGTGCTGAGCTGGCTCCTCCTGGGAGCCCGCTGCCGGGGCTGCGGCGAGCGGATCTCCGTACAGTACCCCCTGGTGGAGCTGGCCACCGGGGCCATCTGGGCGGGGATGGTCATGCTCTACGGGGTGGACCCGGAGGCGCTCCGTGGCGGGCTCTTTCTGACCCTGCTCCTGGGGATCGCGGTGGCCGACGCTCGCTACTACATCATTCCCGACCAGTTCTCGGTGGGCGGCGCGGTGTTGGGCTTCCTCCTGGCCTTCTGGAGTCCGGCCATCACCTGGACGGAGTCGTTGGTGGGCGGCGTGGCGGGCCTCCTTCTCCTCTGGTTCGTGGCCTGGGCCGGGGAGAAGGCCTTCGGGAAGGAGGCCATGGGTGGGGGAGACATCAAGATGATGGCGATGATCGGTACGTTCCTGGGGGTATGGGGAATGCTCCTGACGCTCTTCCTGGGGGCGGTGCTGGGCGCGGTGATCTTCGGCCCCATCTCGCTGAAGACCGGCAAGCTGATCCCCTTCGGGATTTTTCTGGCCGCCGGCGCCGCCGTCACCTTCGGCTGGGGTGACATGCTGGTGGACTGGTACATGGCCTGGGCCTTCCCCTCGGGATGAGGCCCGCACTCATCGGGCTGGCGGTGGGCACCATCACCCCGGCCGAGCTGGAGGGGGTGGACCTTCCGGCGCTGGACGAGCGGGTGCAGGCGCTGGGGCTGGAGGCGCATGCCCTTCGCTCGTTGACCCGGGCCGGCGGTGCCGTGAAAAGCTCCCGTGGGCCGCAGGTGGGAGGGGGTGGCCTCGTGGGAGGGGGTGGCCTCACGGAACCGGAGGGGTCGGAGCCGCAAGAACCGAAACCCGAAGCGGCAGAGGCCTTCGACGACCCCCTCTTGAGTTCGTGGGTGCGGGAGCTGCGGGAGCGGGTCCGGGCGCGAGCCGAGCAGAACCAGGCGCTGGAACAGGTCATGGTGGAAGGCGTGGATCGGCTGGTGGACGGAGACGTTCCGGTGATCCTGATCGGAGGGGCCGCCCTCCGGTACGATTTCGAGAGCATGGCCGGTCGGCCGCTGGACCGGATGAGGCTCATGGTCCCGCGCAGTCGAATGGCCGAGGCCGGAAGCATTCTGGAGGGATCAGGGTTTGGGCCGTTGCCACGGACCGGGGGGCAGGGCGGAGAAGGATCTCCGGGGGCGACCCGCCCCCAGTCCAGCTACCAGAAGGCCGACGTGACCCTGGATCTGTGCTGGCAGCCCGCCGACGAGGTGACGCCCGGACTGGTGGAGCGGTGCTGGGACCGGAGCCGTATCGCAGATGACGGCTCGGGTCTCCGGCTCCTGACCAGCGCCCACCGGGTGGCCTGTGGTGCGGCTGAGGTCGCCGAACGGGATCTGTCCGAGACGTTGCTCCGGCTGGGTGATCTGGCGCTGCAGTTTCCCCTGTCGGAGCCTGAGGAGAAGGAGCTGGCGAAGGAGGCCCGGGGATGGCCGTCGCGGATCGTCCACGGGCCCCTCTGGCTCCTGGGCCAATGGGGGGTGCCCGTTCCCCGCTCCCTCACCGAGCCCGTTCGGATCCGTTGGTGGGAGACGGGCGTGACCCGGCGGGTGCTGGAGCGGGTAGTGGTGGGCGACGCTCTGGCCTTCCTCTCGCATCGACGCCTGGTCTCCGCGGCCCATCGGTGGCTGGCCCGGAGCGGCTCCATGACGGCGGCGCTCCTTCATTCGGCCGAGCGCAGGGTGCGGCGGCAGTCGTCGTAGTCTGAACGGCCTGGCGAGACCCGGCGTACTGCGAACGGCCTGCCGAGACCCGGCGTCCTGCGAACGGCCTGGCGAGACCCGGCGTCCCAGGACATTCCCCGAAAATCCCCTGGACCTGGCAAACTGGTTGAGAGGCGGGGAGTCCGGGATGTGAGCTAGCGTGAATCGAGGGTGAAGCGGCCCGGGGCCGGTAAAAACTCCCCATTCAGTGCCGGTTCGCGGGACAGATGGGCAACTTTAGCCTAAAAACAGGCCAAAATTCCCCGCACTTCCTCCTCCGTACCGCCGGGGCGTGGGGAAAACTGGCCTAAAAACAGGCCAATCTTCCCCACAGGGCAACTACTACGTCACTCCGAGGGGAATTTTGCTCGGCGCTGTCTCAAGTGGGTGAGCGGAGAGAGGGCGTTCCGTTCATGAGCTGGATCATGGTGATGAGGCGGCGAGCGATGAGGCTGCGGGCGGAGCGGCTACCAGCGATGAGCCTGCGTGTGGAGCGGCAGGCACGGGCAACTGCGGGGAGTTCCCAGTTGGCCATCAGTACGCGATCGCCTGGGACAAACGTTTCAATGGTCGCTGATCTCCTGAGCGTTGAAGGGTTTGTCCCGCTCAAGCGGGAGGAACTCTTCAACGGCTGCCCGGGGAGAATCTCGCTGAAGGGTTTGTTGCATATTTGAATCGAAGTCTTCATGCCCTCTCCGGGCTCGCGTCCAATGAAGAGTTTGGCCCGCTTGAGCGGGAGGAACTCTTCATTGAGCTCCCTTCGGTCACCCATTGAAGAGTTTGTGCCACCCTGGAGGGAGCCCGGTGCGGTGTCTCTCCATGGTCTGGCTGGAGGCGCCGTCGGGCCGAAGCGGTGAGCCGCCTGTGCGAGCGCCACTTGCGCGAGGCCCGCCTGCGCGAGGCGCAAGGCCCGCCTGCGCGAGGATGGAGGGGAGAGGTCGGGGAAGGTCCACGGCGTCCCACCATTGCCGGGGGGTGAGGCCGCCTCGTAGGTTTGCCGTGGCCTGAACAGCCCCTTGTGTCCAACCCCGATCCCGGAGGAGGCCGCACCATGCCATCTGTCCGTCTCGCTCGTTTCTCGTTCCGACGCGCCGTCACCCTGGGGGTCGCCGTCGCGATCTCCCTGCTCCTGACCCTTCCCACGCCGCTGGATGCCCAGTTCACTGCCGAAGCCGCCGGTCTGCATGAGGGGATCGACGCGTCGGCGGCTGAGCGTGCCGGTCTGCAGGAGGGAATCGACACGCCGGGGGTTGAGCGTGCCGGTCTGCATGAGGCGATGGACACGGTGGCGGCTGAGCGCAGCGACCTCCACGACCGGATCGACCGGGCGGCGGCCGAGATCGAGGCCCAGGTGATCGAGTGGCGGCGAGACTTCTACCAGAACCCCGAGCTGTCGAACCGGGAGTTCCGCACCGCTGAGGTGGTGGCGGAGTTCCTGGAGGGGCTCGGGCTGGAGGTAGAGACCGGTGTGGCCCACACCGGCGTGGTGGCGGTCCTGGACACCGGGCGGCCCGGTCCGGTCATCGGACTTCGGGCCGACATGGACGCTCTCCCGGTTGAGGAT
>SLNQ01000024.1 GCA_007132965.1 Gemmatimonadota bacterium | reverse complement strand
GGGTGTGGGGGCGGTAGCGGGGCGGAGGCCGGGTCTCGTCCTGGACCAGCTCCGGGTTGGGCTCCTCGTCGGTGTCGGGGTCCAGGGTCCAGACGCTTCCCTCCTGGAGGGGAAGGTCGGGGGGAGCCGTGGCCACCGGGCCCAGGAACTCGCCGTACGCCGCCTCCCACCCGGCGAACGTCCGCCACGACACGCTGCCCCGGAGGGGACGGGGGAAGTCGGCGCAGGCGGCCTCCACCGACACGATGGTCCGCACCGAAGGGGCCATCTGGCTTGCCAGGGTGTGGGCCCGGATGAGCCGGTAGAGCTTCCGGGCGTCGGCGTCGTCCACCCCCACCTCCTCCAGCCCCAGGTCCGTGGGCCGGATGGCCTCGTGGGCATCCTGGGTGGGGCCCTGCACAACGTCGGTGCGGGCCTCGGAGCCCAGGTGGTCCTCGCCGAAGGCCTCCTTCACCACCGCCCGGGCCTGCTTTACCGCCGAGGCGGCCAGTCGGGTGGAGTCGGTCCGGATGTAGGTGATGTGGCCCGCCTCGTAGAGCATGGAGGCCAGCACCGAGGTCTTCCGGGGCGACCACCCCAGCCGGGAGCCGGCCCGCTGCAGGAGGGCATCGGTGGAGAGGGGCGCCGCGGATCTCCGCCGCCGGGTGCTCTCCTTCAGGCTCTCGATGGAGACCTCCCGGGCCGCCTCCAGCGCCGCCAGGGCTTCGGTGGCCGCGTCCTCGTGGAAGGTCCGGGTGGGGACGACCCTGCCGTCGTCGTCTCGCCACGCCTCGGTGTCGTCGGCGTCGTGGAAGACCACCTTCAGCTCGACGCCCCCGGTGCGCGCCCGGACCTCGAAGTACTCGATGGGCTCGTGGGCCTCCCGCTCCAGCTCCCGCTCCACCACGAAGCCCAGGGTGGGCGTCTGCACCCGACCCATGGACCCGCCGGATCCGGGGACGACCTTCCGAGCGGTCTTCGAGGCCCGAAATCCCACCAGCCGGTCCAGGAACTTGCGGACCAGGGCGCTGTCCACCATGTCGCTGTCCACCGAGCCCGGGTTCGCCAGCGCCTCCTCCACCGCCTCCTTCGTGACCTCCTGGAAGCTCACCCGGTGGATGGTGCCGTAGGGCTCGAGGATCCGCTCGAGGCACCAGGCGATGAACTCCCCTTCCCGGTCCGGGTCCGTGGCGACCCAGAAGGTGACGTCTTCGTCGCCGGCCGCCTCCGCGACTTCGATGATGCCCCTGAGCTTCTTCTCGCCCCGGTCGGTGAAGACCCAGGGCGCCCGGGGCAGCTCGCCCGGCTTGTTGGCCCAGTAGGCTTTCCGGGCGTCTTTGCCGTGGCGCTTGCGGTCGTCGGGGAGGGTCTCCACGTGGCCCCCGGTCTCCATGACCTTCCACCCTTCCCCCAGATACTTCTGCAGGGTCCGGGCCTTTGCTGCGGACTCGACGATGAGAATGTTCATGTGCGCGGTGCTGGAGGCTTCGGTCAACGGAATTTCACGCTGAACCGTATACGATCCGGGGCGATCTGTGAAGCGGGGGGCGGGGCGGTCCGGTCGCTCGACGCACAGCCGGCGCCGGCGGGCCCGGTAGGGCCCCGGCGGCCGACCAGGGACCCGTCACCTCAGGTCTTCGATCCCGAGCTCCGCCCACAGCGAACCGAAGTCGTAGCGTTGCGTCGGGGGCTTGCGCGCCTCCATCTCGTCCATCGACTGGAGGAGCGCCGCTACGTCGCGCCGCCCCTTGGCGGTCTTGACGCATTCCCGGGCGGTGCGCCCATCCAGCGCGGGAAGGGGCTCGTCCGGCCACGTGCTGTAGTGGCGACCCAGGACCTTCTGGATGAGCTGGGCCTCGATCTCGGGAGGGATGTCGTCCTCGGAGCGGCGGCCGCTTCCTCGCCCACCCGTCGGCCGGGCCTCGTCCACGGCCTGCCACGGATCCTGCGCGGTGTCCAGCCGGTGGACCAGATGCGCTTCGGCCAACTCCTGGAGCAGCGCCTTGCCCCGGATGAGGCGTTCGTCCGACATGCACTCAAGAGTCAACTTGTCTCCCTGCAGACGAATGCCTCCAAGGACCCGCCGCTCATCGTCGTCGATCCTCCGGAACCAGGTGAAGGATCCGTCCTCGGGATTTTCGTCCAGATCGGGGAAACTTCGCAGTGCGTCACGCACGGCCTCCGGGTCTGTCATGCGGTAGTGGGCGCGGCCGAACGAGACTGGCTCGCCGTCAAAGGTGGAGAGCCGGGGCATCCCGCTGCCGAAGACGTCGGCGACCGCGGGGCCGACCTCGCCGGATGCCTTGGGCCCAGACCCTCCCCGCCCCCCCTGAGCGTGAGCCGCCGGTCCGGACGGCCTCCCGGCCCGCTTCGGATGGCCGCAGCACTTCTTGTACTTCCGGCCGCTGCCGCAGGGGCACGGATCGTTGCGGCCGACCTCGGGGCCCTGGGTCTTCACCGGCTCGCGGGCGGCGAAGATCCCCTCAGGATCGCCGAGCTCGTGCGCCAGACGCTGGGCTTCGGCCAGGAGGGCCGCCCGCCCGCCTCCCACGGACTCCACCCCCCGTTCGATGAGCCAGCGGCATGCCTCCCGCACCATGTGCAGCTCCGTGAGACGATCCTCCCTCTCGTCCCGACCCCTCCGACTCCGGGGCTCCGGTCGGTCAAGCGCCTCCATCCAGTCGTACTCTACCTCCGTCATGACCTCGAAGAGATCGTCGAACTCGTACTCGTCCCGGTACCGCCCCAGGACCGCGTGCTGGATCATGGTCACGACCACAGCGGTGGCGGGACAGACCGGAACGCCGGCGCCCGTGGACCAGGGTTCACCGCAGCATTCGCACAGCTCCGGCTCTTCGTCCCTCGGTGGGACGTCGGCCAGGATCTCCTTCAGCGACCGGAGGGGAACCGGGTCCCGGTCCCGGTGGACCCCCTCGTCCCGGGCGATCACCGCCACGGCGGGCCAGCCGGGGACCATGGCGCCGAACCTGGGTTCGGGCCGGTAACGCAGGCGCCAGTCCTGTTCGTGGAGCGGTTCCAGGTCGTCTTCCATGTGCAGGTCCCGGATGGCGCCCTCCACATCGAGCCTCTGCCAGGGTTCGGCCCGCTGGAGGGCTTCGTAGAGGAGCGGAATCGCCTCGGTCCGACGATGCTCCTGAATGGCTGCACCCAACGCGTCCAGGCACTCCGCGTCGCGGGACAGAGCCTGGATCAGGAACTCGTACGCCGCGTCGTGTCGGATCCAGCCCATGACGCCGTACGCCCAGATGCGGCAGGTCGGGTCGGGATCCGCGGCCAGGCTCTCCAGCGTCGGCAGCGCCGCCGGCCCGATCTTGGCCATGGCCTCGGCCGCCGCCAGTGGTAACGGATAGCTCTCCCTGGCCCCCCTCCGGATCGTCTCGGCCAACGAGGGCAGCGCCGCCGGATCCCCCAGCTCTCCCAGCACCACCAGGGCCCACAGGGGCATCAGGGGGTCTTCCTCGTCATCGCCTTCCTCGTCGTCGATCGGTCCCTCTCCCTCGGGCGGTTCCCTTTCCTCGGAGCGTCCCTGCCCGTCAGGAGGCAGCACCTGCCGCAGCGCCCGGTCCAGCGCCGCCAGGACCGGCTCCACAGCCTCGTCCCCCGCCTCCAGGAGGTGCTCCATGAGGCGAACCGGCATGGAATGGGAGGCCCGAATCAGAAGATCGGCCGGGACGGCGAGGGCCGTTCGAGGGGGGCGTGCCATAGGACTCTCACAGGTGGGAAGGTCGGCCTTGCAAACGGGACGCGCGCCAGGTGCCCAGCGGGGAACGACCAGTGCCCGACGGAGGACGACCAGTGCCCG
>SLNQ01000140.1 GCA_007132965.1 Gemmatimonadota bacterium | reverse complement strand
GCGACAGCGCCTCCTTCGGCGAGCGTTTCGCCGGCCTGAACTCCGAGGACATCGAGGAGGACGTGGAGGCGCTGGCTCGCCGGGATTTCCTCGAGAGCATGTTCGAGGACTACCTCACCGAGCGGGAGAGGAAAATCCTCTACCTCTATTACGGGCTGGACGACGGCGAGGAACGCACGTTGGAGGAGATCGGCTCACTGCTGGGCGTGACCCGCGAGCGGATCCGCCAGATCAGGAACCGGGCCTTCGAGAAGCTTCGTGAGAGTCCCCAGGGCGAGTCCCTCTCGGGCTTCTGGACCGTGAACTGAGCCCGCCCCTCCCCGTCGAGCACCAACGGGGAGGGGCGCCGTGCGTCAGGCTGCCGTTTCCACCTCGTCCCGGCGGGGAGTCAGGAGGACCAGCTCCCGGACGGTGACTTCGGCGGTGGGGATCGTGACCCCGTCCCGCTCGTAGGAGTCGTACTCCAGGCGGCCCTCCACGTAGACCCGGTCCCCCTTGCGGACGTACTCCTCGGCAAACTGCGCCAGGTGATTCCAGAGGGTGAGGCGGTGCCAGTTGGTCCGCTCTTCGGCCTCGTCGCCGCTACCCACCCGGTGATTGGTGGCGATGGAGACGTTGGCCACCTTCTTTCCTGAGGTCGTCTCCCGCACCTCCGGGTCCCGCCCCATGTGGCCCACCAGGATGATCTTGTTCACCGAACGACTCATGACGCATCTCTCCTCTCGGGGGTGATGGGCCAGGCGCTGGTCTGGGAGTCCTGGCCACCGTGCGACAAGAAGATCGTCCGGCAGGGAGGTCGGCTCCATGGGGGAAGGGGCCGATGGGCGGGCTCCCGGAATAGGCGCCCGGGCCGGGCCGTCAGCCCTTGCAGTCGTACCAGGTGCGGCCCACGCCCACATCCACCCGCAGGGGCACATCCAACTCCATGGCCCCTTCCATCTCCCCCACCACGAACTCCCGGAGCGGCTCCAGTTCGGCATCAGGCACCTCGAAGACCAACTCGTCGTGAACCTGCACCAGGAGGCGACTCGCCAGCCCCCGCTGGCCGAGGCCGTCGTGGATCCGCAGCATGGCCTTCTTGATGAGGTCGGCGGCGGTTCCCTGGATGGGGGTGTTCTGCGCCACCCGCTCCCCGAACTGGCGCACGTTCCAGTTCCGGGACTCCAGCTCCGGCACGTAGCGGCGGCGACCCACCAGCGTCTCCACGTACCCCTTCTCCCGGGCCGACTCCACCTGCTCGTCCAGAAACCGTCTCACCCCCTCGAAGCGGTGAAAGTACTCCTCGATGAACTCCTCGGCCTCATCCCGGGAGATCCCCAGCTGGCGCCCCAGAGAGAAGGAGCCCTGCCCGTAGAGGGTGGCGAAGTTGATGGTCTTGGCCCGGGCACGCTGGTCATCGCTCACCTCGTCGATGGGAACGTCAAAGATCACCGACGCCGTCTGCCGGTGCACGTCGATTCCCTGACGAAACGCGCCGACGAAGGCCTCGTCCCCGGAGAAGTGGGCCAGAATCCGGAGTTCGATCTGCGAGTAGTCGGCGGCCAGGAAGCGCCAGCCCTCCTCCGCCACGAACCCCTTCCTGACCTCTCGTCCCAGCTCGGTCCGAATGGGGATGTTCTGCAGGTTGGGGTCGGAGGAGGATAGGCGACCCGTGGCCGCCACGGTCTGGTTGAACGAGGCGTGGATGCGGCCGGTCCGGGCGTTCACCAGCTGCGGAAAGGCGTCGATATAGGTGGACCTCAGCTTCTCCAGCTGTCGGTATTCGAGCAGGTGGCGGGGAATTGCGAACCCCTGGGCGGCAAGCTCCTCCAGAACCGAGGCGTCGGTAGAGGGACCGGTCTTGGTTCGCTTGATGACCGGGAGCTCCAGCTCCTCAAAGAGGACCTCCCGAAGCTGGGGGTTGGAGTTGATGTTGAACTCCCGCCCCGCCTCCTTCCAGATCTCCTGCTGCAACAGCTCCAGCTCGTGGCCCAGACGGGCGCTCATCTCCCGGAAGAAGGTGGCGTCGATGCGGATCCCGTTCCACTCCATCTCGGCCAGAACCGGCACCAGGGGCATCTCCAGCTCGCGAAAGAGACGCTCCAGCTTCTGCTCCTCCAGCTGAGGCCGGAAGCGCTCCCGGAGCCGCAGGGTGAGGTCCGCGTCCTCGCAAGCGTAGTCCACCGCCGCCTCCAGGGGCACACGGGAAAACGAGACCTGCTTCTTTCCCTTGCCCGCCACGTCCTGGTAGGAGGTGGGAGCGTACCCCAGCAGGTCGGTGGAGAGGGCATCCAGCGAGTGCTGACGCCGGCCCGGATCCAGGACGTAGGAGGCCACCATGGTGTCGAAGGCGATTCCCTTCAGCTCCACGCCGGCCCGCCGAAGCACCAGGAGGTCGTACTTGAGGTTCTGCCCCACCTTGGGCAGATCGGGGTCGCCGAGCAGCTCCACCAGGGAAGCCATGGCCGGGTCGTCCAGCCCGGGAAGGTTCGGCGGCGGGCCGGCGGGCTCGGTGTCCAGGAGGCTTGCCTCGGGAGCCTCGTGGGCCAGGGGGAGGTACACCCCCTCTCCGGGTTGCCACGCCAGCGAGATGCCCACCAGCTCGGCCTCCATGGGCCTCAGGGAGGTGGTTTCGGTGTCCACGGCTACCAACCCTGCCCCCCGAATCTCCTCCACCACAGCGCCCAGCTCCCCGGGATCGGTGAGGGCCCGATACCGGGCCTCTCCGCCCCCCGGAGCTCCGGGGCCCTCGTCTCCGTCGGAGAAGCGCTCGATGAGGGAGCGGAACTCCAGCTCCACGAAGAGCTCCCGCAGTCGCTCCACGTCCGGTTCCTGCACCTTCCAGGCCTCCAGGTCCAGCTCCACCGGGAGGTCGTCCATGATGGTGACCAACCGGCGTGAGAGCAGGATCTGGTCGGCGTGCTCCTGCAGCGCCGTCCGGGCCCGCTTGCCCGAGATCTCGTCCCGGTGCTCGAGCATGGCGTCGAGGGAGCCATACTCATCGAGGAGCTTGACCGCCGTCTTGGGGCCGATTCCCGGGGCCCCCGGCACGTTGTCCGAGGAGTCGCCGATGAGGGCCAGGTAGTCCACCACCTGCCCGGGAGGCACGCCCATACGCTCGTCGGCGCTGGACTCGTCCACCCACTCGGCCTCGACTCCGGTGGGACCTCCCCGGCCGGGGTTCAGGAGATTGATCCCGTCATCCACGAGCTGATAGAAGTCCTTGTCACCCGACACCACCACGGCCTCAACACCCTCCTCGCGGGCCTTGCGGGCCAGGGTGCCGATGACGTCGTCGGCCTCGTATCCGTCCAGCTCCACCACCGGATCGTGAAAGGCCTCCACCAGCTCGCGGATCCGGGGAAGGGAGTCCCGGAGCTCATCGGGCATCTTCTCCCGGGTGGCCTTGTACTCGGGGAACTCCTCCTCCCGATGGCTGGTCCCCGCATCGAAGACCACAGCCAGATAATCGGGCTCGTACTCCTCCCGCACCCGGAGCAGAAAATTCACGAAACCCCATGCCGCCGAGGTGTTCTCACCCCGGGAGTTGGTGAGGGGTCGGTTGATGAAGGCGAAGAAGGCCCGATAGATGAGGGCGTACCCGTCGATCAGAAACAAGCGTGGTGCGGTCTTGGGGGGGATCTCGACCATGGAGGGCTGGGGGCTTCGGGTGGGGAGGAAGTGATGTGCCGGACTGCCTATACACGACAAACGGGGGGCCGCCCCACGCTGGAGCGACCCCCCGCAGTCCCTGTGACGATCGGGGAAGACCCCGGAGGTCAGACCGTTTGACCCCTCTCCATGGCGTGCAGGGTGTCGATCATC
>SLNQ01000085.1 GCA_007132965.1 Gemmatimonadota bacterium | reverse complement strand
GGTATTCGGACACGAACTATCAGCTGCTCATGGGGATCGTGGAGCACCGGCGCGATTCCTCCTTCCCCGAGATCCTCGAGGAGTTGGTGCTGGAACCCCTCGGGCTTCGCCGGACCTGGGTTTCCGGCCATCCGCGGGAGGGGATGGAGGTCGATCCGGTGGCGACGGTACGCGCCGGCGAGGACGTGGTGAGCTTCCCCCGTTTCTTCTCGTCGATCAGGGACCTGGACGGCACGGCCGAGGACCTCCTTCGCTTCCTTCGAGGCATGGTCCAGGGGGCTCTTTTTCGGAGCCCGGACACCTGGCCGCGGATGCAGGCCCGCTGGAACCGTTTCTCCCTGCCCCTGGACCGGGCGGCCCTCCGGCAGCCCAGCTGGCCCATCGAGTATGGCCTCGGGGTCATGCGCTACCAGCTCCCGCGACTTCTCGCCCCCTTCCGACCGCCCCCATCGGTCCTGGGACACAGCGGCTCCACCGGGACCTGGCTCTTCTACGCTCCCGAACTCGACCTCTACCTCGTGGGAGCCGTGAACCAGATCACCGCCGCGCCGTTGCCGTTCCGGTTCGTGCCGCGGGTGCTCCGGGCCGCACAGGACACGCTGGGCCGCTGAGCTCCCCAGCGCCGCGACCACCTCAGAACCGGACCCCCAGCAGGAGCTGGGGGACGAAGATGGGCGACTCGATCTCGTCGAAGAAGTCGGGCGGCGGGTTCGTCTGGAAGATCCCGAAGCCGATTCCGGGGGCCGGATGGAGGAAGAGACGGTCGTCGGCGAAGTCCACGGTGTAGCCCACCTTGGCTTCGGCCCAGAGTTCCCAGCCGGGATGGTACGATTCGGTGACGTTCGAATACATCCGGTTGTACGCCGGGTAGAGCTCCGCTTCCACACTCACCCACTTCTACAGAACACTCTTGACACAACTGCAGTCTCCGCCGAATAATTTGGCAAGTGCATGCGATCAGGAGCCCCTCCCCCGCGACCCGTGGGTGGACGCCGCAGGGGAAGCCAGGGCAAACGGACGGCCCACGAAGGCGCCCGAACCCGCAAGAGCCGTTCGATCCGACCGCGCCGGAGCAACCGCCGCATGACCCGATTCGACGAAAGCCGGCTGGGAGGAGCGACCCGAGTGGCTGGCTTCGTCCTCCTCCTCGCTCTCCTGGCCGCCTGCAGCGACAGCGACCCGGTCGGCCCGGATCCGTGGCCTGCAGAGGAGAGCACGTGGCAGGCCCTGGGTGAGGGCCTGACCGGATCGGCCGCCGCCTTCGTGGAGTGGGAAGGGGAGCTCATCGTGGGAGGCCGGTTCCGGACGGCGGGGGACCAGCCGGCCCGGAACGTGGCCCGCTGGGACGGGGATCTCTGGCACCCCCTGGGGAAAGGCCTGGACGGCACGGTGCAGGACCTTGCCGTCCACCAGGGGGACCTCGTGGCGGCGGGCCTTTTCGGCGGCAGCCTGGAGACCGGCCGAGTCCTTCGCTGGACCGGGGAGCAATGGGAGCCCGTGGGCCTCCTCCAGGCCGCGGGCATCATGAGCCTGGCGGTCCATGACGGTATGCTCTACGCCCAGGGGGTCGATGTGTCCCGCTGGACGGGCTCCGGATGGGAGGCGGCCCACGTACAGGTAGACGGCGAGTTCCACGAGGCCGAACCGCCCATGGCTGTGCACGAGAATCATCTGATCGTAGCCGTGGGCTCGGAGCAATTGGCCCGGTGGGACGGCCAAGCGTGGGAGTGGATCGAGCGCCCCCAGGGGCTCCTGGACCTCGTCGCCGGCAACGGCGAACTCTATGCCCAGGCCAGCGGGGTCTCCCGCTTTCTCCGGTGGACGGGCTCGGGATGGGAGGATCTTCCCTCGCTCCCCAGCCGGCGGTCCTGGACGATCCACGCGGGGCGCCTGGTGGTCGGGGTCGATGGAGGCGTTTCCGGGCACCGCGTGCTCTGGTGGGACGGGTCGGAATGGACCCCGGTGCCCGGCGGAATAGACGGCCCGGTGTACGGGCTCGGCTCCTTCGGGAGCGCGCTCCTGGCAGGGGGAGACTTCACCGCCATCGATGGACGCTCGTTCCGGGGGGTGGCCGGGATCGTGCCCTCCTGGGCCACGGCCCATGGTGGATCCTGATGGATATAGCCCGTGCGCTTTCAGTCTGTCTGCTCACCCTCACCGTGCTCTCCGGGTGCGACTCCGACTCCGACGGCGTCACCGGAACCCCGGAGCCCGTCGTCCTGGAGTTCCAGGGGCAGATCCTCTCGGACGCCTGGGACGAGCCCCTCCAGGTCCCGGTGCATCTCCGGGTGTTCCGTTCTGACGGACGGGGCGGATGGAACGAGACCGAATCGAACGAGGCCGGACGCTGGGCCATGAGCATCGAGCTCCGGGACGGCTGCGAGCCCGGCCAGAGCCTGGAGGGTGCCGCCTGGATCACGGCTCGGGACCACCGACCGGTGGACGAGGACCTGGGCGAAGCGAGGCCGGTCGTCTGCGACCCGGAACCCCAGACACTGGACTACAACCTCTACCGGAGGGCCTTCCGGACTCCCGTTCCCGTGGCCGGGGGACTCCAGGCGTCAGCAGTGTCGGGGTTCCTGAACACCTGCGCCGTGACCGCCCAGGGGACGTACTGCTGGGGTGTGTCGGGTATGGACGCCGCCGCTCCGGTTCCCGTCTCCGGCAGCGAGAGCTTCCAGGCGGTGGAGGCAGGCCACTCCCACCACTGCGCCCTGGACGGCGACGGGGCTGCCTGGTGCTGGGGATCCAACCATAACGGCGTGCTCGGCGTGCGGGAAATCCAGGAGTCCAGCGACCCGGTCTCGGTGGAGACCGACCTACGGTTCGTCGAGCTAGCGGCGAACTCCGAGGCCACCTGCGGTCGAGACGGCGAGGGCAGACTCTACTGCTGGGGGATGTACGGGGCCGAGACCCCTTCGCTCTTCGGCGGCGACCTCCGCTTTGAGCAGCTGAGCGCCGCCTGGGCCCACATGTGCGGGATCGAGGTGGGCTCCGGCCAGATCTGGTGCTGGGGGGAGAACGTCTGGGGGGAGCTGGGATTTCCGGAGCGGGAACGGGCCGACGAGCCGGTTCTTATCCAGGGGGTGGACGGGGTCCGGGAGCTAGCGACGGGCGCCAGCGCCAGTTGCGCCCTTGACGACGGCGGGGAGCTGTGGTGCTGGGGGTGGAACTGCGACGGACAACTCGGAAGTCCCGGGCCTTCGGCAAACCCGGTCCCCCGGCTGCTCGAGGGCTGGCCGCCTCTGACCCAGATCGCCATGGGGTACGGGTTCACATGCGGCCTGACCGATGATGGGCAGACGTGGTGTTGGGGGCGAAACGAACGGGGCCAGCTCGGCGCGGCCTCCGATCCCGAGCACCGGTCCGCGGATCCGGTGAGAGTTTCCGGTGAGCTACGCTTCGACGTTCTGACCACAGGGTTCCGGAGTGCCTGCGGCATCACGGACCACGGCGAGCTCTACTGCTGGGGGGACCGGGCCTACCTCGGCACCGGCCTTCCCCTGGCCGCCGGCGCCGGGGCCCCCGGGAGCGCCGCCCGGGCGCCCAACGACCCTCCGTCGCTCCTCTCGGGGTCGAGCTGTCCCTCCTGACACCGGATCCAACCGGATCCATCTGTGTTTGGCCATTCTTCTGTGGGTGGGAGTCTGATGATCTCGTCCGATGCCGTCGCTGCAGACTGACTTGCCCTCGGGACCTCGCAGTCTCATGATGATCAGGTTGGCCCGGTCTTTTCCGTGATCCTGGGGGTGTCCTCGTGTCCAGCCGTCGTTCCTTCCTCGCCTCGCTGGCCACAGCGGCCGGCACCACTGCGGCC
>SLNQ01000065.1 GCA_007132965.1 Gemmatimonadota bacterium | reverse complement strand
GTCCTCTACAGCTTCAGGTTCCACCCGCGAATCTCCTCGAGGAGGGCGTAGTTGGTCAGGTCGAGGTGCAGCGGCGTCACCGAAATATATCCGTCTTCGATGGCCTGGAAGTCCGAATCGCCATCACCCCTCCATTCCCGGGCCCCACCTCCGATCCAGAAATACTCCCGTCCACTGGGGTCCAGGGCGCGGGTCAGGGAGTCGGCGTACCGTCGCTCCCCCAATGTGGTCACCCGAAGTCCCCTCACCGATTCCGGGTCGATGGGCGGAAGGTTCACGTTCAGGAGAGTCGATTCCGGAAAGTCCTTCTGCTCGATGATCCCGGAAAGCAGTTCTGCCAAGGGCTCTTCCCATGCTTCGATGGATTCGAATTCCGGGCCCGCATAGGAGACGGCTACCGCCGGGATCCCCAGGACAGTGGCCTCCATGGCGGCGGCCACTGTGCCGGAATAGAGGACGTCTTCTCCCATGTTGGCCCCATGGTTCACACCGGACAGACAGATATCCGGCCGACCCGAAACGAGGGCGTTTACGGCCAGGATCACGCAGTCGGTGGGTGTACCGTCGATCACCAGCGTGCCGTCCGAGGCGCGGCGGCTCCGCAGGGGATGGTGGAGGGTCAGGGAGTTGCTCGTGGCACTCTGTTCCCGGTCTGGTGCGACCACGGTCACCGTCCCGAGGGATCGGGCGGCCGAGGCCAATACCTGCAGCCCCGTGGCAAGGAAGCCGTCGTCGTTGGTGCAGAGAATGTTCATGCCTGTCAGGGTGCCGGCGTGGGGTCCGTTGGAGGGGCTTGGCGCGGTTGAGCCGAAGCGTCAGGAGGCCGAGGAAGCCCCTTCGTCAGAAGGCGCCGCCGCCGGCTTCGGTGGCGTGAGGGTATCCAGGAGCTGGGAGAGTTCGGTCTTGAGCTCTGTGAGGAACTCCGCCGGGAGCACCCCGTCCAGTCGCTCCTCGATGGCTCCCTCGTTGCGCAGCTCCTCGAGCCGCTGCTTGGCTCCCTCGATGGTGAACTTCCGGGTGTAGAGGAGGTGCTTGAGGAGGACCACCACCTTGATCTCCCGCGGACGGTACACCCGGTTGCCGGCCTGGTTCTTTCCCGGCTGCAGGATCCGGAATTGACTCTCCCAGTAGCGCAGGACGTGGGGCTTGAGCCCGGTGAGCTCACACACCTCACCGATGGAGTAGTACGCTTTGCGGGCTATCGGCTGGCGGCTCTGATCAGCGACACCGTGTTCGTCGGTCATCAACTCCACCTCTCGGGCTTGGGATCCCGGGTCATGAGCTCATGCACCGCATCCCGGGGTCGGACTTCACCTTGCAGCATCCGACAGACCTGCTGCGTGATGGGCATCTCTACGTTGTGCTCTCTGGCCAGCCGTCGGACGGCGGTGGCGGTGCGGACACCCTCGGCCACCGATTTCGTGGCCGAGAGGATCTCTTCGAGGGATTCGCCCCGCGCCAGTCGGGTGCCCACCGTGCGGTTCCGGGAGAGCTCACCGGTACACGTGAGAACCAGGTCCCCCATCCCGGCGAGACCCGAGAAGGTGGCCTGGGAGGCACCCATGGCGACCCCCAGTCGTGTCATCTCCGCCAGTCCGCGCGTCATGAGTGCGGCACGGGTATTATGTCCGAATTCCAGCCCGGCGGCGACGCCTGCCGCAAGGGCGATGACGTTCTTCACCGCCCCGCCGAGCTCCACCCCCAGCACATCCGGATTCGTGTACACACGAAAGGTGTCGGATGTGAACAGCTGCTGGGCCTGCCGACGGGCGTCACGGGACGCGCTGGCCACCACCACAGCCGTGGGCTCCTTCCTGGCGACCTCGGCGGCGAAGGAGGGGCCCGAGAGGACACAGATCCTCTTGGCCATCCCCTCAGGGAGCAGGAGCGAAAGAACCCGGTGCATCGTTTGCAGGTTCTCGGTCTCGATGCCCTTTGAGGCACTCACCACCAGGGCGTCGGAGCGAATGTGCGGCACCACGGTCTCCATCACCGGGCCGACGAACTGCGAGGGACTCACTGACACCACGAGGTCAGCCTGGCTCACCACCTGGTCGATTCGGGAGAATACCTGAATCTCGTCCGGGACGGAGACTCCGGGAAGATACGTCCGGTTCTCCCCCAGACGGGCCACCTCGTCCACAACGGTCTCGTCGTGCGTCCAGAGACGAACTCGGTGGCCGTTCTCGTGCAGGAGGAGGGCCAGGGCAGTCCCCCAGCTTCCGGCACCCACCACAGCGGCCCGGATCGCCTCCTTCCCCTGCGTATCAACAGGTGCTTCGTCGGTCATCGTCCCCCTTCCATCGTGGTCACCTGGCTTCGCGTTCCATTGGCTTGTCGTCTGGGCTCGGACCTGCACCAAAGCGGTTCTCCCTGCCTTGGATCAGCCGCACCAGGTTGCCCCGGTGGGCCCACACAACCAGGGCCGCCAGAATCACCGAAAAGATCAGCAGACCCCCTTCGGCCCGGTGGGGCGTGAGTGCCACCGCCACCGGAAGGCTCAACGCGGCCAGGATCGATCCCAGGGAAACGTAACGGCTCACGAGGGTCGCCACGAGCCACACTCCGAAGGAAATCAGGAGCGCCCACGGCGCAAGGGCCAGAATGACCCCTGCGCTGGTGGCCACTCCCTTTCCGCCCCGGAACCCCACCCAGAAAGAGAAGATGTGGCCCAGAATGGCCGCCGCTCCGAAGGCCAGCAACCAGAGCGAGCCCTCGGTCCCACTCAACATGGGAAAGAAGGCCACCGGTACGTAGCCCTTCAAGGCGTCCACCAACACCACCGGGAGCGCCGCCTTCCAGCCCAGCACGCGGAACGTGTTGGTGGCACCCAGGTTCCCACTTCCCTTCTGGCGGAGATCCACGCCGTACACCATTCTCCCCACCCAGAGGCTGGAAGGGATGGCCCCCAGCGCGTAGGCGAGGATGAGAAGGGCGGCGGCGGTCATGCCGGCGTGCGGTCCCGGGACGAGGACGAGCGCACCCGGATGCGAAGGGGCACACCCATGAAGGTCCAGGCCCGCCGAAAGCCGTTGTGGAGGTACCGGATGTAGTGCTGTGGGATCTCCGACGGCAGGTTCGAGAAGAGCACAAACGTGGGAGGCGACGTGTCGGCCTGCGTACCGTAGCGCAGCTTCACGGCACGGCCACGGGAATGGGGCGGTGGTTGACGCCGGAACAGCTCCTCCAGGACCTCGTTCACCTCGTGGGTGGGGATTCGGCGCTCCCGCTCGGCCGCCACCTTCAGGAGCAGGTCCAGGGTCCGCCGGACCCGTTGGCCCGTGAGCGCAGAGATGAAGGTGATGGGAACCCACTTCACGAGCGGCGACAGGTTTCGGAGGTCCCGCTCCACCGTAGCTGTCGGAAAGGACTCCTTGTCCACCATGTCCCACTTGTTCAGCGCCAGAACCACGCCGCATCCGGCCTCCCAGGCATTTTCCAGGATCTTCAGATCCTGCTGGTGGATCCCGTCGTCGGCGTCCACCAGGACGAGGCACACGTCGGCGTCGCGGATGACCCGCTCCGTGCGGAGGCTCGAGTAATATTCCACCGACTCCGACACCCGGGACTGCCTTCTGAGGCCCGCCGTGTCCACGAATACCAGGTTTCGACCATGGTAGCGGAGCGTGGCGTCCACGGGGTCACGGGTGGTGCCGGGCACCTCACTCACCACGGCCCGCTCCTCTCCGAAGAGTCGATTCACGAAGGAGGATTTTCCCACGTTCGGCTTGCCGATGACGGCAATCCGGAGATCTTCCGGTTCGGGCTCCGACTCGTCCTGCTGGGGGAGCATCTCCACCACCCGGTCCAGGAGGTCGCCCGACCCCTTCCCCGAGATGGCGCTCACAGGAACGGGCTCACCCAGTCCCAGCCGCCAGAGATCGTGGTAGCCGGGATCTCTGGGAAGATTGTCCACCTTGTTGGCCACCACCAGGACCGGTGGGCCCGAGCGCCTCAGAATGTCGGTGAGTCGCTGGTCCAGCGGGTGTACGCCCGCCTTCCCGTCCACCACGAAGAGGATCAGGTCGGCCTCGTCCACCGCCGCCATGGCTTGTCGCTTGACCTGGCGATCCAGGGGTTCGTCGCTTCCCTCGATGATCCCCCCGGTGTCTACGACGAAGAAGGACCTGCCGGCCCAGTCGGTCCGGGCGAAGTTCCGATCCCGGGTCACGCCTGGACGATCATCCACGATAGCGGCCCGGTGGCCCAGGAAGCGGTTGAAGAGGGTGGACTTCCCCACGTTGGGGCGCCCCACCACGGCGACGACGGGTAGCTTTCTGCTCACAGCGAGCGGAGGGCTTCGGGGATCTCGTAGGCCGGTACGATCCGGGCCGGGCTCAATTCCCTGGAAAAGCTCTCCAGCGACATGGAATCGATGAAGAGATCATCCTGATTCAGGGTCTCGGCGGGCATGAGGATCAGATCGTTCTCGCTCGTGGGGCCAACCGCCTCCAGAAGGTCTGCGCCCGAGAGGAGACCGGCCACCGTGACGGTGGGCCCGTAGAACCCGTTCTCCACGGCCGTTACCTCCACCCGAGCCCCGGTGGCTTCCTGCAGGGCGGACACGCGTTCCCGGAACATGGGAGCCATGGAGGTCCCCGTCAGAATCCGGATTCGCCGGCCCTCCAGTCGGGGCAGTCCCTCCTGGATCCCTGCGTCCAGGTCGTCCAGAAAGTGGCGGACGGCCCCGACGCCGTTCTCCAGGAGCGAAGCGTCGTCGTAGTACGAAGGGGACGGGATCTCATAGCCCGCCATGAGGAAGAGCTCATCGGCCACATATGACCAGCCGTAGCCCTTTTCCTGCAGCCCACGCTGGCGGAAGGCCTCCACCTGTTCCACCGCCTGCCGGGACTCCGCCTGGGTGAGCGGGCGCACTGGGCGGTTCACGTTGTAGCGGGTGAGTCCCACGGGTACCACCGAGAGCGTTCGGATTCCAGGGCCCAGGGCGAAGAGGTCGGCCATGGTCCGATCCAGGTGCTCGCCGTCGTTCCATTCGGGGCAGAGTACGATCTGGGTGTGGACCTCGAGGCCGTTGTCCACCAGGTACTCGAGTTGCTCCATGATCAGACCCGCACGCTCATTCTTGAGCAGGCGTACCCGGAGATCCGGATCGGTGGTGTGCACGCTGACGTAGAGGGGAGACAGTCGCTGGTCCACCAGTCGTTGGATTCCCCGCGGCCCCAGGTTGGTCAGGGTCACGTAGCTTCCGTAGGTGAACGACAGCCGGAAATCGTCATCACGGATCCAGAGGGTGTCCCGGACCCCTTCGGGGTTTCCGTCGATGAAGCAGAAGACGCATTCGTTGGCGCACTCCCGCACCGTGTCCGGAGCGGGAACGATTCCCAGCGGCTCGCCAGGAACGCGTTCGATCTCGAAAACCGTGGCAACCCCGTCGGGCCCCACCGTCTCCAGGGAAATATCCTGGTCTGCCAGGAGGAAGGTGAGGTCGATTCCGTCACGGACGCGCTCGCCGTTGACCCTGACGATGCGTGTACCGATCTGGAGCTCAAGCTCCTCGGCAATGGTGCCCTGCTCTACTTCGGCGATCCGAACCACTGGGTGCTCCCTCCGCCCTGACAGGGCGGATCGAACAATGAAATAGCCTTGAAAAATAGCACTCCGCCGGGCGAACCTCAACGGATCGAAGGCAAAGCCCAACGGGCGATCCGCCACACGGGAGTGCGTCGACGAAAAAGACCCCGCCACCGAGGTCGGCGACGGGGTCCGGTCCTTCCGTCTTGAAGCCAGAGCGGGCGACCGGACTCGAACCGGCGACCCTCAGCTTGGGAAGCTGATGCTCTACCAACTGAGCTACGCCCGCATCAGGGCTCCAAATGTAGGTGGGGCGGGAGAAAGATCAAGCTCCGGCTACTCCCGCCCCACCTGGTCGTCCGGATCCGTACCGCCGTCCGGAACCCGGAATGTCATCCGGTCAGATCAGAGAACCTCGTAGCGGAATCCGAAGACGTCCCTGTCGGTGGCCAGGTCGGCCTGGAACTGCACCGGCTCCTCGTAGCCCGCAAGCTCGACCTCGGTTTCCGCCGTGCCCACTTCTTCGCCTTCGGTGTTGTAGAAGCGAATGCGGAGGCGAGCCGTCGAGCCTTCGGCATCAACCTGGTTGTTCACCACCTGCCCGACGAGGGCGACCCCGCCGTCTACCGGATGCAACTCGAGGCCCCGCACGAAGAAGGGCAGGGCTTCCATCCGATCGATGACCTCCACCGCCTCGGGCTCCCGGTCCTGCTGGACCAGCGTCTGGGCCAGCATCTGGTAGGCCTGAAGGTTGTTCGGATCCACCTCGATGACCTGCTCGGCTACGTCGAGGAACTCGTCCACCTGGTCGGCGATGAAGAGCGCCTGAAGGTGGTTGAAGGCGGCGTCCCGATGATTCGGGACCGCACTCCAGGCCTCACCGAAGGCTCGGGCCGACTGCTCGAAGTCCTCGGCCTGGTAGAGTCCGACGCCGATGGAGAACATGTCCCGGGCATCGAGGCCCGGTCGGTTCATGAGGTCGTCGTAGATGGCCCGGGCCCGCTCCTCCTCACCGGCAGCCACGAGGCTCACGGCCAGATTCGAGATCGCCATCAGGCTCTCAGGGTCCTCCTCCAGGATCTCTTCGTAGATCTCGGCGGCTTCGGCGTACCTCTCGGCCTGGAACAGGAGCTGGGCGCGATTGAAGAGCGCGATCTCCCGGTACTCGGCCCACTGTGCGAGGACCTCCTCGTCCATTCCCTCGGTGCGGGGACCATCAATGACGTCAAGGGACTTCTGGTACAGCTCGGAGGCCTCTTCGAGGCGACCCTCTTCCTGGTAGTACTCGGCCAGGTTGAGCATGGCCTCGGGCCGGCCCTGGTAGATGGCGTGGGCCTGCTCGAAGTAGGGTTTGGCTGCCTCACGGTCCCCCTCCTGAGCCAGCTCGGCCGCAGAATTGAAGGCCTCGAGCCACGCTTCCTCCCGCAGGAACTCGGCGTCGATCTTGTAGCGCGGGTGCAGTTCCTCGGCCCGGTCGAACATCTCACCGGCTCGCTCGAGCTCCCCCAGGCCCAGGAGTGCCTCACCGGCCTGGTAGTAGGACTGCGGGTTTTCCGGATCGGCCTCGATCCCGGCCTCGGCCGCCTCCAGAGCCTGCTGGTAGAAGCGCGCTCGTTCACCCTCCTCGGCAGACATGGCCTGCACGAGGTAGAGAACGGCCTCGTCAGTGTGCTCGTTGTCGCGGGGTTCGGTGCCCTCGGGTAGCTCCTGCATCCACTGAGGGAGATCGTCCTCGTCGTAATCCTGGGCCAGTGCGCCTTCGGGGGAAGGTCCGTTTCCGGGCGATGCGCATCCTGCGAAGGCAAGCGCCATGATCAACAGGGCCCCGACAGCTCCGTATCGGAAGCTCATCCAGCTCCTCCTGGTGGTGGTCATCACAAAAATGGTGAAATCTAAGATCCGCACGGGCCCCTGCTCCTCTATCCTCACATGAAGGTCCGATGGGCGGGCAACTGGCGGGCTCGTTGCAAATAACCCATAAACCTAAGGAAGATCCGCGTCCAGGGTCAAATAGCGGCCCGGAGGCGCTACTCTCGAAGTCTCCTTGGACCCGTGAGGTGCGGCCGCGCGCGGGGCTCGCCCACCCCACTGTCCGGTCAGACTTCTCAACCCGTGATCCTGTTCAATGCTCTCGTCAGCCTCTGCGCGGCTCGTCTCGGTCCGATCCCCGCCAGGACCTGACCCAGATCCGGCCCTTGCCTGGCGCCGGTGAGCGCCAGCCGAACCGGGTGGAAGAGCGCCCGGCCCCGTGCTCCGGCGGACTTGCCAGCTTCCCGCACGACGCCTGAGAGCGTCTCCGGGTCCCAGTCCTCCACCTCCTCCAGGTGTTGGCGGACCGCTCGAAGGGTCACCTCAGCCGCCTCCTCCTCAGCCAGCTCGGCGTGGCCGGTGGCCAACGTCTCGGGCTCGGGAAAAAGGAGGGCCAGGTGCTGGTTTACCTCGCCGAAGGTGGTCAGACGGGTGCGAATGGCGTCCACGGCCTTCGGGAGCTCCTCGTCCGAGAGAGGGTAGCGGCTCCGGTCCACGCGGGAAGCCACGGCGTCCACCAGCGCCTCCAGTGGCATGGCTGCGATGTGCTGAGCAGACGCCCACCGAAGCTTCTCCGGGTCGAAGATGGTGTCCGACGCACCCACACGATCCAGGTCCATCAGCGCCACGAGTTCCCGGCGACTCAGGATTTCCCGGTCGTCGCCAGGGGACCACCCCAGCAGCGACAGGTAGTTCACCACCCCGTCCGGGTGATATCCCTCCCCGGCCAGCTCCCGGACCCCCGGTGCCCCCTCCCGCTTTGAGAGCTTTCGTCCGTCGGGCCCCAGGACGGTGGGCAGGTGTGCGAAGACGGGTCGAGGGGCCTCGAGCGCGTCGAAGAGGAGCGCCTGCTTCGGCGTGTTGGAGAGGTGCCCCGCTCCTCGGATCACGTGGCTGATCTCCATGGCGATGTCGTCGACCACCACCGCGAAGTTGTATGTGGCCCGCTCGTCACTACGAAGAATCACAAAGTCTCCTATGTCTCTGCCCTCCCAGTGGATATCACCCCTCACCTCATCCCGAAACGAGACGGTGTCGTCGGGCACGGCGAACCGGAGAACCGGTGGGGGGCCGGCCTCGGTTCGGGCCCGGATCTCCCCGGACCCCAGGCTGCGACACCGGCCTGGGCATTCCGGTCCCGGGGTGTCCCCGGTGCGGGCTGCCGCCACCTCCTCGTCGGTGCAGAAGCACCGGTACGCCCTTCCGGCGGCCTCGAGTCGGAGCGCGGCCAGGCGGTGGGAGTTTCCCCGGGCGGATTGACGGTAGGGACCGTGGCTTCCCCCTACGTCAGGGCCCTCGTCCCACTCCAGTCCTGCCCAGCGGAGGTCTGCGAGGATTCCTTCCAGGGCCCCCTCCACATTCCGTTCCAGGTCCGTATCCTCGATGCGAAGAACGAACTGGCCCTCGTGATGGCGGGCCAACAGATGGTTGAAGATGGCGATCCGGAGATTCCCCAGATGGAGGGATCCGGTGGGGCTGGGGGCGAAGCGGGTGCGGACGGTGGGCATGCCGGACAATTCGCGGTGGCGTAGATGAAAGGTACGGCCCTGGGAGGCCTCAGGCGTCGGGAGAGGTGTCCAGGGCCTTGCGGGCCGGACGTTTCCCCTCCCTATCCCCCTCAAGGTACGACAGAACCCGGTCAGCCAGAACCCTCGAAAACCCCGGAACCCGTGTGATCTCATCGGCCCCGGCCTCCAGGACTCCCCGCACGGAGCCGAATCGGGTGAGCAGCGCCCGTTGCCTGGCCGGCCCGATCCCGGGAATGTCGCCGAGTGCACTCCGGATGGTGCGACGCCCCCGCAGCTTGCGGTTGTATTCCACCGCGAAACGATGCGCCTCGTTGCGAATCCGTTGCAGAAGCCGGAGGGCTGGGTCCCGGCGAGGCAGACGCACGGGTTCGTCGCGTCCCGCCACAAATACCTCTTCCTCCCGCTTCGCCAGGGCCGCCACGGCCACTTCCGAGGCGCCGATGCGTTCCAGCACGGGCAGCACTGCCGAGAGCTGGCCTCGACCTCCGTCCACCAAGACGAGCTCCGGCAGGGGTTCGTCCTGATCCATGCGGCGTCGGAGGTAGCGTTCCGCCGCTTCGGCCATGGAGCGGTAATCGTCGTTTCCCCAGTCGCCACGGATCTTCATGCGTCGGTACAGGCCGCGTTTTCTCTCGCCGTTCTCGAAGACCACCGCCGAGGCCACCACTTCGGTCCCCTGGGTGTGGGAGATGTCGAAGCAGACCATGAGTCGGGGCACCACCTTCAGCTCCAGGCGGTCCTGGAGCTCGTAGAGCACGGCGTCGGCCCGATCCGCTGTGGCTTCCAGGGCGGTGACCCGTTCCTCCAGGAGGTGCCGGGCGTTGGCGGAGGCCAGCTCCGCGAGCCTTCGCTTCTCTCCCCTCCTGGGGACCTGCAGGTGCACCTTTCTCCCCGCCTGCTCGCTCAGTGCCTCGGCCAGGAGCCTTCGGTCGCCGAACTCCGAGGGAAGCAGCACCTCGGAAGGAAGCTCGCGGATGGCCTCGTCCCCGCCGGCCAGGTAGAGCTGGGCGGCGAAGGTGCCCAGAATCTCGTCGTCGGACTCGTCTCCCAGGCCGTCGAAGCGGCGGCTTTCCCGCCCCAGGAGGGTTCCCTGCCTGATCCGCAGGAGGACCGCGGCGCCGAGATCCCCGTCCCGGGCGATGCCCAGCACGTCCTGGTTGCCTCCTCCGGCCTTCTCCACCCGCTGATTCCGCTCCAGTGACTCCAGGCCCTGCAGGACGTCCCGGTGGCGGGCCGCTTCCTCGAAGCGCAACTCCCCGGAGGCCGCCTCCATCTTTGCTCGTATCTCTTCTTTGAGCTCTCCGGTGTCGCCGGCCAGGATCCGGAGGATCTCCTGGATCATCTCACCGTACTCCTCCTGGGTCTGCAGTCCCACGCAGGGTGCCTTGCACCGATTGATGTGGTAGTCCAGGCACGGCCGGGGAGGGGCCTCGTCAGGAAGATCGTAGCGGCAGGAGCGGACAGTATAGAGACGCTTCACCACCTCCAGGGCCTGGCGCATGGGGCCCACCGAGGTGAAGGGCCCGAAGTAGCGGGCGCCGTCGTTGCGTAGGCGCCGGGTCACGAAAACCCGGGGGAAGGGCTCCTGGGTGGTGACCTTGATGTACGGATAGCGCTTGTCGTCGCGGAGCCGGATGTTGAAGCGGGGGCGATACTCCTTGATGAGGTTGGATTCAAGGAGAAGGGCCTCCGCTTCCGAGCCCACCACAATGGTCTCCACTCCCTCGGCCCGCCGCAGCATCTCCCGGGTCCGGAGCCCCAGCTCCGCCCCGTCGCGGAAGTAGCTGCGGACCCTGCTTCGCAGCGCCTTGGCCTTTCCGATGTAAAGCGCCTCCCCTTCCCCGTCGCGAAAGATGTACACGCCAGGCGATGCGGGGAGGTGCTCGAGGATGTTCCGGTCGATCATGCAGGCAGGGCCACGGGGTAGGGGGCCAGGAGGCTAGCGGCGCAGAAGACGGTCCAGCGGAGCTGAGACTCCGAGGACCCGGGTCAAGATCAAGTATACCCCGGCAAAGGGAACCAGCGTTCCCAGGGCCACCCACCATGGGTGCATGGGTGGAAGGGCCAGGTGGAGGCCAAGTCCCACTGCGCCGGCCGCCAGACCGGCCCCGATCATGCGGAACAGTCCCGGACCCGTCAGGGTGAGCTCTCGGCCCAACTTCTCCCTCAGACTGCGCCGGAGGAGCGCCAACTCTACCCACGCCGCCACCGCCGAGCCCAGGGCCAAGCCCGCCGCTCCCAGCCCCAGCAAGCCGATGCGAAACCGATCCAGGGGGAACATCAGTGCGGCGCCCACCGCCAGCGCCAGCGAAACCCTCAGGTACGCCACCCGGGCGGGTGTGCGGGTGTCCCGAAGGGCATAGAAGGCCGAGGAGAGAAGCCGTGAGGTGGCAGAAGCTCCCATTCCCAGGGCGTAGGCGCCCAGGATGACCCAGGTCACCATGACCTCGTCGGCACCGAAGGCGCCGGTTTCGAAGACGGCAGAGACCACCACGTCCCCCAGGAGGAGGTAGCCCAGCGTGGACGGGACCAGCCAGTACGCCACGCGCTCCCCTGCCCGGGTCACCTCGCCGGCCAGGACCTCTCCGGCCGCCCGTCGGTTACGGGAGATTTCCGGAAGCTCCGACGCGGCCACCGCCATCCCGAAGAGGGAGATGGGGAGCATGAAGAGGATCTGCGCGTAGGCCAGGGTCGCCACGGATCCGGCGGTGAGAAAGGCCGCCAGCGCGTAGTCCAGCCAGCCACCCAGGTTCACCGCTCCCCGGGCCGCCACCACCGGCAGGAAGTTCTGGATGGCCTCCCGCACGCCCTCCACGCGGGTGGAGATCACCGGTCGAAACTCGGTCAGGAGTCGGAGGACCAGGGGGAGCTGCACCAGGAGCTGGAGGCCACCCCCCACGAGGGCCCCCCACGCCAGGAGCCGGACCAGCTCCACCGTGTCCATGTCCCAGGCCAGCCCTCCCACGGCCATGGCCGTGATCATGGCGGCATTCCAGGCCACCGGGGCCACGTAGGGAAGGAAGAATCTGCGGTGGCTGTTCAGGATCCCCAGGGCCCATGCGGACAGGACCAGAAGCGCCGTCATGGGGAAGAGGATCCGGACCAGCTCTACCGTAAGCGCCTGCCGCTCGGGGTCGAATCCGTAGAAGAAGAAGCCCACCAGCCATGGGGCCAGGAGGATCCCCAGGAGCGCCATGAAGCCCGCCGTGAGTGTCAGGAGGCCCAGAACGGCGCCGGCAAACCGGGCGGCCTCTCGCTCTCGTCCCTCTTCCAGGAGCTCGGCGTATATGGGGATGAAGGAGGCCGACAGCGTGCCTTCCCCGAGCAGATTCTGGATGAGGTTCGGGAGCCTCAGCGCGGCCTTCCAGGCGTCGGCCACCGGTGAGGCGCCGAAGAAGTGGGCGAAGACCCGCTCCCGGACGAGACCGCTGATCCGGCTCAGGAGAATCCCGGCGCTCACCAGTGCCGACGCGCGGGTGCGGGCGGCGCTGGTCCGGTCCCCGCCGGACTCCGGTGGCGGAGACTCAACCCCCGGCATCCCCGGGGTGGGGGGATCAGGAATCCGGGTCACCGGGCCGGATCCGAGGAGACGCGTCCCGACCCCGCTCGGCCAGGAGCTTGTGCAGAAACTCGCTCTCCTCGTTCAGTCGATGCACCTCGCTGGCGAGCCGGTCCACCTCGTCCTCCAGGTATCGAAGCCGTTCTGCCGTCACCTGGTCCTCCCGCTCCACCGCACCCGATTCCAGGCGAACAGCGGCGGCTCGCCCCAGGCGTGAATCCAGGACGGTGGAGAGGATCTCGGGGATCAGCAGGGCGAGGACGATGATGACGAGCCACGTCATGGGCTGAACCTACCGGCCAGGGGAAACTTCCTGCAACAGGGCGCGCGGAGGCGCTCCTCTTCCCTTCTACGCCCCGGGAGTCCCGGGGATTCAACTGGACAGGGCCGTGTCCGGTTCCGGGGGAGGCCCCTGTCGTCACAGGTCATGGCCCGGTCTCTCTCCCCACCCGGGCTCATCGACGGCCGGCGCCAGCGAAGGTGGCGAGTGGCCCATACCGAACCTGTCCGCCTCCCGGGCCAGCCGATCTACCAGCTCTCCGCCGTACCGGAAGAGGTAGTACCAGGGACTCATGACGCGCTCCTGGGGTTTGCCTTCGGGGAAGAGGTGGTCCTGGGCCTTGGACAACTGGGCCAGGGCGATCTCGTTCTCCCGCTTCAGCGCCTGAACCACCTTCCGTTCCACCTCGTCGAGCTGGGCAAAACCCTGGCTTTGGACTTGCTTCACCGTGGGCTCGAGGGTGGGGTCCAGCTCCCCCACTACCTCGGCCAGCGCCTTCGTGTGTCGGGCCAGGGCGCCGCGAAATCCACCCAGCTCCTTTCGGATACCCTCGGGAAGATCCTCCCGGAGGAGGCGGCCCACCAGTTCGTGGTGCGGACGGGCCAGCTCCTGGGGCGCCAGGTCGTACTTCTCCAGGACCTTGCCCACCTTGGTCTCAATGAGATCCGCCGCCATTCGGGGGTGTATGGCCGGACGGGTGACGCCGTGCGCCTGGAAGAGGGGCTCGACCTGGGCCAGGTACGCCGCCTCGCCGGGCCCCGCCACATAGGCCAGGGTGGGCAGGACTTGCGCTTCCACTACCGGTCGAAGGAAAACGTTGGGGCTCAGAAGGAGGGTCTCCCGGCGGGCCGCGTCCTCCAGGGCCGAAAGTTCCATTCTCCGCTCGGAGCGCCGGAGTCGGAACTCGCCGGCGTCACCCCGGAAGAGGCGCTCGCGGCTCTCCGGGGCATCTATGAAGACGTTGGTTCCTCCTTCGAGGATGGGGGCCTGCAGCTCATAGCCGCGTCGGGTGAGTTCGTCCGCCGCCTGGCGCAGTGCCCCTTCATGGCTCTCGCTTTGCTCCAGCTCCCGCAGGAGGAGAGGCAGACTCGCCTCCTTCAGGCCCGAGGTGTGGGACTGGACGAAGAAGAGCCCCTGCTCACCCAGGAGCGCGTCCAGGGTGGCCTCGAAGGCTTCCGGAAGGCTACGTCCCGGTTGCCACGCGTCTTGAAGGAGCGAACGCCACCGCGGCGCGAACTCGGAGCCGGGAAGGTGTGAGAGGAAGTCCCCCAGGAGGCCATCGACGCCTTCGTCCAGGGGCGTGCGGTGCAGCGCGGGGCGCACACCCTCCCTCCACGAGTCGGGCAGCGGCAGGGTCGTGCGCCGAAGCTCATTCTCCTGGTCCAGGACCCAGGTGCTTCCCGCCTCCTCCCAGTCGTGATCCTCCGAAGCGATCCAGAAGACCGGAAGGACCGGACGTCCCGTCTCCTCCTCGAGCCGCTTCGACAGGCTGATCGCCGTCAACGCCTTGTAGACCACGTAGAGAGGACCGCCGAAGAGCACGGGCTGCTGACCGGTGGTCACCATGTAGCCGGCCTCCTCTACGAAGCGTTCAAGGCGTGCCCTGGCGTCGGACCCGCCTCCGGAGAGGAGCGAGGCCGCCGTCCGCCTCCGCTGGACGTCGAAGTCGTCGTCCAGGGCGCGTCGTCGCCTGGTATATGCTTCCGGATCCCCAGGGTGTGCCGGGACCGGCTCCGCCGCTTCCTTGGCGCCGTCGAGCCAGTCCTGCACCAGGCGGGATCCTCCGAAGGGTCGCTGTCGAATCTCCATGGGGTGATTGCCCGGGAGTGTCTTGTGAAAGGTAGGGGCGGCGGTTCCGGCCCGAGGCGGGCCTACCCCCGACCGGCTTTCCTGGCCAGGAGGATGACCCTTGGGGCGTCCGAGTGTGCCGGTCTCCCCTCGTAGTCTCCCATCCGGCTCGTCACCGAGAACCCACTGGCTTCCAGGAGGGTTTCCAGCTCGGTCTGAGTGTAGAGGCGGACCCGCTCCACGAACTCCCGTGGTCGTCCGCCCCCGGATCGAGGTTCGATCCGGATCCGCTTCTCCACGAACCGGCCTTCCCGGATGAGTTGCCGTTCCTGGATGACCCGCCGCTGGCCCACCAGGCGTTCGTCCCGGGGAACCAGGGTGCGAGTCACCGCCTCCGCGTTCAGAAAGTCCAGCATGAAGTGTCCCTCATCCCGAAGCACCCTGCGCCCTTCCGCCAGAACATGTCGGTCGTGGTCCTCGGCCTCAAAGTACCCAAAGGAGGTAAAGAACGAAGCCACCGCGGCGAAGCTCCCATCTCGGAACGGGAGAGCTCGCATGTCGCCCCGAGCCAGGGCGACACCTGAGGCCGTGGCCCGGGCCCGGGCCAGGAGCACCGGAGAGAGGTCCAGGCCCACGACCCTCACTCCGTGGTCCCTGAACGCGGCGAGGTGGCGACCTGCTCCGCACCCCAGATCCAGGATGGGACCCGGCGTCTCCCCATCCAGAGTCGCCAGGAGAAGGTTGACCGCGCTTCGGGCCTCCCTTCGGTCTCGATGGGGGTAGAGCTCCAGGTATTCCTCCCCGAACCACCGCCGGTACCAGGGACCCTCGGAGTCCCCGTGCCCTTCCTCCGTGCCCGGATCCTCGGCTTGTCGGCTGGTGTCCATGCTCTGGCTTCACCCCTTGTGGTAGGGTTCATTGCGGAGAATCGTACCGGCCCGGTAGAGCTGCTCCAGGAGTACGAGCCGGGCCATCTCGTGGGGCAGGGTCACGGGCCCCAGCGAGATGCGCCGGGCTGCGTCCCGGGTCAGTTCGTCCTGGACGCCGAAGGCGCCGCCCAGGAGCAGGGCCAGGTCCCGCCCACCATGGAGTGCCCGATCTCCCAGGGCCCGAGCCCATCCCCTTGACGACAGTCCCTCTCCAGTCCGTGTAAGGACCCAGACATCCCCCTGGTCTGGGAGGGCGGCCTGGATCCGCTCCGCCTCGCGGGCCATCGTCCGGTGGCCATCGGGGTCCCGGCCAGGGGCCCCCGCCGGGACTTCCTTCACCTCCAGCTTCCAGTAGCGCGACGCCCGGCTCTGGTACTCCGCCACGGCCGAAGCCAGGGGGCCACGGACGTCACCCACCACCACCAGATGGATCTTCATCATCCCTCTTCCCTTCCCCGTGACACCGAATCCGGAGCATCTCCGATCTCGCGTCGTCTCTCCTCGTCCGGTGCAGCTGCCGGATCCAGTCGTTCGTCCAGGAGCCGGTCCACCACGCGCGTCAGTCCCCGGCCCAGCTTTGGCCGAAGCGTCAGGACATGAGTCGAAGGAAGGCTCGCCTCGAAGGTTGCCAGCTTCACCGCGTCCTTTTCGGTGGTGACCACCGGAAGGCCACCGGCAGCCCTTCGAATTTCTTTGAGGTCGCTGTCGTCGTAGCGATGATGGTCCGGAAAGCTCAGCGCTCGGGCGACCTCGATGCCCGCCTCCCGGGCCAGTCTCACCACGCCTTCGGGCCGGGCCACCGAGCTCACCACCAGAGCCGGCCCGCCGGGCTCCTCGTGCGACTCTCCCGCCAGGGTGCGCCACGGGCCCGGGAGCAGGGGAAAGGCGATAGCCGGAGGGAAATCCTCCCGGCGTCCCAGCTTTCGGGCCAATTCCATGGCGGCGGCCACCCTGGCCTCGCCGTGTGCCGTGACCACGATCAGGTGCGCCCGCCGAAGACTTCCCAGGGGCTCGCGGTAGGGCCCCCGTGGAAGGAGACGTGGTGGAAAAGGGTCATCGGGCGAGAGGAGCACTACGTCCATGTCCCTGGCCAGTCGTCGGTGCTGGAACCCGTCGTCCACTACACAGATGTTCGCCCCCGCCTGAGCGGCGCTACGGACGCCCTCCAGCCGCCGGGGCGCCTCCAGCACCGGAACCTCCGGATTCCATCGACGGTGCAGGAGCAACTCGTCCTGGCCGTACCCGCGACTCACCAGAGCCGGGGTCCACCCCCGCTCCTGGAGACGCTCCACGAACCAGCGGGCCACGGGGGTCTTCCCAGTGCCGCCCACCACCAGGTTCCCCACGCTGACGACGGGTATGGGCCCACGGCCGGCGGACAGGAGCCCCTGATCGTAGAGCAGGTTGCGCAGGCGCACGCCGGCACCGAAGAGGAGGGAGAAAGGCGCGGCGAGAGGTCCCAGGAGGAGACCGGCGATCCCGGCCTCTCCATGCCACCATGCCCGCACGGGCCTCTCCAGGGCCCTCCTCACGGACGGGTGCCTCCGCCGGAGGTCGGGCCAGACGGGCCCGAAGCGCCGTACGGCCGCGCCCCCACGCCGGCCACCTCGCTAGTGAGTCGCTTCATCTCCTTCTCGACGCGTACCCGCTGGTCCTCCAGCTCCTCAGGTGAGGCCGACCGGGCCACCCGGACCGGCGGGCCGTACTTGACGTGAATGGTTGCAAAAGGCTTGGGGATGAGGAACCGGTCCCACGACGCAGCCCGCCAGGCTCGAGTGGCGCCGGCCGCCACGGGGACCAGGGGACACCCGGTGAGGCGTCCGACGGTGAGAGCTCCCATCTTGAGTTCGTGGGCCGGACCTCTGGGGCCGTCCGGGGTGACGGCCAGATCGTGCCCCGACCGGGCGGCGTGGACCAGCTCCCGGAGTCCCCGGCTTCCCCCCCGGGAGGACGACCCCCGGGCGGTACCGAAGCCCAGCCGCCGCATGATCCGGGCGATGTACTCGCCGTCACGGTGCTCGCTGACCAGGGCCACCACGTTCTGTCGGCGGTGAAGGTAGACCAGTGGGAGAAGCTGTGCGTGCCAGAGGACGAAGATGACGGGCCGCCCCGCCTCCCGCAGGGTTTGGTAGTGCTCCGCATTCTCGATCCGAAACCGGAGGGTGAGGCCCAACGCCCGGACCAGCGCCGTGCCGCCGTACTGCGCTCCCAGGATCTGCAGGGTCTCCCGCGTGTTCGGGGAGCCTCGTCCCTCGTCGTGACCGCTCATCGGCCCGCTCCTCCCGCGTTCCTACCCTTCTCCACCAGAATCTCCTCGGCCAGAGCCGCCACGCGCCCGGCTGCTCCGGGTTCACCCAACGCCGCTCGGACCCGGGCGAGGCCGCGCTGCACCCGCTCCCGCTGGGGCGTATCATCCAGAAGTGGGCCCAGGGCCCGGGCCAATCTCTCACCCGTCACCTCGTTCTGCAGAAGCTCGGGGACGACCCGTTCTCCCACCACGAGGTTGGCCAGGGCCACGTGATCCACTCGTACCACGCGCCGCGCGATGGCGAAGGTCAGGGGGTGCGTCCGGTACGCCACCACGAAGGGAGTGCCGGCCAGGGCCGCTTCCAGCGTGGTGGTGCCCGACTTCACCAGAGCACCCCGGGCGTGCTCCAGGAGCCCGGTGCCGTCATCCGTGATGACGACATCATCCTGGGAAAGTCCTTCGTCCGGCCCTTCGCTGCCACCGCTGGGCAGGGCAAGCCGGATCCCCGGCGCCCGCGCCACGGCCACCTGAAGGTCCGGGCGCTGGGCCACGAGACGACGAGCCGCATCCAGGAAGGGCGCCAGGTGTCGCTTCAGCTCCTGAGCTCGGGAGCCCGGAAAGAGTGCCAGGATGGGTCGCTCCGGATCCAGTCCGGCCCGTCGGCAGAAGCCCGCCCGACCAGGAGCCTCGGAGCTCTGATCCAGCAACGGGTGGCCGACAAAGGTGGCGTTGCCCCCCTCTGCTCGGAAGATCTCTTCCTCGAAGGGCAGGATCACCGCGATCCGGTCCGCCGCCTCAGCCAGGCGCGCCGTCCGTTTCGGCTTCCACGCCCACACCTGGGGCGCAATATAGAAGAGGACTGGAGTTCCCCGCTTCGCCGCGGCCTTCGCGATCCGAAGGTTGAAGCCGGGATAATCGATGGGAATCACGAGGTCCGTGCTCCCTCGATCCAAGATGCCCAGGATCCTTCGTTCCAGCTTCCAGAAGAATGGGAGCCGGGAGAGGACCTCCACGAAGCCCATTACGGCCAGTTGATCCAGCTCGGCCAGGAGCTCCACGCCTTCGGCGGCCATCCGCTCGCCTCCTGTTCCCACGAGCTGACATCGGGGAAACCGGGCCCGGAGGGCGCGGGCCACCTGGGCGCCGTGGAGGTCGCCCGAGGGCTCACCTGCCAGAAGGAGAAAGGTGGGCGCGCTCAAGGGAATCGAGGGTGGTCGGCGGACCAGTGCCGGGTGCGGGTGCAGCCGGAGTCCAAGGCCACGGCTGGACGGCTCAGAACTGCGTGCCCAGGTACCAGATGGCCAGGAGCACCAGCAAGAAAAGGAAGATGAGGAGCCGAGGGGACTTTCCCCTCCGAACGTCCGCCCCTTCCTTCTTTCTACGATGTCGGACGCGAATCAGCGACATGACTCATGATCTTGGATTCGATGGTCAGGGCGACAGCCAGGGCTTCTCGGCCTTCCCGCCCCGAAACGACTGGGTCGCCTCGGCCCTGGATTGCCTCTACAAAGCTGGTCTGTTCTCGGCGCAGGGGCTCCTCGCCATCCCCCTTGAGGGGAATGCGCTCAACCAGGGCCTCGAGACCACGGGCGCTTACCGCCCTGGCGGCAGCGCTCCAGTCCGTGGTGCCGTCCTCCTGCGTGCGGGCGGCGTTCTGAGGAAGAAGGGCCGGGATCTCTTCCTTGAGCTTCAAGAACTCTCCGGTCCCATTGGCCAGGTCCAGGCTCAGGTACCCGGAGCGCTGGAAGATCCGGAGCTTGCGCATCCGGTCCAGTGACACGCGACTGGCCGTGAGATTCGCTACCGCGCCTCCCTCGTAGGAGATCCGCGCGTTGGCGATGTCCACCGAAGGGGTGAGGATGGGGACACCGGTGGCGTCGATCTGCTCCACCGGGCTTCCCACCAGACTCCCCACCAGGTCCACGTCATGGATCATGAGATCCAGGACCACGGCCACGTCGGTCCCTCGCTCCGTGAACGGCGCCAGGCGGTGTGATTCGATAAACAGGGGTGTGTCAAGGTAGGGTTGGGCGGCCACCACTGCATCGTTGAAGCGCTCCACGTGGCCCACCTGTACCAGGGCCCCACCCATCTCCGCTACCTCCAGGATCCGGTCGGCGGCGCCCAGGTCCGGTGCGATGGGCTTCTCGATGAAGACGTGGATCCCTCGCTCCAGCGCCTGGACAGCTACCTCCTCGTGGGTGGAGGTGGGGGTGGCGATGACCACGGCCTCTATCCTGTCCAGGAGGTCGTCCAGCGAGGGAGCGGGCCGTACGCCGAGCTCCTCGGCCACCTGCCGCGCCCGGTCGTCCCGGACTTCGAAGAATCCCTGCATCTGGACGCCCGGGAGGTCCCGGGCAATGCGGGTGTGATGGTACCCGAGACTGCCGGCACCCACTACACCCACGCGCAGCTCTCCGCTCTCCTGGCTCATTCGGCTATCCGTGCTCATCCGATGGTGATTCCTCGCTCGGAGTCTTCGATGAAGTCCAGGAAATGTGCTACCTCCGGGACGGCCTCCACCTCTTCCCTGGCCCGGGCAACGCCCTGGGAGACGTTCAGGTTCGACTGGAAGAGGATCCGGTAGACGCGCTTCAGCAGGGCTCGGGTCTCCGAGTTGAAGCCCCGTCGTTCCAGCCCAACCGAATTGAGACCGTAGAGCTTGGGAGGACTCCCGGCCACCCGACAGAACGGAGGGACGTCCTGGGAGATCCGGGATCCTCCGCCCACGAAGGCGTGGGTCCCCACCCGGACGAACTGGTGAATGGGGGTGACCCCTCCCACGATGACCCAGTCCTCCAGGGTCACGTGTCCGGCCATGTTCACGGCATTGGAAAGAATCACGTGGTCGCCCAGGACGCAGTCGTGGGCCACGTGGGTATAGGCCATCAAGAGGCAGTCGCTCCCCACCACGGTGCGGCCCGAGGCCGAGGTGCCCCGATTCAGGGTGGCGTACTCCCGGATCACCGTCCGGTCGCCCACCACCAGCTCGGTACGTTCACCCTCGAACTTGAGGTCCTGGGGATCCGTACCCAGCACGGCGCCCTTGTGGATCCGGCAGTCTCGTCCCACCGTGGTGTCGCGTTCCACCAGGGCCCCAGGACCGATAATGGTTCCGGCCCCCACCTTCACATCGGGGCCCACCAGGGCCCACGGCCCTACCCTCACGCCCTCGTCGAGCTGGGCCGAGTCGTGGACGATTGCCTGGGGGTGGATCTCGGTGCCGGTGGTCTCAGCGATGTCCATCGACGACTCCTTCATCGGTCCATGATCCTGGCCATGAGTTCGGCTTCGGCCACCAGTTTGCCGTCCACGAATCCCTCTCCCCGCATGCGGCAGATGCTTCGACGAAACTGCTTGAGCTCCAGCTGGAACACGAGCTGGTCGCCTGGCGTGACGGGTCGTCTCCACTTGACCTTATCCAGCGACATGAAGTAGACGACCTTGTCGTCGGGGTTCTCGATGGTGTCCATGAGGAGAAGCCCGCCCACCTGGGCCATGGCTTCGATGATCAACACGCCCGGCATGATGGGATGACCCGGGTAGTGTCCCTGAAAGAAGGGTTCGTTCACCGTCACGTTCTTGATCCCCACGATTCGCTTCCCCGGTTCGAAGTGGGTGACCCGGTCCACCAGGAGCATGGGGTAGCGATGGGGAAGGTACTGCAGGATCTTCTGGGCATCCACAATGGGGGCCCCTTCCGGCGACCGCCTGGCGTCTTCCCGCAGGGCCCTGGCCAGCTGCACGTTCCCACGGTGACTGGGCCGTTCCGCCACCACGTGCCCTTCCAGCCGGGCACCCAGGAGAGCCAGATCGCCCACCATGTCACCCACCTTGTGCCTCAGGAACTCGTCAGGAAACCGGAGTCCGTCGTTCATTACCCCCGTTTCGTCCAGGACCACGGTGTTGTCCAGGGAGGTCCCCAGGGCCAAGCCCCGTTCCCGGAGTTCGTCGGCGTCGCTTCGGAATCCGAAGGTCCGGGCCGGAGCCAGCTCGGTGGCGAAGCGATCGGGATCGAGGTGGAAGGTGCCGAACTGGCGCCCGATGGCCGGGTGGGCGAAGTCGATGGTAGCCGACACCCGCAGGCCGTCGCCCGGTGCGGCCACGTAGGAGGCGCCCTTGTCCGTTTCCACGCTGACCGGTCGTCGGATGCGAAGGACCGGGACCTCCCCCTCCTGTTCCGCGACCCCTACCTCACGAATGGCTTCCACGTAGGGAGTGAAGCTCCCATCCATGATGGGCGGTTCCGGGCCGTCCAGGACGACAGTGGCGTTGGTCACCCCGGTGGCCGCCAGCGCCGCCAGGAGATGTTCTACCGTGAGAACGAGGGTCTCGCCGTCACCGGCGGCCAGCGAGGTCCCGAGATCGGTACCGGCGACGTGGTCCAGGTCGGCGGGAATGTCCGGCGCATCGGGTCGATCGACTCGGCGAAAGACGATGCCGGTCCCCTCGGGGGCGGCTTCGATGGTGAGGACCGTGTTCTCTCCCGAGTGGACTCCGACGCCGCTGAGGCGAATCGGGCCTGCAACCGTCCCGTGCCGTTTTCCGATCATGTGCTCCTCTGGTTCGTGCGTGGGTGTCGTCACCGGCGCGCTAGCAGGCGTAATGTAACACGGCGCGGCGCCTGTGTGCTCGGTGATCAATCGGTGTTTTTTGCGCTCGGCTCCGCCGCGTTCGTGCCGTCGCCATTCGGCTTCGGAGGCGGCCGGCTCTCCAGCTCTTCTTCCAGTGCCCGGACTCGACGCAGAAGCTCCCTGATCTTTCCCTGGGCCGCGGTGGTTCGAAGAAACTCCGTGCGAGGCCGTGCCGGGAAGCCCATGTAGGTCTCTCCCGCCGGCACGTCGCTGATGATTCCGGCCTGCGCCGCGATCTGGGCACCGTCGCCGATTTCGATGTGCCCCCCCACCCCGGCCTGTCCACCCAGCACAACTCCCTTCCCCAGGCGGCTTGATCCGGCGATCCCCACCTGGCTCACGAGGATGGAGCGGGAACCCACCTGCACGTTGTGCCCAACCTGAACCAGGTTGTCGATCTTCGAGCCCGCTCCGATGCGGGTCGTTGCGATGGAGCCCCGGTCCAGCGTCGTATTCGCCCCGATCTCCACGCCGCTCTCGACCTCACACCGGCCCACCTGCGGGACTTTTCGGTGCTCGCTGTCTTCAAAGACGTACCCGAAGCCGTCCACGCCCACCCGGACCCCGGAATGGAGTATCACCTCGTCGCCCAGGACGCTCCCGGGGTAGACCACGACGTGGGGGTGAAGCACACATCGGTCTCCGATACGGGCCCCTGCCCCGACGACCGTGTGGGCTCCCACCGTGACCCCGTCTCCGAGGCGGGCGTCCGATTCCACCACCGCGTAGGGTCCGATGCGGACGTCGTTACCCAGCGCGACTCCGGTGCCCAGGATCGCTGTGGCGTGCACACGGGGGTCGGTCTCCCCAGGAGGGTACCTCCACTCCAGGAGGATGCGAAGTGCCTTGTGAACATCCGGCACGACCAGTCGGGGACGGGTCTCCTCCGGGGGGAGGCGCGAGACGACGTCCTCGACCACCAGGAGAGCCCCAGCCCGGCTGTCCGGAAGGAGGGGGAGGTAGCGCCGGTGTCCCACCGGCGCGAGGTCTTCGGGACCCGCCTCCTCCAGGGCAGCGATTCCCCGGAGGGAGGGATCGGAACCCGGCGCTGCTTCGGACGTGCCCAGGAGCTCCGCAGCTTCCCACAGGCCAAAGGTATCGGTTCGGGAGTGGCGGGTCGGGAATGAATCCATGGCACACAGGGATTGGAAGTGAACTCGGGGCTCGTGTCATCGACGTGAATGACACACCAGGCCGCCGGGCTGTGAACGGGGGGCGACCTGTACAAAAAAAGCCCCCGCCACCGCATCGTCCAGGTGCCTGCGGTGGCGGGGGCCGTCTCCGAGCGGCTCAGCGAGGTCAGCCGTCGTTGTTGCCGGTGGTCTGCCGGAGGTGTTCCAGGACCTGGTCCGTGAGGTCCAGGTCGGGGTCGGCGGCGATGATGGCTCGGGACGCCACGTCGAAGATCATGGTGTAGCCTCCTTCGGCCCGGATCTCCTCAATGGCACCGGACATCCGGTCCAGGATGGGCCCCACCAGCTCCTGCTGACGCTGCTGCGCCTCCATCTCCATCTCCTCGACTCGCTCCTGGTAGCTACGCTCCTTCTGCCGGATCTCCTGCTCACGGCGCTCACGAGCCTCGGGAGAGAGGGTGGCCTGCTGTTGCTGGTACTGCTCGATGAGGCCCTCCAGCTCCTGACCCATCCGCTGGATCTCCTCCTGGTACGCCTGCATGTTTCTCTCGAACTCAGCCTGGGCTTCCTGAGCTCCCGGTGCCTCCTGAAGGATGGCCTGGGAGTCGATGTACCCGATCCTCGGGGTCTGCGCCTCGAGCGCAGCTGCCCCCAGAAGGACCAGGAGACCGGCCAGAACGAACGAACGTAGATACATGGAATTGTTCTCCGCGTTGATTTGAGGACGACTCGCGCCACCCTCTCCGTGATTTGCCGGACCGGGTCGTCAGAACCCGCCCATGCCCTGTCCACTCATCCGGAAGTGGAGCTGCCACCCCGGGTCGTCGCGGTCGAAGCCGTAGGCGTAGTCCAGCCCTATCGGCCCGAATGGGGTCACCAACTGCACCCCGAGTCCCGCGCCTCTGAAGAGTCGCGACGGGTCCACCTCACGGGGGCTGCGCCAGACATTTCCGGCCTCGTAGAATGCCGAGACTGAAATGTTGTCGTTGAGCCGTACCGCGTATTCGGCGCTCATCTTCATGAAGGTGTCGCCCAGGCGCTGAACGTCGGTGATCTGCCGTGAGCCCCGCGGGAAGTAACCCTGCGGGGTAATGGTCGTTTCTTCGTAGCCCCGGAGCGACTCACCAAATTGTACACCCCCGAGCCAGAAACGGTCGAAGGGGAAGTTCCCGGCGTCGCCGAAGATGGCGCCGGCCTCGGCCTTGAGGCCCAGTGTGAAGATGACGGGGCGAGATCCGGGCTGCTCGCCCCCCACCCGACCGATGGGTACCCACCACTCCCCTCGGGCCCGGTGCTTCGTGAAGTCACCGTCGCCACCCAGGATACCGCCACTCAGGTCGGAGTCGAAGGAGAGAACGGAGCCGATGGTGGGAAAGATGGGGTGGTCCCGCGTCTGGCGCGTGATCCCCAGGGTCACCGTGCTCCGGGTCCCGGGCGGTCGGGCAAAGAGGGACTGGTCGTCGGCCCCCTCCCGCAAACGGAATTCAGAGCGGGAGAGGTTGTAGCCCATGAAGACGCGGGCGTTCTGCGAGCCGCGGATCGGGATGCCGAACCGAACGAGGCCTCCGGTCTGGATCTGCTCACCGGTGGCAAAGGTGAAGAACCGGTCGCGGGCGCGGAAGAGCGACAGCGAGCCGCTGATCCGGCTCTGCCGGAGCGAGGGATCGGTGTACTGGAGCTGGAAGTTGTTCTGGAAGCGTCCGAAATCCCACCTGAGGCTTCCCGACTTGGCCTGCCCGAAGAGATTCGGCTGCTCATACCCTATGAACCCGGCCACGCCGGTGGCACCGCCCATGGAGGTACCGAAGTTGATGGACCCGGTCTGTTGCTCCTCCACCGTGAAGGTGATGTCCACGTCGCCGGTGCGCTCATCGGGCTCGATGTCGGGAAATGGCAGTGGCGTTTCGAAGAATCCCAGCCCCGAGATCGCTTGGTAGCTGCGGAGAATCCGGTCTTCTGAGTAAACGTCCCCGGGCAACAGGGCAATCCGCTCCCGGATCACCCGGTCATGGGTGAAGGTGTTGCCCTCGATGTTGATCCGGCGCACGTACGCAGGCTGGCCCTCCTGGACCTGCCAGCGAAGCGCCACCCGGGGGTTGTCCTCACCCTCCTCTGGAGGGAGACGCTCGATCGAGGGACGGATCTGGACGTAGAGGTAACCTTCGTTGCGGTAGAGCTGCTCCACCTGCTGGACGGCTTCGTCGAAGGCGGTCTGGTCGAAGACTCGGCCGTCTTCGTCTGGAGCCCGGCGGAGGCGAAGCGTGCGCAGGATCCCGCCCTCCTCCTCGGCAAAGTAGCGCTCCAGATCCTGGGCCGGAAACCGCCGATTCCCCTCGATATCGAAATCGGCCACGTGGTACTGGGGACCTTCATCGACCATGACCTCGAGCCGGGACTTTCCGGTACGCTGATCGATCACCAGGGTGTCTTCGAGGATCTGGAAATCCAGATACCCGTGCGACGCGTAGAACTCCGGCAGGCGTTCCGAGAGGTCGATCTCCAACTCCTGCTCGCGGTATGCCCCCGACCTGAACCACCAGAACCCCTCCGGCCGGGTGGTCATGGCGCCCGTGATCTCAGAATCAGAGAAGACCTCGTTGCCCTGGAACTCTACCTTTGCCACGGTGACTCGCTGCCCTTCCGTGACCCTGAGCACCAACTCCACTTCCTGACCGTCGGTGCCGGCCACGGGGACCAGCTCCTCGTCGATCTGGGCGAAGGGGATGCCTCGCTCGGCCAATCCATCCCGGATGAACGCCCGGGCATTGACGACGGTCTGGGGCAGGAAGGGGTCGCCGATCCGAAAGTCCACCTCGTCTCGAACGTCTCGCTCGCTCAGGCTTTCGAGCCCTTCAATTCGGAGGCGCCGTACCATCGGACGCTCCTCGACCCGGAAGGTGAGGACCACCGGATCGTCGTCGGTGGCTCCACCCCGGGCATAGACCTGAATGTCCTCGAACCGACCGGTGGCCCAGAGACGCCGCTCGGCAGCCTGGATGTCGCGAAAGTTCACCTCGCTTCCAGGCTGGATCCCAATGGTTCCCAGGATCACGCCGCTTTCGACCCAGCGGTTTCCCTCAACGACGACCGAGTCCACCACCTCGGCGCCGGGCATCTCCTCCTGGGCGGGCGGATCAGGGACCTGAGCCGCCAGTTGCGGCGGGCCCCAGAGGGCCGCCAACGCCAGGAGGGCGAACAGGTAGAACCAGCGATGTCGTGATCCGGAGACGTTCAGGTAGGGCATTGGATCAGGTCTTGGTCTTGGAGGCCTCGCGCAGGGTCAGCCGATCGCCATCCGGATCCACGTCCACCTCGATCTCAGCGCCGGCGCCGAATTCGGCCAGCAGGATCTTCTCGGACAGGGGATCCTCCAGGTGCCGCTGAATGGCACGCCGCAGGGGGCGCGCTCCGAACTTCTTGTCGTAGCCGCGGTCCACCAGGAAGGCGATGGCGTCATCGGTGACCTGGAGGGTTAGCTCCTCCGCTTCCAGGCGCTTGTGCACGTCCTTCAGGAGAATGTGTACGATTTCGGCGATCTGCTCCCGGCTGAGGGGGTGGAAGACGATGGTATCGTCCACCCGGTTCAGGAACTCCGGGTTGAAGGCTCGTTCGATCTCCTCGCGAACCTTGTTCTTCATGACCTCGTAGCTGGACTGCGGGTCGGCGGCATGGAAGCCCAGCCCGCCCCCCTTGGTGATATCCCGTGCACCCAGGTTCGAGGTCATGATCAGAACCGTGTTCTTGAAGTCGATGATCCGACCGTAGTTGTCGGTGAGGTGGCCCTCATCCAGCACCTGCAGCAGGATGTTGAAGACGTCCGGATGGGCCTTCTCGATCTCGTCGAGAAGTACCACCGAGTAGGGCCGACGACGAACGGCCTTGGTGAGCGTGCCCGAATCCTCATAGCCCACGTATCCCGGAGGCGCGCCGATGAGGCGGGACACCGAGAACTTCTCCATGTACTCGCTCATGTCCACCCGCACCAGGGCGTCGCGGTCCGCGAACAGGAACTCGGCCAGTGCCCGGGCGAGCTCCGTCTTCCCCACCCCGGTGGGCCCGGAGAAGATGAAGGAGCCGATGGGGCGGTTCGGATCCTTCAGCCCGGCCCGGCTCCGGCGTATGGCACGGGAGATGGCCTCGATGGCGTCGTCCTGGCCAACCACCCTCTTGTGGAGTTCGTCCTCCATGTTCACCAGGCGTTCGGTTTCGGCCTGACGGAGCCGCGTGACCGGGATTCCGGTCCAGCGGGCCACGATGAAGGCCACATCCTCCGGCTCGATCCGAGGGCGATTCTGCTTTCGCTCCTCCTCCCACTCGGCCTGCCGGTCCCGGATCCGTTGCTGAAGCTCTCGTTCGTTGTCCCGGAGCTCGGCGGCCCTCTCGAAGTCCTGGTCGCGGATGGCGCTTTCCTTGCGCTCGGCGATCTCCGCCAGCTCCTCCTTCAGTTCCTCCATGTCGGGCGGAGGAACCTGCGAGGCGATCCGCGCACGGGCGCCCGCTTCGTCGATGACGTCGATGGCCTTGTCCGGGAGGAAGCGATCGGTGATGTAGCGGTCCGACAGCCGGGAGGCCGACTCCAGCGTGTCATCGGGGATCACCACCTTGTGATGATCCTCGTAGTGCCCCCGGAGTCCCTTCAGGATCTCGACCGTTTCCGCCACCGCCGGCGGGTCCACGATGACCGGCTGGAACCGGCGTTCCAGGGCGCCGTCCTTTTCAATGTACTTTCGGTACTCGTTGAGGGTGGAGGCCCCAATGCATTGGAGCTCGCCGCGAGCCAGAGCGGGTTTGAGCATGTTGGAAGCGTCGATGGCCCCTTCGGCCGCTCCGGCCCCCACCAGGGTGTGAAGCTCGTCGATGAACAGGACCACCTTCTTGTTCTGCGAGATCTCGTTCATCACGGCCTTGAGCCGCTCCTCGAACTGCCCCCGGTACTTGGTGCCGGCGATGACCGCCGCCATGTCCAGGGCCAGAACCCGATTACCCTTCAGCGCCTCGGTGACCTCGTCGCGGCTGATGAGCTGGGCCAGCCCCTCCACGATGGCCGTCTTCCCCACCCCCGGTTCTCCGATGAGCACCGGATTGTTCTTCTTGCGGCGGCAGAGGATCTCCACCACCCGATCGATTTCATCCTTCCGGCCGATGGTGGGGTCGAGCTTGTCCTGGCGGGCCAGGTCGGTGAGATCGCGGCAGAAGTGATCCAGGGCTGGGGTCTTGGACTTCTTTTCTCCCTTTCCGCCCTGCGAGCCTCCGGAGGAGCCCGACGAGGACCCTCCGATCCCGGCCGGTTCCGAGGGACTCACGTCAGAGCCCAGGACCTTGAGCGTTTCGGCCCGGGCCTCCTCGAGGGAGATTCCCAGTGAGTTCAACACCTGGGCAGCGATTCCCTTCTCCTCCCTGAGCAGCCCCAGCAGGAGGTGCTCGGTGCCCACGTAGGAGTGGTTCAGCTCCCGGGCCTCGGCCATGGCGAACTCCAGAACCTTCTTGGCTCTGGACGTATAGGGCAACTCCCCCAGGGCAATCGTCGCCTTCCCGGGTTTCACGGATTCTTCGATCCGCTCGTGGACCTGATCCAGATCCGCGCTCAGGTTGGTGAGGACTGCTGCTGCCACGCCCTCCCCTTCCCGGATCAGGCCAAGGAGAATGTGCTCCGTCCCCACGTAATCGTGCTGGAGCCGGATGGCTTCGTCCCTGGCCATGGCCAGAACCTTTCGAACTCTGTCGGTAAAATTGTAGTTCATTGAATCCCTCGGACGGGACTGGGCCGGCGTTCAACCGGACGCATCGGGAGAGGAGGATCCTTCGTCGCTTCCCTTGTCAGGAGATACCACTCCCTCGGAAGCCAGGATCCGTCGAACATAGGCCGCCCGGTGGGCATCACTCTCGTTCGGCGAGAGTTCCCGGCCCGCAGCTTCTTCCAGGTGGGCCGGCTGGGTATAGATCATGATTTTGTTCAACGGATATACCCGAAGCCCCGGGAGTAGTTTCAGAGCGGCCCCCAATCGTACCCCGCTCAGCAGGTTCATGAGCTCTTCGAACGAGAGAGACCGAGCGTAGCGCAGGAGGCCGTAGGCCCGCCATATCTTGTCCTCGGTGACTGAGGCGGCGTCGCGCACGAGGACCTTGCGGGCCTGCGTCTCGTACTGGATCACCTGCCGCACGATCCGGTCCAGGTGATCCACCAGGTCCTCTTCGCTCTTCCCCAGGGTGGTCTGATTCGAGAGCTGGAAGAAGTTTCCCACCACCTCCGAGCCCTCTCCGTAGAGACCGCGGAAGGTGAGCCCCACCTGCGTCAGACCCTGAAGCACCTTCCCGATCTCCTTGGTGAGGACCAGGGCCGGAAGGTGAAGCAGGACCGAGGCCCGCAACCCGGTGCCCACGTTCGTGGGACAGCTCGTCAGAAAACCGAACTCCGGATGGAAGGCGTAGGGGACCTGCTGTCCCAGCTCCTCGTCTGCCGTGTCCAGGATGTTCCACGCCTCGTGGATCCGAAGGCCCGAAAACAGCGTCTGCAGCCGGAGGTGGTCCTCCTCGTTCACCATGACCGACAGTGATCGATCCGCTCCGATGATGAGGGCCGTTCCCTTCCCCGGGGGTCGCCCGTTCTCACCGACCAGTTCCCTGGAGGCCAGACGGCGTTCCAGGAGAAGTCTTCGGGTGCGGGCCTCCAGCGCGCCCACCTCGGTGACTTCGGCGCTCTTCAATGCCTGTACTCGTCCCACGGCACCCTGCACCCGCTCCAGGACCGCCAGGCGATCCTCGTCGCGAGCCCGGGGGCCGAAGAGGTGTCCCTGGAGGTTCCGGGCCAGCCTTACCCGGGTCGACAGCACGATCTCGGCGTGTTCTCCGGAGGCGTCGAGCCATCCCATGCCCGGGTGATCCGGTTCGGGAACCGGATCCGGGGTATGGTCGTCTGCGCTCATGTGGCCGGCTCCATGTCGCGGATCTCGTCTCGCAGCTCCGCCGCTCTCTCGAAGTCCTCCATCTCTACGGCCCGTTTCAACTTGCGCCTGAGCCCCTCAAGCCGTTTCTCTCGTTCCGAGACCGAGGGGTCCGGCGAGAGATACACCTTGCCCACGTGCTGCGCGCTTCCATGGATTCGCCGGACCAGGCTCCGGAGGTGGCCCTCAAAGCTGGTCCAGCAGTGGGGGCACCCCAGGCGGCCTACCTCCCTGAATTCTTTGAAGGTGAGGCCGCAGAAGGAACACGACCCCGTCCGCTGCAACGCCGTCCCCGCCGAGCCTTCCTTGCCCAGCTGGGCAAGGAAGTCGGTGAGGGGGAAGTTCTCCGGCGTGGCGGTTCCCTCCACTCCTTTTTCCGCCGCACATTTCTCACACAGGTGCAGCGATTTCATCTCGTTGTCGACGATCTGCGTCAGGTGCATCACGGCGTCGGCTGATCCGCAGTTTTCGCAGACCATGGCTCCTCCGGGGAAATCTGGGTCGGTTCCAGGACCCCCTCCGTCAAGAGGAGAGTCCGGTCGGCCCGTGCCGCCAATTCCCTGTTGTGAGTCACGAGGACGAGAGAAAGTTCACGCTCTTCCCGGATGCGGAAGAGGAGGTCGTGCAGAGCCTCACTCGTCCGGGCATCCAGGTTTCCAGACGGCTCGTCGGCCAGGAGGACCACCGGCTCGTTGGCCAGGGCCCGGGCCACCGCTACCCGCTGCTGCTCCCCTCCGGAGAGCTGCCAGGGCTTATGACCCAGCCTCGGGCTCAGGCCCACCGCCTCCAGGAGCTCCCTGGCCCTGGCCTCCGCCTCGGCCCGGGGTGACCCATCGATGAGGCGGGGCATCATCACGTTCTCCAGAGCGGTGAATTCTCGCAGGAGGTGGTGGAACTGGAAGACGAATCCCACGAACTGATTTCGCAGTCGGGCCAGTTCTCGGCCACTTCGGCCGGTGATTGTTCGTCCTCCCAGGAACAACTCGCCGGAGGTAGGACGATCCAGTGCGCCCAGCACATGAAGAAGGGTAGACTTGCCCGTTCCGCTGGCGCCCACGATGGACACGGCCTCTCCTGTTCCGACGGACAAATCTACCCCCCGGAGAACCTCGAGTTCACTCCCGTCACCCAGCGTGAAGGAGCGCCTTAGACCTCGGGCCTCGAGGGTCAGCGACGACCCGTTGGGCGTACGCTCCGCGGGATCGGGCTCGTGGTCCGGACGCGGCTTACTCATGCTTGATTGCCTCCACAGGCTGCAATCGTGAAGCCTGGAGTGCCGGGTAGATGGTGGCCAGGAGCGCGATCAGGAGGCTCCCGCCCACGATGAGCAGAACGTCGCCAGGAACCACCGACACCGGAAGCCGCTCGATGAAGTAGACGTCCGGCGGGATCTGGATGATCTGGAAGCGATGCAGGATCCACGACAAGAAGAGCCCCAGCCCCGTGCCAAGGAGGGTGCCCAGGACCCCGATGGCCATCCCCTGCAGGATGAAGACCCGGAGCACCTGCCCATCTGTCATCCCCATGGATTTGAGAATCCCGATCTCCGGCGTGCGGTCCACCACCACCATCACCAGCGTGCTCACGATGTTGAAGGCCGCCACCACCACGATCAGGAAGAGGATCACGCCCAGGGCCAGCTTTTCCAGCTGCAGGGCGGCGAAGAGCGACTGGTTGGTATCAATCCACGTCTGGATCCAGTATGGGAAACCCAGGTGATCCTGAATGTCGCGCCCCGTGTCTGCCGCCTCCCACGGGTCGTCGATCCGTACGCTCAGTCCCGAGACCTGGTCAGCGCCAAGGACGCCCAGCAGATCCTGCACCCGGTCCATGGGCGCGTACATGTTCCCCACGTCGTATTCGTACATCCCCGTGGTGAACGTGCCCGTCATCTCGAAGGCTCTGACGGTGGGAATGAGGTGCCCATAGGGGCTTGGACGGATGTTCTCCAGCGAGATGACCCGGAGCGTGTCTCCGGTGAAGGCACCCAGGCGGTCCGCCAGACGGCTGCCCAGCACCACCGGAGGGTAGCCCGACTCCGTGGGCCCCAGCTCATGCACTCCGCGGAGGATCTCCTCCTCCATCTCAGTGACGGCGTCGTCGGGATCCATCTCCAGCGACACGCCGTACAGGTCAGCGGCCTGGGCGTACTCGTCGGATCGGAGAACCGCCACCTTGGTGAGCAGGAAGGGGGCGGCCGCTCGGACCTGCGGCACCTCGCTCACCTTATCCTTCACGCTACGCCAGTCTCCCATCCGGAGAGCGGTGCCGTGCTCCAGAACCAGGACGTGGGGCGTGGAGCCCAGGATCTTGTCCCGAAGTTCGGTCTGCATCCCGTTCATGACCGCCAGGACCACGATGAGCGCCGTGACACCTACCGTTACCCCGGCGAGGGAGATCCAGGTGATGAACGAGAGGAGGCGTCCCCGTTTTCTGGACGCGAGATATCGACGAGCCACGAACCAGGAGAGGGCTCCCGGTCGTCGATCTTCTCGTCGGTTCGAGGAGACCTCGTCCCGCTGGGGGGGGGATCCGCCGGACCGGGTCATTCCTGCCCACCGTCCTCGGGCCGCAGGGTGGGAAAGAGAATGACGTCGCGGATGGAGGGCCGGTCAGCCAGGATCATGGCCAGACGGTCCACGCCGATTCCCACGCCGCCGGTAGGGGGCATGCCGTACTCCATGGCCCTGAGAAAGTCCTCGTCCAGGGGGTGCGTCTCGTCGTCTCCGGCCTCCTTCAGCCCCAACTGGGTCTCGAAGCGACTCCTCTGGTCCAGCGGGTCGTTCAACTCAGAAAAGGCATTGGCCAGCTCCCTTCCCGCGACGAAGAGTTCGAAGCGCTCCGTGAGCCTGGAGTCTTCCCGGTGCAGCTTTGCCAGCGGCGAGAGCTCCACTGGGTAGTCCACCACAAAGGTGGGCTGCACGAGCGAGGGCTCCACCAGGGCGCCGAAGAGTTTGTCCAGGAGGCGTCCCCTCCCCGCCCCCGAGAGGTCATCGCCGGTGAGCCCCTCGGCCCGGTCGCGGAGGGCGGCTTCGTCCAGCTCCCGGAAGTCTTCGCCCAGACCCTCCGTCAGCGCGTCCACGAAGGAGACCCGTTCAAAGGGCGGCGAGAAGTCGATCTCCTCGCCCTGGTAGCTCACCGTGGTATCGCCGGTGGTTTCCCGGGCCACGGTGGCCAGCATCGCCTCAACCAGCTCCATCATGTCGTGGTAGTCAGCAAAGGCCTGGTAGAACTCCAGCATGGTGAACTCCGGGTTGTGGGACCGGTCGATCCCCTCGTTCCGGAAGTCCTTTCCGATCTCGTAGACCCGCTCCATGCCTCCCACGATGAGTCGCTTCAGGTACAATTCGTCGGCGATCCGCAGGTAGAGGGTGGTGTCCAGGGCGTTGTGGTAGGTGGTGAAGGGTCGAGCGGCGGCCCCGCCGTAGATGGGCTGCAGGATCGGGGTCTCCACCTCCAGGTACTCCCGGGCGTCCAGAAAGCGTCGGAGCGCCGTCACCATCCGGCTTCGCAACCGGAAGGTCTCGCGCACCTCCGGGTGGACTGCCAGGTCGGCGTAGCGCTGCCTGTAGCGACTCTGGGTGTCGGCGAAACCGGAGTGCACGATCCGCTCGCCGGATTCCGGATCCACCTCCTCCTTCCCCAGGGGAAGTGGGCGAAGGGACTTGGAGAGAAGCTCCCAGTCGTTCACCTCGACGGTGATCTCACCGGTACGGGTGCGGAAGAGGCGCCCCTCCACGCCCAGCCAGTCTCCCAGATCCAGCAGGTCGAGGTCCTCGAAGCGCTCCTGGCCCAGGATGTTCAGTCGGAAATAGAGCTGGATGCGGCCGCCTCCGTCCTCGATATGGGCGAAGGCACTCTTTCCGTGGCTGCGCCAGCTCAGAATACGGCCCGCCACGCGCACTTCGTCTCCCTTCCCCTTTTCGTCCAGCGCTTCGGCCTCCTCCATTTCTACAAACCGGGACCGGGCCTCATCGCTGCGGTGGGTTCGCTCGAACCGGTAGGCAAAGGGCCGAATTCCCTTCTCCTTCAGGGCCTGGAGCTTCTCCCTGCGGACTTTCAGAAGGTGGCTGTCGGACTCGTCCGAAGGGGAGGAGCCAGTGGTCGGCTCCTGCTGGGTCGGTTCGGACTCACGGGCGGTCTCGGTTGGATTGCTGCTGGGCTTCCGGGTCATACGGCGCTCTGGGCTCCAAACTTCTTGAGGTAGGCTTCGATAAAGAGGTCCAGGTCCCCGTCCATCACCGCGTCTACGTCTCCGATTTTGAGCTCGGTGCGATGGTCGTTCACCATGGTGTAGGGCTGGAACACATAGGAGCGGATCTGGTTGCCCCAGCCGATCTCCGTCTTGGTGGCCTCGACGGCCTCCCGTTCCCGTTCCCGCTCCTCCATGGCACGCTCGTAGAGGGCGGCCTTCAGCATCTTCATGGCCGTCGCCCGGTTCTTGTGCTGCGAGCGTTCCTGCTGGCACGACACCACAATCCCGGTGGGCTCGTGGGTGATCCGGATGGCCGAGTCGGTTTTGTTCACATGCTGGCCCCCGGCCCCGGACGCCCGGAACGTATCCACCCGGAGGTCGCCCTCATCGATTTCGATTTCGATGTCGTCGTCCACCTCCGGATACACGAAAACCGACGCGAAGGAGGTGTGACGCCTGGACTGGGAGTCGAAAGGGGAGATCCGGACCAGGCGGTGTACACCCTTTTCCGCCTTCAGGAAGCCGTACGCCGCTTCGCCGGTGACCTGCAGGGTCGCTCCCTTGATCCCGGCCTCTTCTCCGGGTTGGATGTCCAGCAACTCGAGCTGGAAGTCGTGTTTCTCGGCCCAGCGTCGATACATTCGCAGGAGCATTTCGGCCCAGTCCTGCGACTCGGTGCCCCCTGCTCCGGCGTGGATGGTAAGCAGCGCGTTCCGGTGGTCGTTCTCCCCCTGGAGCATGGTTCGAAGCTCCAGGCCCTCCAGCTTGCCGCGGAGCCGCGCGACCTCACGGTCCCACTCCTCCTCCAACTCCGCGTCGCTGTCTTCGACCAGGAGCTCCGCCAGCTCCGAGAGCTCGGTTGCCCGCTCGTGGAGTTCCTTCCATGGCTCGACCCAGCCCTTGAGGCGGTTGGATTCCTCCATGACTTCCCGCGCCTGCTCCGGATTGTCCCAGAATCCCGGTTCGGTCATTCGCGCCTGGAGTTCCTCGATCCTTCGCTCACGGTGAGTGAGGTCAAAGATACCCCCTGAGTTCTTCGATTCGCTCCTGCAAGTCGCGGATCCTTTCTCTGTCGTCGCTGTTCATCTATATGGTCCGTATGGTCTGCATGAATGCCGGCCACGAAAAACGGGGCCGCCCGTCGGGGGGCGGCCCCGTCCGCGGCCGAACCCGCGGTCAATCCGGCGAAGTTGTAGAACCCCGCAAGGGGAAAATATATCCCTCTGGCTGGGGGCCTTCAACTCACGAAACGATCAGCGCGCTGAAGCTCCTCCGCGCATCCCGCCAATCTCCCTGTGGGTTCAGTAGATCTCCCGCCCTCTGGCCAGCACTTCGTTCAAGGCCATCCTGAAGTAGTCCGTGGACTCGGCGATGTCACTGCCCACCTGATCCACGAACTCCTTCCAGGACTTCTTCACCTCCTCCTCGAACGTCTCTTTGACCCGGCCTTCCTCTACGGCCCGAGCGTGCTTCTCCGGGTAGTACGCAATGATGTCCGACACCAGGACGCGGGCCAGGCGGCGTGCGCGCTCGTGCGGATCCCGCCGTCCGAATCGAGCTGCGCCCAGCGATAGGTTGGCCTCCCGGGCCACAGTCGCGTCCGGTTCCTCCGAGAGGGCTTCGTCGGCCAGTGAGCTCAGGTCCTGCAGGTCCGCTGGATCCTCCGGAGGCTGTGCGGTGACCCTGGGCTCAGCCTCGTCGGTGGGGGGGGCGGCGGCAGACGACTCCGGTTCGGCGACGGGCTCGTCAACCGGTTCCGAAATCGGTTCCTCAACCGGCTCCTCCAACGGTTCCGGAAGCGGCCCCTCAACCGGTTCCGAAATCGGTTCCTCCAACGGTTCCAGAATCGGCTCCTCAACCGGTTCCTCCAACGGCTCCGGCGTCGGCTCCTCAACCGGTTCTGGAATCGGATCCACCACCGGTTCCGGAGACCGGGGCTCCACAGACGGAGCCACCTCCTGGGTCTGTCGATTCAGGACCGCCTCGTCGGGGAGTACTACGAGGAAGGTGCGCATACAGGTCGAGCAGATGGCCGGGATGCCCGCGGTGGGGATTCGTTCGGGATCCACCGGAAACTCGGTTTCGCACGATGGACACCGAACCTCGAAGGGTGCGAGTGCGGAAGACGTCACGGCTTGCTCCTGGCTTCTTCCCGAGTCACGTCAGTGACCGCTGCTGCGGCATGGGACCCGGACGGCGATGGATGGCGGCGGTCCACGACGTAGACCGAACCGGGAATGGACTTGGCAAAACTCTTCATCTCGGCTGCCCGCTCCCCCACTTGTGCCGGGTGGTCGAAGTCGCCCAGGCGGTTCGTCACGACACCGATACTGAGCGTCATGAGGGGCACACGGTGGATGGTTCCTCTCCGGTCCTTCCCCAGGAAGTAGCCGGCGACCCGGTCCTCGGGTGTGTACTGGAAGGGAATCAACTCGTCGAAGAGGGGAAGGATCTCTCCGCATACCCGGTCCAGCTTCGAGAGGGGCAGCGTGAAGATGAAGTCGTCACCTCCGATATGACCGACGAACCCCTCCGGTGCAAGGGCCCGAACCATGTCCCTGAGAATGATGGCGGTGAGGAGGATGACCCGGTCGCCCCGCGCGTAGCTGTAACGGTCGTTGAATTCCTTGAAGTGGTCCAGGTCAGCGTAACAGACGGCGAATGGGGTGCCCTCCTCCAGGCGGCGAGTCAGCTCCCGTTCGATCTGGACCGTGCCGGGGAGCCGCGTCGTTGGATGAACCGAAACGTCCCGGGCGGCCCGCCGCAGGAGAAGCTCCAGCCGGAGTCGGCGTTCGCGATCCGAGATCCCGTCGCGAAGCACCTCGTCGGCCCCCGACTCCAGGCCGCGGGATGGCAGACCCTCCGGGCTGGACGGAACGAAGATGGCCACCGGCACGATGGACGAGAAGGGATCACCCTTCAGTCGGGTGCACAGCCGAAACGCTGCATCGGCGTCCGGACCGGCGTCCATGACCAGACACGCCGGAAACGCCCGGTTCGTACGCTCGATGACATCGTCGGGATGGGCCAGGGGAACCACCGTCAGTCCATGCTCTCCGGCAAAGCGGATGAGCACGGGTGACGGTTCGTTCCGACCACCGTCAAAGTATAGGACGGTCTTGTCTGCGGGCATTTCGGAGCCTGTCAGGGGACCGGGGCAAAACCTGGAGAAGGGTACACTTTCGC
>SLNQ01000011.1 GCA_007132965.1 Gemmatimonadota bacterium | reverse complement strand
GAGAGGGTCGGCAGGATCAGACCCATCGAGCCCGGGCCCTCCGGGAGATCGACCGCTATCTGACCTACGGGACCGTGCCGGCCCTGCGGACCGGGGTGATCAGCATGCCGCTGCCGTGGCCTTAGAGGAACGCCGCTTCCTCTCAAGCCGGAGGGGTCCAGTCCACCGCCACGGCGCACCCGTCGAGAGGCTGTCCCTCGGGGATGATCCGGAAGCGCACCATGGTGCCGGGACCCAGGCTTTCGTCACCGATGGACTGGTTGGTCAGGATTCCCTCCCGGTCCTCGAGGGAACTCACCTCCACCCACATCCACTCGGCGCCCATCGGACCGCCCGGTGAGGTATCGAAGCGGGTCTTCCGGTAGATGCGCCCGTCGGGTTGGATGTTCACGGGGGCGAAGGGTTGCCACTCGCCGGTGGCGATACGCTCTCGGGCGCGAGGCGTGGCGGCGGAGCCATGCGAAGGGTCGGTCATGGTCGGGGGCGTGGTTGGGATTTGACATGGACGCTCCTCTCCTGGAGCGCCAGGCGGCGGCAACGAGGCACATCCAGCCGGCAACACTACGATGGCCGGATCTTCGGGACGGGAGAATGCGAATCGGGGACCGCAGCCGGGGGGACCGGACTCGGACCCCGGGGTGTTCTCAGTGACGGATCTTTCATCCAGAGCACGGGTTTTCAAGAATGAAGCGATCCCTCGTTCCGGCTCAGGTGCCGAAGCGGCTTCCGAGGCTGGCGATCTGACGTGAAAGGGGGCGCAGGACTCGGGCCCGAGAGGGCCGGACGCAGGAGGAACAGATGACAACCCGCCGTTGGCGTGTGCCCTGGATGGTGATGGTTGCGGCCCTGACGGTCGCGCCGTCGCTTGCGGGTCAATCTGCGTCCGACGACGGCATCCCGGTGCAGGTGACCATTACCGACCTGGTCACGCAGGAGCCGGTGCGGGCCGCCCAGGTTGAGTTTGCCCTATCGGGAGAGCCGGCTCCCCTTCTCCGGGGTCTCACTGGAGAGGAAGGCCGGTTCCGCTTCGACGCGGTGCGCCCGGGAGCGTACGAACTGACCGTAGGGGCCCTGGGCTATCACGATCTGGCCGCCTCGGTGGACGTTCCCTGGGATCAGGACCGGCTGGACATCCGGATAGAGATGGTGCCGCAGGCCCTGGAGCTGGAACCGGTGGTGGTGGCGGTGCCCAGCCGTAACTATCTCACCCGGGTCGGCTTCAACGAACGTCGCCAACGGGGGCTGGGTACCTACCTGGACCGCGAAGAAGTGAACCGCAGGGCCACCCTCCAGGTGTCAGACGTCTTCTATACCATCGCGGGTGCCCGGGTGCAGCAGCGCTCAGGACCGGGTCGGTACGCCGATGTCACCTTCCGGGGTGGGTGCGTACCCGACGTCTTCGTGGACGGCGTCCGCACCATCCAGGGCACCTCGGTGGACGACATACTGAGCGTGCAGGACGTGGAGGCGATGGAGGTGTATCGGGGCGGGCTCATTCCGGGGCGCTTCTCGGCAGCGGACTGTGCCGCCATCGTGGTCTGGACCCGCATGGTGGAAGACGACGGGCGTCCTTTCTCGTGGCGTCGCGCGTTGGCCGCCGCGGGTTTTTTCTTCGGCACCATGTTTCTGTTGCGTTAACCACCCGCCACCGGATCCCAACGCCCCACCTCCGGCACGGGAACCGGGTCTTCCAGGGACCTGAGGTAGTCTGCCAGGCCGTCCACGTCGATGATTCCCGTGCCCTCAACCCGACCCCGGGTCAGGACCTCGTAGCCGTCTCCTCCGGTGGCGAGGAACTCGGTGGTGCCGATGCTCACGCGGTCGTGGCCTTGCACCAGGGTTCCGTCCGGGCGGCGGATCTCAGCGATGCGGTCACCCCGCGGGGCGTCGGGGTCATAGGCCACCTGAACACCTGAGAGGTGGACCCACGGGGCGCCCTCGTCGGTGAGCCCGAATTCCAGGACCTCGCGGAAGAGATCGCCGTCTACGGTGATGGTGACGAGCTCGTTCTGGAAGGGCTGGAACTCGTACAGGACCCCAAAGGAGACGTCTCCTTCGGGTAGACTTCGGCGAAGGGAGCCGTTGTTCACCAGCCCCACGTCGGCGCCCGTGGCCCAGCGCTGGGCATCGGCCAGGAGGTTTCCCGCCGGGTTCTCCCGGGGTTGTCGCTCTTCGTTGCTCATGGGTCCCGCAAGCCGCGCCACGGGCTCCTCCATGATGGGCCGTACGGCCTCCGCCCACTCCTCCACCACCCGCACCATGGCCGTGTCCGGGTCGGCGCTTCGGGCATCGGTGCTGATGATCCTCCGGTGCACCGCTTCCGACCGCTCCCCGGGACGGCGTTCCAGGTGGGTCACCGTGAGGGCCACGGAGTAGGCGGGTGCCTGCAGAAGGGGCACTCCCGCCACCTCGGTGAGGTTGCGGAGGTGGGTGTGGCCGGCCAGGAAGAGATCCACGGGTTCCTCCAGCTCCTCGAGGATCTCCACGGCCCGTCCCTCACAGTCCCGGGACGGCTCCTCCGGAGCTTCGCCCGGGAACTGGCAGATGGCCCCCACGTGTCCGGTGACCACGACGAAGTCCACGTCCTCATATCGGAGCTCCCGCACCGAGCGGTCGATGGCCTCCGACTCGGAGCCGAAATCCAGTCCGTCGGTCTGTCCGGCCATGACCACTTCGGGGGTGGTGGCCAGCGCCACACCGATGACCCCGATGCGTATCCCATCCCGCTCCAGCACCACCCAGGGCCGGGCCCATTCGGGATGTTGAAGGGTGCCCTCGAGGTAGACGTTTGCTCCGAGCCAGTGGAACTCACTCTCCTCTACCCGGACGCGAAGGGTGTCCAGGCCCCAGTCGAACTCGTGGTTTCCCAGGGCCGAGGCGTCGAGTCCCTTGCGGTTGTGCACGTCAATGGAGGGGCGCCCCCAGGCCAGGTTCGAGATGGCGGTGCCCTGCATGATGTCGCCTCCCGAAACGACGATGGTGGGTCCGTCGAAACCCGCCCGGAGCGAATCCAGGTGAGCTGCCATCAGGGCCGAGCCGCCCACCGTGTCTCCGTTGGAGACCTGGGGCATGAGCCGGCCGTGGAAGTCGCTGTTGTGGACCACCTGGATGCGAACCGTCTCGTCGGTCGGCGCGGGGGGTGGAGCGGGTGCGGGCGGAGTGCACGCCGCCAGGAGTCCCAGGAGCAGGGCCAGGGCCACGAGGCGTGGGAGGGGAAGCCGAGGGCCGTCGGACTCGCCGTGGGGGTCACGGCCTCGGGCAGATGCCACCGGTGACGAAAAGGGGGACATGGACTCCGACTGTGGGGGTGGTCGTGGCTGGGAAACTGTCCATCCCCAGATACCGCGGCGGCCGTTCAGGGGTCCCGGGGGGTGGTGGGACGGCGGCTTCCGGGACAGATTCGTCCCATCATGTCCCAGACCGAACTGACCTCCGGGAGCGAACCTGAGACCGTGCCAGGGCCTGAGCCCGGGCCGGGCCCCGTGCCGCGCTCCGTCCACCTGCTCCTCTGGAACGGCGTCGAGCTCCTGGACTTCGCCGGCCCGGCACAGGTCTTCAGGGTGGCCGGTGAAGGGCGGGCCTTTGACGTGCGGACCCTGTCTCCCGGCGGCGATCCGGTGGTGAGCCAGGGGTTTCTCAGGGTGGTACCTGACGGGCCCCTGGAAGCGCCGGGGTCTGAGGCGTCGGGTGCCGCCGGGCCACCGGAAGGCCCGGACCTGCTGGTGATTCCCGGGGGAGAGACGGCGGTGGCAGCGGCCGACGACCGGATCATGGAGTGGCTCCCGGGTGCGGTGGCCGCAGCACACCACGTGCTCTCCGTCTGTACCGGCG
>SLNQ01000139.1 GCA_007132965.1 Gemmatimonadota bacterium | reverse complement strand
AGGTTCAGGATGCTGCCGGCCAGGATCATCTCCACCTGCCGCTCGCTCAGCCGGTGCGTCACCGGGTAGCGCTGGTCCCGGGTCTCGTTGACCACCTCCAGCTCCGAGGCTCCCTCCTCCAGCCCGGCCCGGAGGCCGTCGATGCGGAGGGCGTCGCCCTGGTCGATGCGGCCGTGATCGTCGGGGTCGCTGAAGATGAGGGGCACGATGCCGAAGTTGGCCAGGTTCTGGGCGTGGATCCGGGCAAAGCTTCGGGCAATGACGGCCCTCACGCCCAGGTAGCGAGGCGCCAGCGCGGCGTGCTCCCGGGAGGAGCCCTGCCCGTAGTTGGACCCGCCCACCACGAAGTGACCTTCCTCCCGGAATTCCTCGGCCCGTTCCCAGTACCCGTCGTCGATCTGGGCAAAGGTGAACCGGCTGATCATGGGGATGTTGGAGCGATAGGGGAGCACCCGGGTGCCGGCGGGGAGGATCTCGTCGGTGGAGACGTCGTCGCCCACCTTCATGAGCACGGGGCCCGCCACCGACTCGGGCAGGGGCTCGAGCTTGGGCAGGGAGTGGATGTTGGGGCCCTTCACCAGCTCGACCTGGCCTGCATCCTCCGGTGGCGGCACCAGCATCTCGGTATTCACCGCGATGGCGTCGGGCTCCCGATAGCGGGGGTACTCCATCTGCTGCCCCATGGCCCGGGGGTCGGTGATCTTGCCGGTGAGGGCCGAGACGGCGGCGGTCTCCGGCGAGCAGAGGTAGACGGCGTCTTCCCGGGTGCCGGAGCGGCCGGGGAAGTTCCGGGGGACGGTGCGCAGGGAGTTCCGGCCGCTGGCCGGTGCCTGGCCCATGCCGATGCACCCGTTGCACCCCGCCTGGTGGATCCGGGCACCGGCCCGGATCAGGTCGGCCAGGCCGCCGTCCCGGGTCAGGTTCTCCAGCATCTGCCGGGAGGTGGGGTTCACGTCGAGCGAGACCGAGGGATGCACCTGCCGGCCCTGTACGATGGCTGCCGGCACGGCGAAGTCCCGGAGCCCCGGGTTGGCCGAAGAGCCGATGTACGACTGGTAGATCTCCCGGCCCTCCACCTCGGCCACCGGCACCACCTTCCCCGGTGACGAGGGAAGCGCGATGAGGGGCACGACCTCCGAGAGGTCCAGCTCGTCGTGGAGGTCGTAGTCGGCGTCGTCGTCGGCCACCAGCTCGGTCCAGTCGTCGCCCCGACCCTCTCGCTCGAGAAAGCGGCGCACTTCGGCGTCGGAGGGGAAGACGGTGGAGGTGGCCCCCATCTCGGTGCCCATGTTGGCGATGACGTGCCGATCCATGGCGCTGAGGGCGTCGAGGCCCGGCCCGTAGTACTCGATGACCTTCCCCACGCACCCGTCCACGTCGTAGCGCCGAAGCATCTCCAGCACCACGTCCTTGGCGCTCACCCAGTCGGGAAGCTCGCCGGTGAGACGCACCCCCAGGACCTCGGGCATCTGGACGTAGAAGGGCTCGCCGGCCATGGCCATGGCCACCTCCAAGCCGCCGGCGCCGATGGCCAGCATGCCCAGGGCGCCGCCGGCGGGCGTGTGGGAGTCCGAGCCCAGGAGGGTCTTGCCCGGGATCCCGAAGCGCTCCTGGTGCACCGGGTGGCTCACCCCGTTGCCCGGGCGGGAGTACCAGAGGCCGAAACGGTCGGCGGCGCTCTTCAGGAAGACGTGGTCGTCGGGGTTGCGGTGGTCGTCCTGGATCAGGTTGTGGTCCACGTACTGGACCGAGACCTCGGTCTTGACCCGGTCCAGCCCCATGGCCTCCAGCTCCAGCATGACCAGGGTGCCGGTGGCGTCCTGGGTCAGGGTCTGGTCGATCCGGATCCCGACCTCCCGGCCCGGCGTCATCTCGCCGTCCAGGAGGTGGTGTTCGATGAGCTTCTGCGTGACGTTCTGGCCCATGGGGGTTCCTCCTGCTGGGGACATTCGGCGGCCCGTCGGAGAGAAGGATCGGCGTGGTTCCGGGTCCTCCGCTCCGTGCCATGGGAAACCCCCGGGGCGCCTCTGGGGTCCAGTCAATGTGGAGGCGGGACGGACGCATCCCGCGCCCCATCATCCAACCCACACCCTACGTCATGACCCAGCCCGAACCTTCCGTCCGTGCTCCGTCCACCGACCCCTTCGCCCAGCTGCCGGATTCGGCCCGCCTCTGGACCTTCGGGGTGAGCCGTCCGCTGGAGGCTGACGAGGAGGCCCGCCTCCTGGCCCGGGTGGACGCCTTCCTGGAGCGGTGGGCCGCCCACGGCGCGGCGCTGGCCGCCGCCCGGGACTGGCGTTACGGCCGCCTGCTCCTGGTGGCGGTGGACGACCGGGTGACCCCGCCGTCGGGCTGCTCCATCGACGCCCTGGTCCACGCCCTGAAGGAGCTGGAAGGCGAGCTGGGGGTGGAGCTGGTGGGCGGCGCTCCCCTCTGGTACCGGGAGGGGGGCCCGGACGGCCCGGTCCGCCGGATCTCACGCGCCGACTTCCGGGCCGCCGCCCGGGCCGGCCGGATTACCGCCGAGACCGTTGTGTTCGACCCCGCCCTCACCCGGCTGGGCCAGCTCCGGGAAGGGCGGTGGGAGCGGCCTGCCGGGGAGGGCTGGCACGAGCAGTTGTTGCCGTAGAACGCGGCTGTAGGCCTCAGTTCGGGTCGCGGTCCGAGCCGTCGTCCGTGTCGTCGGTGACCGGGTCGTCCACCAGCTCGAGCCCCAGCGTCCGGCCCTTGGCCAGCGCCGGCACGCCCTCCACCATCCAGACCGGAGGTGGCGCGTCCTGCAGATAGTGGTCGAAGAACTGCTGCATGCGCATGGTCCAGTCCAGCTGCGGATACCGGCCGCTCACCCCGTGGCCCTGACCGTTGTAGTTGATGAGCCAGGCCGGCTTGCCCAGCCGGCGAAGCGCCACGAAGAACTGGATGCCCTCTTCCCACGGCACCGCACCGTCTTCGTCGTTGTGGAGGATCAGAAGCGGCGTGTTCACCTTGTAGGCGGTAAAGAGGGGCGAGTTCTCGATGTAGCGGTGCTGGGCCTCCCAGAGCGACCCGCCGATGCGGGACTGGCCCGTCTCGTACTGCATCTGCCGCACCCGGCCGCTGCCCCAGCGAATGCCGCCGTAGGCGCTGGTCATGTTGGTCACCGGGGCGCCGGCCTCGGCGGCCGCGAAGATGTCGGTGCGGGTCACCATGTAGCTGATCTGGTAGCCGCCCCAGGAGTGTCCCTGAACCCCGATGCGGTCGCGGTCGATGTAGCCTTCGGCCACGACGGAGAGCACCCCGGGCACCACGGCGTTCATGGCGCTCTCGCCGGGGTAGCCCGGCTTGTACGGAATGTCGGGCACGAAGAGGACGTAGCCCCGGCTTACGTAGAAGGACCGGCTGATGGAGGTCCCGGTGCCCGGCACGTAGTAGTTGTGCAGCCCGTTGGAGGAGCGCTCGTAGAAGTAGACCATCATGGGCCACTCCTCGGACGGATCGAAGTTCTCCGGCTTGTAGAGGATGCCCTGCAGCTCCTCGCCGTCGGCCGACGTCCAGGTCACCAGCTCGGCTGAGCCCCAGAGGTAGTCGGCCTGCTGGGGGTTGTGGTCGGTAAGCCGCCGCTGTCCCTGAAAATCGACGTCAGAGACCCAGAGGTCGGGCGCCATCTCGAAGGTGCGCTTGCTGAAGAGGAGGACGTCGGCGTCCTCGGCCTTCTGGAGCCCGCCGAAGGCCACGTCCTCGAAGGCCAACTGCTGGGGAGAGCGGGGCTGGTCGAAGCGGGTGCGGTAGTAGCCGTCGGCCTTGGTGGCGTTGCTGAAGGCCGACAGCAGCACGTCTTCGTCAAGGGGAACGT
>SLNQ01000091.1 GCA_007132965.1 Gemmatimonadota bacterium | reverse complement strand
GGAGCCAGTAGCGGGCGAAGGGCCGGCCGGTGGCGCCCTCCGACTGGGCGATCTCGTCTTCGTGGTGCGGAAAGATCAGGTCCTCACCGCCCAGGTGGAGGTCCAGGGTGGTGCCCACCTCGCTGAGCCCCATGGCCGAGCACTCCACGTGCCAGCCGGGCCGCCCCCGACCCCATGGCGCGTCCCACGCCGCACCCACCTCCTCGTCTTCCGGCTTCACGCCCTTCCAGAGGGCGAAGTCGCGGGCGTCCTCCTTGCCGTAGTCGTCGCTGGCCACCCGCTCCCCGGATCTTCCCTTCTCCAGGTCCTTGCCCGAGAGCTTTCCGTAGTCCGCAAAGGCCGAGATGTCGTAGAAGACCGAACCGTCGTCGGTGGTGTAGGCCAGCCCCCGCTCCAGGAGGGTCGCCACCAGCTCGATCATCTCCTCCACGTAGGCGGTGGCCCGGGGATACAGGTCGAAGCGGCGCATTCCCAGGGTATCGGCCTCGTCCAGGATCGCCTCGGCGAAGGGCTCGGTGAACTCGCCGATGCCCACCCCTGCCTCCCGGGCGGCCCGGATCGTCTTGTCGTCCACGTCTGTGAAGTTCATGACGAAGTGGACGTCGTAGCCCTTCCACTCCAGGTAGCGGTGCACCAGGTCGTAGAAGAGGAAGCTCCGGAAGTTGCCGATGTGGGCGTGGCCGTAGATGGTGGGCCCACAGGCGTACACGCCCACGCGTCCTGGCTCCAGGGGCTCGAAGGGCTCAAGGCGACGGGTCAGGGTGTTGAAGAGGCGTAGGCCCATAATGGCTTCGGCAGGTGTGACTGTAGATTCGAGAGTTCGGCGAGGTCCCTCAGGGGAGCACACGCACCTCGGTCACCATCCACCGCCCCGACTCCTGCTGGAGCCCCAGGAAGACGGTGTGTCTCAGCGTCTGCGAGGTGCCGGCCCGGCGCGCCACCCAGTGGAATTCGGCGAAGCCCCGGTCCGACGAGCCCTCCACCAGGGCCACCCGGGCCAGCTCCACCTCTCCGCGGTCGTATGCCCGGAGGTAGTCCCGGAGCACCGCCACCGCCTGCCGGGTGGGAATGTTCGCCGAGAACCTTCCCTCCAGGTGCAGGCTTACCCGGCCGGAGGCGAGCCGGGAGGTGACGCCCCGGTCCGAGGCCGACGCCCACGAGCCGGCCAACTGCCGGGCGGTGATCAGAAGCTGCTCGCCCTGTTGCCCGTGAAGCGCCCCGCCGAACACCACGGCCACTACCGCCCCGGCCGGCCCCTCGGCGCCGTGACCCGGAAGGTCAAGCGCCGGACCGGCCAGGAGGAGGGCCACAAGGGTGCCGGTGGGCAGCCAGGTAGCGGAGGTGAGGCCGCCGCCCATCAGGCCGCCTCCATGGACCGGCGGACCCGCACGAGCGCCGCCTCCGGATCCGGATCCGCAGTCACCGTCCGCCCCACCACGAGGTGGTCGGCGCCGGCGCGGATGGCGGCCTCCGGCGTGCTCACGCGGCGCTGGTCGTGGCGTGGGCCGTCGGCCAACCGGATCCCCGGGGTCACCAGGAGCGCGTCGGTACCCAGCGCCTCCCGGAGCGCCCGGGCCTCCAGGGGTGAGGCCACCACCCCGTCCACTCCGACCTCCCGGGCCAGGCGGGCCAGGCGCACCACTTCGTCACCCGTGGCCTCCACCTGCCGACCCCACACCTCCGCCACCTCACGGGTGTCCATGGAGGTGAGAAGGGTCACAGCCAGAATCCGCGGGCCGTCGGGACCGGCTTCCCGGGCCGCCTTCACCGCCGCCTCCATCATCCGCGGGCCCCCGGCGGCGTGCACCGTCAGGAGATCCACGCCCAGCGCGGTGGCGGAGCGCACGGCGCCGGCCACCGTGTTGGGGATGTCATGGAGCTTCAGGTCCAGAAAGATCCGCTTGCCCCGTGCCCGGAGGGTGGTGACGGCCTCGGGCCCCCACCGGCTGAAGAGTTCGAGCCCCACCTTGTAGTAGCCGGCGCCGGAACCCAGCCGGTCCACGAGGGCCAGGGCCCGATCCCGGTCCGGGGCATCGAGGGCTATGATGAGTTGCGCCATGCGTCCTTCAGTGTACATCCGGAGTGGTGGAGATGGGGAGGTCGGTCGCGGGGAGGCGGGCACTTCCCACCAGCTCGCCCAACCCGCCGCTTCCCTGCCGGGCGAGGTATCTTCTCAACCAATTCAGTACACGCCCCGAAGTACGGGGGTCCCAGAAGGAGGCGCTCCCGATCTGCACCAGAGAGGCCCCGGCCAGGAGGTACTGGGCCGCGTCCGGCCCGCTGGCGATCCCGCCCACGCCCAGGAGGGGAAGCTCGGTGCACTTCCGGGCCCGCCAAACGGCGTGGACGCCCACAGCCCGCAGCGCCGGACCGCTCATTCCGCCGGCTCCCGCCCCCAGCGCCGGACGGCGGGTCTCCGGATCCAGGACCAGCCCCGGGAGGGTGTTGACCAGGGTGAAGCCGTCGATCCCGGCCCCTTCCACCGCGCGGATCACCGGAGCCAGGTCCGGAGCGTTGGGGGCCAGCTTGGCCACCAGCGGTCGCTGGGTAGCGGCCCGGGCCCCTTCCACCACCCGGGCGGCCTCGGCCGGATCCAGCGCGAAGGGGAGTCCGCCCCGACGGGTGTCGTTGGGGCACGAAAGGTTCAGCTCGAAGGCGTGGAAGCCGTCAGCGTCGTCCAGGATCCGGATGACCTCCACGAACTCCTCGGGGGTGTGGCCCGCTACGCTCACCAGCACCCGGGCCCGACGCACCCGGTCCCGGAGCCAGGGGAGCCGGGTGTCGCGCACCGCCTGGGCACCGGGGTTGGCCAACCCCACCGAGTTCACCATCCCGCCCCGGAACTCCGCTACCCGGGGAGCCGGATTGCCCTCTCGGGGCTCCAGCGTCACCGACTTGGTGACCAGCCCCCCCAGACGGTCCAGCTCCACCACCTCTGAGACTTCCTGGCCGAACCCACACGTGCCGGCGGCCAGGAGGACCGGGTTCTGGAAGTCGGTCCCCAGGAGGTGCTGCTTCATTCCAGCCTGCCGGGCACCGGTCCCGGCGCCGTCACCGGTCCACGCTCCCAGGCGGATACCGCTGGAAGAAGCGCTCCACCGAGCGGGCCAACGCCTGGGCGGTCTCCCGGTGGAAGGTGGGGTCGGTGAGGAGGCTCTCCTCGTCCCGGTGCGAGAGGAATCCCACCTCCACCAGGACCGAGGGCATCATGGAGTTGGTGATTACCGCGAAGGGGCCCTGCTTGACCCCCCGGTTGGGACCGGGGTGGAAGGTGGCCAGCTCGTCCTGGATCATCTCAGCCAGGAGGGCCGACCAGTGCTGATGGTCGAAGGTCCTCAGGTCGCGGATGATCTCGGCCAGGAGCGGATCGTCCACCGGCGCCCGCTCCTCGGGCCCCTCCAGGCGCAGGGGGGCGTTTTCCGCCGCCGCTACCCGCCGCTCGTGCTCGGTGCGGGCCTCCGACAGGAAGTAGGTCTCGAAGCCGCGCACGTCGGGACGGTCCAGGAGCCCGTTGGCGTGAATCGAGAGGAAGAGGCCCGGCCGCTCGCCCTTCCACTCGGTGGCCATGGTTCCCCGCTCCCAGAGGGGCACGAAGTCGTCCCCCTCCCGGGTCATGCGCACCTCGACGGAGGGATCCTCGGCCAGGACCTCCGCCAGGGCCCGGCTCACGGCCAGCGCCACCTCCTTCTCGGTGACGCCGCTGGGGCCCATCGCACCGGTGTCATGACCGCCGTGACCCGGATCGATGATCACCACCCGGGGCGGCCGGTCGGCCCGAGGCTCCCTCTGGGGCGGCGCCTCCCTCTCGGAGGGAGGCCCCTCGGGGGCGGAGGCCCCTTCCACCTGCAGGCTCCGCAGCTCCGGGTCCCACTCGTAGGCGGCGGGAAAGAAGCCCGGGAGGAGATCCACCAGGAGCTGCAGGGGAAGGTAGAAGGCGTCACCGAAATGATACGGCCCGTCCACCATCTGCACCGGAGCCCCCTCCCAATCCACGAAGGGGGAGCTCGGTGTGAACCCCAGCTCGATGCCGGTTCGGTGGTTGAGCCGGACCTCCTGGCCCTCGTCGTGGACGCTCCACCCGAGCCCTTCCAGCACCCCGGCCTCGAAGGCCGGAAACCCCCGGTGCCGCTCCACCTCGACGGTCAGCACGCGACCGTCGGGAAGGGAGAGCTGGAGGGGATCGCCGGCCACGCTCTGGGCACCTGCCTCCGGAACCGGCTGCAGGTGAAGCTGGCAGGCAACCACCAGGAGGGTCAGGAGGAGGACCCGGACCGGGGAGCTGGCTGGGTTCATGGCCGCAGGGAACTCATCGGTGCGATTGCATGGCCCGGCGCGCCTCCATCTCCTGGGTGCGCCGCTTCAGCTTCTCACGCTTGTCGTGCAGCTTCTTTCCCCTGGCCAGGGCCAGGGTGACCTTGGCGTAGCCGCGACGAAAGTAGATGTCCAGGGGAATCAGGGTGTTGCCCTTCTCCTCTACCGAGCCCACGAGCTTGCGGATCTCGCTGCTGCGGAGCAGGAGCTTTCGGGTGCGGGTGGGATCGACGTTCTCCCGGTTGGCCTGCTCGTAGGGGGCGATGTGGAGGCTGTAGAGCCAGACCTCACCTCCCTCGATTCGTGCGAAGGCGTCCTGGAAGGAGACCTTCCCGGCCCTGAGTGACTTTACCTCGGGCCCCCGCAGAACGAGTCCGGCCTCCCAGGTCTCGAGGATGTGGTATTCGTGGCGCGCCTTCCGGTTGGTGGCCACCACCTTCCGGCCCGAGCGGTCGGACTCAGCCATCGTCCCGGCGCCCCCGATTCAAAATACCAGGACGGGCGTGCCCACATCCACCAGGTGGTAGAGCTGCCGGGCCGCCTCGTCGGTGAGGCGGATGCACCCGTGGGACACCCGCCTGGACTCGGGGTCGGTGTTCATGAGGAGCTCGGGGCGGTCGGTGCCGTGAATGGCGATGCCGTCGCCCAGGTAGATGGCGGAGGTGCCCAGCGTGCCGGGAATCCGGAGCCGCTCGGCGCTGCTGCTGGGGGTGGGCCATCCCTGCTGTACGTAGTACCAGTCCGGGGCGATCCAGACCGGGTCCTTCTCCTTGCGCCGCACGTCGAACATGCCCACCGGGGTGGTGAAGGTCCACTCCTGGCCCGCACCCTCCAGTTCGAAGCCGTGACCCGTGCCCGCCGGAGCCGACCAGATGACGTGGCGGCCCTCCATGACAAGGACGCGGCTTTCGGCGATGTGGACCACCACGTAGACCCCGTCGTGCTCCACCAGGGGGCGGTCCACCACCATCTCCCGCTCCAGGGAGCGGTCGGCGAAGACCACCGCCTCACCGGGGTTCAGCAGGCCTCCGCCGTTGGTGCTTCCGTTGCCCCCGCCGTTGCCCCCGAAGGGCGCCAGGCTCTGGGCATCGACGCCCACCGGAAGGGCCAGGCCCAACACCAGCAGGAGCGCCGTTCCGGCCCCCATGGTCTCTCGTGCCTTTCTCTGCATGCGCACCTTCCTCCGAATCTCGTAGGAACGGGCCACCAGACCCCCCACGATGAACACCACCGCACTGTAATAGATCCAGAAGAACAGGATCGCCGCAACCGCCAGACTTCCGTACGCCGTGGCGAAGTTGGCCAGCGTGGTGACGTACCAGGTGAAGCCCACCTTCATGAGCTCGTAGAATACTGCCGTAAAGGTGGCACCCACCGCCGCGGTTCGCCAGGGTACCCAGCGCATCGGCACGTACTTGTACAGGAGGTAGAAGAGGATCCAGGCCGAGAGGAAGGCCAGCAGGTAACCCAGGACCCACTGGGTGAAGGCCGCCGCGTCGCCCCCCAGACCCAGAACCACCACCCCCACCGTCTCCACCGCCTGGAGCGCCACCGTGGCCGCCATGTTGAGCAGGAGGAGGAGCCCCCCCAGCAGCACCACCTGGAGATCGAAGAGCTTGCCGGTGAAGAAGCCCCGGTCCTCGTCCGGGGAGAAGATGTTCCGGAGCACCACCCGCAGCGTGGCCACCAGCCGCGTGGAGATCCAGGCCAGCACCACGGCTCCCACCAGGGTGAAGCCGGTACGCTCTTCCACGACCCCCTGCACGAACCGCCCCACCGTCTCCACCAGCTCCACGTCGCCCTCCACCTCCGGGAGGTAGGTCAGCAGCACCTGCAGCAGCTCGGGGGTGGGCTGGCCGAAGCGGGCGGTGACCACGTAGCCGGAGATCCCCACCACCAGCAGGATGAGGGGAACCACGGCCACCAGGACGTTGAAGGTGATGGCCCCGGCCATGAAGAAGAGATCGCTCCGGGCCGTCCGCTGGCCCAGATCGGCAAAGAACGCCCTGATCTCCTCCCACGCCGAGGCCAGCCCCCCCACCGCCTTGCCGGTGTGGGACTCGTCGCTCACGTCAGGCTTTCGGGGGACCTACGCAGTGACTCAGCTCTCCTCGGGTTCTGCATCCCCGGCCTTCTTCTCTTCCGACGCAGCGGTGCGGGCGGCATCGACGCCGGCCCGGTACGCGGCCTTGGAGCGCTCGATCTTATCTTCCAGCTCCTCCCGGGCCTCGCCGGCGGCGTGGCGTCCCGAGTCCACCGCTTCACGCACCGCGTCGACCCGCTCCATGAGCTCGGCCCGGGCCTGCTCCAGGCGATCCTCGATCTGGTCCTGGGCCTCGCGCATACGCTCTTCGGCGGCGTCCCGGATCCGGACCGCCCGATCCTTCAGGTCCTGCTGGGTCTCCTCGCCGGAACGAGGGGCAAAGAGGAGGGCCAACCCCGCTCCCATGAGGGCGCCCAGCAGAAAGGGTCCCACACCGCTCCCGCTTTCCCGCTCGATGACGTAGTACGGACCTTCTTCCCGATTGCGCATGATCTGCCTCCAGGTGGTGCGAGAAATGTTCGTGGGCTTACCGAAGAAATGTTCGTGGCCTTACTGAAGATAGAGGACCCGGGAAGGCCCGTACAGCGCTTCCCGGCCTCACACGGTCCACTTTTCGTCGTCGGCGGCCATCTCGGGAGGCTCCACACCCTCCCGACCCAGAAGCCCCGACGTGAGGACCTTCCCCAGTTCCACCCCTGGCTGGTTCAGGGGGTCCACTCCGTAGTGGGCGCCGGCCATGACGGTGGTCACCTGAAGCAGCATGAAGAGCCCTCCCAGCGAACGGGCGTCCAGGCGCTCCACCTGCAGGGTCAGTGAGGGCCGCCCCCGGCGGCGAAGGGCCTCGGTGGTGGCCCTGAGCTCGGTGTCCAGGAGTTCGTCCAGGGTGTGCCCTCCCAGGTAGGCCAGCTCCGGGTGCTCGGCGTGGGTGGCCGGAAGCTCCAGGGGTTCGTCGCGGCGGCCCACCCGTACAAATATCACCACCTTGTCCCGGGGACCCTCCATGAGGAGTTGCAGGAGGGAGTGCTGGTCCACCGCCCCCAGCGCCGCCAGCGGCGTGGGCCCCGCCGTGGGCGCCTTCCCCAGCGACTCGCCCCACAGTTGCTGGAACCAGAGGGCCAGGGCCCGGAGTCGATCCGAGTACGGCATGAAGACATGCACCGGGCAGTCCAGCTCGGTGTCGGCGGCGTGGAGGAGCACCGAGAGCAGGCCGGCGGGGTTTCGGCGGAGATCGTCCCGGAGGCAGCGGGCCCGCATCTCGGCGGCGCCGGCCAGCAGCTCTCCCACGTCCACCCCGGTGGTGGCGGCGGGAAGGAGCCCCACCGGCGAGAGGACTGAGAAGCGACCGCCCACGTTCTGCGGCACCGGGAGCGCGGGGATCTCCCGTTCCAGGGCCAGCCGTCGCAGGGCCCCCCGCTCCGGATCGGTGGTAAACAGCAGGTGGCCCCGGACCCCTTCATCGCCCAGCGCCTCCCGGAGCCGGTCCTCGATGATCAGGTACTGGGCCATGGTCTCGGCGGTCCCGCCGGACTTGCTCACCACGTTGAAGAGGGCACCCCGAAGGTCCACCTGACGGAGGAGGGCCGCCGTGGAGTCGGGGTCGGCGTTCTCCAGGAAGTGGAGCCGGGGGAAGTGGTCGCGGGCCTCGTCCGACGCCTCGTTCCAGTGGCGATCCAGGAGCGCCTCGGCAATGGCCCGCCCCCCCAGGCTGGAGCCCCCGATGCCCACCACCACCAGCGTGTGGAACCACTGCCCGAACGAGTCGGCCACCTCCTGGACCTGACGGGCCAGGCGCTGGTCGTCGGGGAGGTCCAGAAAGCCCAACTCGCCGGAGCGACGTCCCTCCCGGACCCGCTCCAACGCCGCCTGGAACCGGGCATCCAACTCGCCACCCGGCGCCAGGCGCTCGGGGTCCAGGGCCTTGGCGGCGTCGCTGCCCAGGCGGGGCTGGAGAAGGTTGCCGTAGTTGAGGGAGACCGGGCTCATGCAGGATCCTCCATCTCGATGCTCAGGCCGTCCCAGGCCGGGCGCACCTCCGGGGGCAGGCCGTCTTCCAGCTCCCGGTGACTCACCCGGTGGGTAATGTGGGTCAGGAAGGTCCGACGCGCCCCCACGGCCCGGGCGGCCTCCACCGCCTCCTCCACGTTGAAGTGGGTGGGGTGGGGATTTCCGAACCAGAGGGCGTTCAGGACCAGGACATCAACCCCCTGAAGCTCCCGGAGGGTCCGTTCGGGGAGAAGCTTGGCGTCGGTAATGTAGCCCAGTGGGCCCACACGGAAGCCCAGTGGCGTCATCCGGCCGTGGGGCACGGGAAGGGGAAGCACGGTGTGACCGGCCAGGATCTGGGGCTGGTACGGCCGCACGGGGTGCAGCTTCAGCTCGGGCTTGGAGGTTCCCTTCTCCGGCCGCACTTCCCGATCGAAGATGTAGCTGAAGCGCTCCTCCACCAGCTCCCGAGCGTCGGCAGGCACGAAGATGGGGAGGCTTCGGCGCATGCGCACCGAGAAGATCCTCAGGTCGTCGATGCCGTGGAGGTGGTCGGCATGGATGTGGGTATACCAGACCGCGTCTATGGAGTCGATCCCCTCCCGGACGAGCTGGAGCCGAAGCTCTGGAGGCGTGTCCACCAGGATCCGGCGGCCGTCCTCCCACGAGAGGAGGGCGCCGTGGCGGGTCCTCCGGTCCCGGGGATCGTCGGAGGTGCACACCGGACAGTCGCATCCCACCACCGGCACCCCGAAGGAGGTTCCAGTTCCCAGAAAGGTGAGCCTCACCGGACCGGCTCCACTAGAGGTGCTCCACCCGCATGGTGTTCGTGGTGCCCGGCTGGTGGAAGGGAAAGCCGGCGGTGACCAGCACCGAATCGCCGGGCTCACCCACCCCGTGCTCCACGATCTTCCGCTTCCCGAACTCCGTCAGGGCGTCGTAGGTTACCTCCTCTGATTCGGCCAGGAGGGGCCGCACGCCCCACACCGCCGCCAACTGCCGATAGGTGCTCAGATCGGTGGTGACGGCAAAAATGGGAACCGCCGGACGGTGCGACGACACCAACCGGGCCGAGAAGCCCGAACGGGTAATGGTGAGGATGGCCGGCGCCCCAAGGTTCCGGGAGGCGTCTACGGTGGCCGAGGCCACGGCGTGCTCCCGGGGCGTAGCGCCGGAGCGGAGGGCGTGATGGGTCATGCCCAGGTACCGGGGCCCCGACTCCAGGATGCCGCTTGCCTCGATCTCGCCGATGATCCGGACCAGGGCATCCACCGCCTCCCGGGGGTACTGGCCCACGGCGGTCTCTCCCGAGAGCATGACGGCGTCGGTGCCGTCCAGCACCGCGTTGGCCACGTCGGAGGCCTCGGCCCGGGTGGGCCGGGGATGCTGGATCATGGATTCCAGCATCTGGGTGGCGGTAATCACCGGACGGGCGTGGTAGTTGGCCAGCTGAATGATCTTCTTCTGGGCCAGAGGAACCTTCTCGAAGGGGAGCTCCACCCCCAGGTCACCGCGGGCCACCATCACCATGTCGGTCTCGTGGAGAATCTCCTCGATGACCGAAAGGGCGCGGGCCATCTCGATCTTGGCCACCACCAGGGCCCGTCCCGCCACCTTCTCCTTGAGCTCGGCCAGGTCCGAGGCCTGGCGCACGAAGGAGAGGCCGATGAACTCGACTCCGGCCTCCAGCGCCACCTCCAGGTCGTCCAGGTCCTTGTCGGTGAGCGACGACGCCGAGAGGACTCCCGAGGGAATGTTGATCCCCTTGTTGCTCTGGAGCTCGCCGCCCCGGACCACCCGGAAGTGGGCCCGGCGCCCCTCGGTTCCGGTGCACTCCAGCTCCAGGAGCCCGTCGTCCAGGAGAACCGGGTCTCCCTCCCGGACGTCCCGGGCCAGGTCAGGATAGGTGGTGGGCAGCTCCCCCGGCCGCTCCTCACCCTCGGGGGCGAAGGTGACCTGGGCCTTCTCCTCCAGGAGCACCGGCTCGGCCAGCGAACCCACGCGGATCTTGGGTCCCTGCAGATCGACCAGGATGGAGACGGGCCGATCCACCGCCTCCCCCGCCTCCCGGACCGCCTGGATCCGGTGTTGGTGCTCCTCTGCGGTCCCATGCGACATGTTGATGCGGGCCACGTTCATCCCCGCCAGCACCAGGGCCTGGATGGTCTCGGCGCTGGAGGTGGCCGGGCCCAGGGTACACACAATCTTGGTTCGCAGCATTAAAGCCTTCTATGGTCGACGACGTTGAGATTTCGAGTACGGAGGCCCATACGGGCCGCCCGGAAGTTGCCGCCTCGTGGGGGTGGGAGGCAAGGCGCCTTCCCTCAAGACCGCGCAAGATGGAACATTTACAGCTTTTATGCAGTATACTTGGTCTTTCGCGGGTCTGCGTCGGCCCACCGGAGGAGACCTGGCGGGCGCCGGGCCTCCTGCACGAGCCGCCAGAGCGCGCCCACAAACGGGAGTCCACCTGCACTTGATGGACACGAGACTCATTGACCGATCCGAGGAGCTGGAGAAGCTCCGGACCCACCTGGTGTCGGCAGACCGGATCGCCCTGGACTGCGAGGCCGCCGGCTTTCATCGCTACTCCGACCGCCTCTGCCTGGTCCAGTTGACCCACGACGAACGCACGTACCTGCTGGATCCGCTCTCCGTCGACCTGGGCGGCGTCCTTCGGCCCATCCTGGAGGACCCGGACCGGGAGGTGGTCATGCACGGGGCTGACTTCGACCTTCGGCTCCTGGACCGCGACCTGGACATCAACCTCCGGGGGCTCTTCGACACCCAGATCGCGGCATCGATTCTGGGCGTCGACGGCATCGGCCTGCAGTCGCTCCTGGAGCGAACCCTGGACGTCCAGCTCTCCAAGAAGTACCAGCGAGCCGACTGGGCCCAGCGGCCCCTCCCCGACGAGATGCTCAAGTACGCGGCCCTGGACACCCACCACCTCCTGACGCTGGCCGACGAGCTGGCCCGGGAGCTCAGGGAGGAGGGCCGCATGGAGTGGGCCCGGGAAGAGTTTGTCGAGCTCGAGAAGATCCGCTACGAGGAGCCCGACGACGAGGACCCGGCGGCGCGCCTGAAGGCGGCCCGGGACATGACGGACCGGGAAGTGCACCGGCTCCGCGAGGCCCTCCTGTGGCGAGACGAGATCGCCCGGGAGCGGGACCGGGCCCCCTTCCGGGTGGCCAACGACTCAGTCCTCATCCAGGCGGCACGACAGCCCCCTGCCAGCGTGGAGGCCCTCATCAATATTCGGGGAATGAACCGGGGGCTGGCCCGACAGGAGGGAGAGGGCCTCGTTCGCAGACTCCAGGCGGTGGAGTCGCTGGCCGACCATGAGGTCCAGGGCCTTCCCCCCAGGGACTACTCCGGGAGGGGCCGTCCCCCGCCGGAGGTTCAGGACCGGATGCGGGCCTTGAAACAGGTGCGCAACCAACGGGCCGCTGACTTGGGAATCGACCGGGGCACGCTGCTTCCCAACGCCCTCCTGGAAGAGTTGGCGCTGGAGCCCCCGGACGACGCCAAGGAGGTGAGCCGGGTGCCGGGAATCCGTTCCTGGCAGGCGGAGGTGCTGGGAGGCGACCTGGTGCAGGCGCTGGAAGCGCCGCTGGGATCGAACACCGAGTGACGACAACTACACTTTGAACCGGATACGGAGGTCGAATGGCTTCGGAGATGCTGCAGAGGGATGACCTGTCTGTCTACGTGGTGGCGGGCGTCCCCAAGAGCTTCAAGAAGAAGCTGCAGAAGTTCGTAGAGAAGGAGTCCAAGTCCGACGGCGACGTCATGCTCCTGGACGAGGAGATGACCGACTGGGTCCTGGCCCGGGTGCAGGGGGAGAAGCGCAGGAGCCACGAGCAGACCCCGGCGTCCTCCGCCCTGTGGCGGGCCTACCGGGCGCTGAGCGCGGCGCGCTACCACCTACAGGACCAGCCCATCGAGAAGGAGATCCGGAGCCTCCGGGACCAGATCGAGGAGCTGTGGCGGGACACGAGCCCCCTCCACGAGGTGGAGGAGGAGGAGGAAGAGCTGGAAGAGGCCAGTTGAGCCGAGTTCTTCCTTCACACCTCAGGCGCTGTCCTCCTCCTTGACCTTGCAGTCGATGCAGTAGCGGGCATGGGGGAGGGCGTCCAGGCGCTCGAAGCCCAGGGCTGCGCCGCAGGTGTGGCAGTTCCCGAAGTTCTCCGGGTCGTTGTACAACCTCCGGAGCGCCTGCTCCAGACGATAGAGGTAGCGGCCCTCCTTGGTGGCGAAGAGGGCTGCCTTTTCCCGTTCCATGGCCTCGGTTCCCTGGTCGGCCATGTGGTCGGTGTAGGCGGCCAGGGTGGAGTCGCCCGATTCCCGATTGGCCTTCGCCATCTGGTCGAAGAGGCCCAGGGAACGAAGGGCCTTCGCCCGTTCCGCCTGAAGCCGCGATTCGATATGCTCCAACTGTGACTTGTCAAGCATTGTACGCCCTCGCCTGGGGTAGGCTCGTGGCGACGAAACCGGCCGGGCTGCCGGCCCGGCCCGTCGCCATCCCGATTAGCATGGAAAGTTACCGAACCCTGCCGTCCCCGTCCACTGTTGGCCCCGTCGGACGGGACCGATGACGCACCGGATATCCCAACCGCACCTCACGTCAGGAGACGTGCCATGGACACCATACATTGCCAGCGATGCCAGGACGAACGCCCGGCGCTTCCCAACCCGCCCTTCCGAAACGAGCGGGGCGAGACCATCCAGGAGCGGATCTGCCAGATCTGCTGGGGCGAGTGGCTGGAGCACCAGACGCTCCTGATCAACCACTACGGCCTGGACCCCCGGGAACCGAAGTCCCGAGAGTTCCTCTACTCGCAGATCGACGAGGTCCTCCTGGGTGACGGCGAGGCCGAGCAGGTGGACACGTCCAAGCAGGGCACCGTCGAGTGGTAGCGGTCCCGGCAGACTGAATCAGCCGCCGGAGCGCTTCACCCCTTCGCCCTTCAGCACCGGCGCGATCTCTTCCATGGCCCCCTGGAGCGTCCCCTTGCCAATGGTCAGGGGCGGAGCGAAGCGGATGACCTGATGGTGGGTCTCCTTGGCCAGGATCCCCCGCTCCATGAGGGCCTCGCAGAAAGGCCGGGCCGGACCCGAGCTGTCCTTGATGACGACGCCGATCATGAGCCCCTTGCCCCGGACGTGGTCCACGTGGGGTGAGTCCACCGCCCTGAGCTCGTCCATGAACCACGACCCCAGCTCGTCGGACTTCCCTGGAAGATCCTCGTCCAGGATCACCTTGAGCGAGGCTCGGCCCACGGCGGCCCCCAGGGGATTGCCGCCGAAGGTGGAGCCGTGGTCGCCGGGCCGGAAGACGTCCATGTACTCGCCGTCGGCGATGGCCGCCGACACCGGGTAGACCCCGCCGCCCAGCGCCTTCCCCACGATGAGCACGTCGGGGCGCACCTCCTCCCAGTCGCAGCAGAACAGGCGCCCGGTGCGGCCCAGTCCGGTCTGGATCTCGTCGGCCATGAAGGCCACCCGCTCCCGCGTGCAGATCTCCCGGGCTCCCGAGAGGTAGCCCTCCGGTGGGACCGTCACCCCTCCCTCACCCTGAATGGGCTCCACCAAAAAGCCCACGGTGTTCTCGTTCACCGCGTCCCGCAGCGCGTCAAGGTCTCCGTAGGAGACCCGGGGAAATCCGGGGGCGAAGGGACCGAAGCCCTCCTTGTACTGCTCCTCCGACGAGAAGCCCACCACGGTGGTGGTCCGCCCGTGAAAGTTTCCGTCACAGACAATGATCTCGGCCTTGTCGGCCGGCACGCCCTTCACCTCGTAGCCCCACTTCCGGACCATCTTGATGGCCGTCTCCACCGCCTCGGCCCCGGTGTTCATGGGCAGTGCCTTCTCGAACCCGGTGGCCTGGCAGAGCTC
>SLNQ01000321.1 GCA_007132965.1 Gemmatimonadota bacterium | reverse complement strand
TCGGCTCGTCCCTCCGACCGGGTGAACCCAGCGCCCGATCGGACCCGGGCCACCCCGACGCCGCCGACCCGGTCTGCGCCCCCGGCCCGCTCAGCTCCGCCGACGCGGTCCGATTCGGAGACACGGCCACAGCCCCGGACCAGGTCTACGCCCCAGACACAGTCGGGGCCGCCGGCTCGTTCGGCCCCTCCCACCCGGTCGGCGCCACCTGCCCGGTCCGGGCCCCCGACGCGCTCTCAACCTCCGGCTCGGTCTGCGCCGCCAGCACGGTCCGCGCCACCAACCCGGTCTACGCCGCCAGCACGTTCTGCACCGCCGACTCGGTCCCAACCGCCAGCCAGATCGGCGCCACCGGCCCGCTCCGGGCCCCCGGCTCGCTCGGCACCGCCGGCCCGCTCGGCACCTCCGACCCGGTCCTCGCCGCCCTCGAGCACCCGCTCCTCACCCCCCACCACCCGGTCTTCGCCCCCGGCCAGCTCGCGGAGCAGTCCGCCTGCCCGCTCATCCAGGAGCTCGCCGCCGGCCACCAGCCGAGGGAGCCGGGGAGGGGGCTGACAGTCCTGCAGTGGGGGGTGGGCCCCATGGCGGCTACGTCAGCCGTCCCAGATGAAGGCTCCCTCCCTCACCCCCTGGGCCACTCTGCGCAGTTCCGCAGCGGGTGAGCGGTCCTCCGCCAACGGCGGGACGTCTTCCCGGATCTTCCGATACGCCGCATCCACACCGACGCCGCCCCGAAGGGGTAGCCGGTACTCCAGGCCCTGGGCGGCGGCTAGGAGCTCGGCGGCCACCACGGTCTCCAGCAGCGTCACCGCTCTCCGGGCCTTGCGAGCCGCCGCCATTCCCATGGACACGTGGTCTTCCTGTCCGGCGCTGGTGGGCACTGAGTCCACCGATGCCGGGCTGGCCAGGATCCGTAGCTCCGACAGCAGGTCCACCACCGTCACCTGGAGAATCATGTAGCCGGAGTGGATCCCCGGCTCGGGGGCGAGGAAGGCCGGCAGACCCGAGAGATCCGGATTCAGAAGCCGCTCCAACCTCCGCTCGCTCACCGATGCCAGGTCGGCCACCACTATGCAGAGGAGGTCCAGGGCCTGGGCCACCACCTGGGCGTGGAAGTTCCCGGCACTCACCACCGAACGGCTCTCGGGAAAGACCAGAGGGTTGTCTGTGGCCGCGTTCACCTCCCGACCCAGTATCTCCCGGACATAGCCCAATCCGGAGCGAGCCGCTCCGTGGATCTGCGGCATGCACCTGAGGGAATAGGCATCCTGGACCCGGGGGTCCCCATGGCGGTGCGACTCCCGGATCTCCGACTCGGCCAGGAGCCCCCGGAGCACCTGCGCGGATTTCACCTGTCCCGGGTGTGGGCGTGCCTCGTGCACCTCGGCCCTGAACGCCTCCGGAGTGCCCTTGAGCGCCTCCAGCGTCATGGCTCCCGCAACCTCGAGCTGCTCCAGCGCCCGCTCTACCCGGAGGAGGGCCAACGCCCCCAGGCCGGTGGTGGCCTGGGTACCATTGATGAGGGCCAGGCCCTCCTTCGCTACCAGGGACAGTGGTTCCAATCCCGCATCGTCGAGGGCCTTCCTCGCCGGCCGCACACCACCCCCTTCCTCATCGAGCACCTCGCCCTCGCCGATGAGCGGAAGGGCCAGGTGGGCCAGCGGCGCCAGGTCGCCCGATGCACCCACAGATCCGGCCTCGGGGACGGCCGGATGGATCCGTTTGTCCAGGAAGGCGAGCAGGCACTCCACCACCTCCAACCGACAGCCGGAATGGCCCAAAGCCAGGGCGTTGGCCCGAAGGAGAAGAAGGGTACGCACCTCTCGGACCGAAAGGAGGGGCCCCGTTCCGGCGGCATGACTTCGGAGAAGGTTGACCTGGAGGGTCTTTCTGTCGCCCGCCGACACGGACACCTCGGCCAGTCGGCCGAACCCGGTGGTCACCCCGTAGACAACCTCTCCCGCTTCCACCAGCTCTTCCACCGTGGCCCGCGATCGCCGAACCGCCTGGCGGGCGTCGTCGGTGAGGGTCACCGTTCCTCCGAGGCCGTCCACCACGGCTTCCAGGTCCTCCAGGGTGAGCGAGCGGCCATCGATCTGGATCATGGGAGCGTCCTTGTTCGGTGCGGCAGGGTTGTTGATTTCGGGTTCCGTCCCGAGGGGGTACCTCGCACGGCATCCAGCGATCCCCACGGCGAAGACCGCACCCCCGGTCCGTTCGCTCCCCCCGCCGACCTCGAGCCTCCCAGCTTGACACGACACGCCGCCGGAAGCACGATGCCGAAACGTCGTTCCCATCGTCCCCTCGGAAGGAGAAGAATCCCATGCCGAACATGGAGCTCCAAAGCGAACTGATCAGTCTGCAGGCACACATCGCGCAGGCCGAAGCGCTGACGGCCAGCGCCCGCAGTCAGGCCGGCATCCCGGTGCCGCCCAACGGTCCCGCCATTGGGCTGACCACAATGGCGGAAGCCGTCGACGCCCAGAACAAGGTCCTCAAGAAGATCCACAAGCTTCTGGAGAAGATGGTGTAGTTCGACTCCTGGCCCGAGGTCATGCACCTCCGGCCATGAGCCCGTCCCGGTAGGTCCAGAGCATCTGGCGCCAGGTATGCCACTCGTGGGGCCAATCCGGCCCCCACGACTCCACCCGGTTCGGGATTCCCTTCCGGCCCAGGACCTCCGCCACTTTCCACGACTGGCCGATGTCCTCGTAGTCCCCTTCCCCGGAAGCCAGGAGCACGAAGCGGGTTCGGAGCACGTCCAGGAGGGGACCCTCGAGGTCGGCCAGGTAGTGGAGAGGTGAGGCCAGGTAGAACTCCTCCGACGCGGCCTCCTCCAGGAAGGGGGTCAGGTCGTAGGTGCCACTCATGCAGAGCGCACGGATGACGGCGTCGGGATATCGGCACAGGACGGCAAGGGAGTTGAAGGCACCGATGGAGGCACCTGCCACGGCGATGCCGATGTGGTCGCTCCGGCAATCGCGACGGATTGCCGGCACCACCTCGTGATAGACGTATTGCTGGAAGCGGTCCAGAAGACGCATCCGGTGCCTGGCATCGCCTTCCCCCTGGAGTATGGCCCGCCCCGCAAGGCTGTCGCAGGAGTACACCTTCAGCTTCCCCTCTCTCAGGAGGGGACCCAGGGTGTCCACCACCTGGTGGCGTTCGATCTCCTCGGCATCGCCACCCGCGGTGGGAAAGATCAGCACGGGCGGGCCCATTTGGCCCCACCGCACGAGACTTGCGTCACGCTGCAGTCGGGGCGAGAACCACCGTTCACGGGCTTTCACATCACTCCTTCATCGTCGGCGGGGGCTTCCCCTCGCCAGTCCTGGATCCGCGACCAGAAGAGTTCGGTGAACTCCTCGATCTCGTGGTGCGGGTACATGGCCGCCACCTTCTCGCGCACGGCGGCCCTCGCCACGTCGGTTCCGAAGAATTCGTGGGTGACTTCGTCCAGATGGCTCAGGTGCTCGTGGCAGAACTCCCGGAACCGGTCGCTCTGGAAGCGCTGGTGGGCAACGGCTGCGGTGGCCGAGAGCCGCTCCCCCAGGGTCATGTCCTCGTCCACGGCCTCGAAGAAGGGACCCCAGTCCAGATTCATCTGCATGGGCCGGTTCGTGGCCGCCACGAAGATCGACCAGCGGAGATTGGCCTTGATAAGCCAGGGAAAATGGTAGTGGAGCGAGGTGACCTGGGAGTCCGGGCAGGGATTGGCGAAGTCGATGGGATGCCACACCTCCCTTCCCCGAAGCGCCTCACACGAGTTGAAGTCCCATCCGAAGAAAGCGTTGATGGTCAGGGTCATGTCCCGAAGGAGCCGGACATCCTCCGGTTCGAGGAACTCCCGGTCCGTGGTGTACCGGTCGTGGAGCGGGGCGGACGGGTCATAGTTCACCATCCGGACCTGGGGTCCCAGGCCGACGCATCGGACGAAGAGATCGAAGGGTTCCACTGCCGCCTGCAGGTGCATGACCAGCTTGCCGCTCATCTCGTACGCCGCCCGCAAGGCCGCCTCGTCGTCGATCCGGGACACTCCCCTCCACCCTCCTCCGTCGTACGGCTTCATGTAGAGGGGATAGCCCAGGACCCGGCCGATGTCCCCCAGATCGAAGTACCGTGCGTAGCGCTCCAGCGTGTCCCGGAGGTCCTGCTGAGGGTCGTATTCCTTGGGTGGCACCAGCCAGGTGTCGGGTACCGGAAACCCGAGCTTGATCATAGCGGCGTAGGCAGTGTGCTTCTCCATGGACTGCACGCTCCACGGATTGTTGAAGACGTACACGTCGTCCAGCAGCACGGCCTTCTTGATCCACTCCCGCGTAGGGTGGTACCAGTGAGTCAGCCGATCGATGACCACCGAATGATCCACCGTCTCTCGGAGGTCGAAGGGTTCGATGGTCATCCGCCTGGTCTCGAAGCGGAGCGTGTCTCCGTCCATCGGAACCCGGAGGTCGAGCCGGTCCAGGATCTCCGTGTAGCAGATGGGCCAGCAGATGTCGGCCCCCAGGGAGAGGCCGATCCGTCGCGTCACTTCAGGCATGAGTCCTCGGTGCAGGGCGCGTTGTGGAGAAGAGCCACGGGAGGCCCTCCCCCAGTCGGTCCCGCCAGTTCTCCCAGTTGTGGCCGTCCAGGCCTTCGACGTAGCGTACGGCCATGCCCGCCCTCTTGAGAACCGGCACCAGGGCCCGATTCTGCCGAACCAGGGACTCGTACGCCCCGCAGCTGAGGAACACCCGGTCGGCGGCCCGTTGGGGTGCGGCACGGAAGCCGTCCATGAACCGGGCCACCGGATCGAGGGACGAATCGCGGGTATCTCGTCCGGCACCCGGAAAGACGAAGGTCCCCGACTGCAGGAGGAGACCGCTGAAGAACCCCGGCTCCTGGGCGGCGGCGTGCAGCGAGGCCACCGCTCCCAGACTGGCGCCCATCAGGCAGCGTCCTCGGGAGGCTCCGATCAGGGGATGACGCCTCTCCAGGGTGGGCACCAGCTCCTCCAGGAGGGAGCGGGCATGGGCCGCCGAGGCGGCGTACTCCTCCAGTCGCTCGCCTGGATCGATCATGGCCGCAACCAGCGGAGGAATGACTCGCCGGTGGATCAGGTTGTCGAGTACGGTGCGGAGGGCCGAGTACCGCAGGAAGTCCGATCCGTCGTGCACCACCAGAAGGGGATACGGGCCGGAGCGGGAGCCTTCAGCCGGAGAGTAGACCGAGAGACGCCTGGAGCCGGAGAGGAAGCGACTTCGGAGGGAGCGCTCCGTGAGCGTACCCCTGGGAGCCTCCGGGTCGGGTCGCGTCCAGTCGGGAACCTGGTAGCCGTGGGCGTGGCACACCGAGTTGGCACCGAAGGGGTCCCGGGCCCGAAGGGGGTTCAGGGGGTCCTCCATCAGGCTGGACCCCCCGTTCTCGGTGATCTCGAGCTTGTACTCCACCCGGGAGCCTTCGGGTAGCTCCAGGACCAGAAACCAGAGGTCGGTTCCCTCGATCCGCTGGAACGGCTGTCTGGCCGGAAGCCCCTGGATCCAGTGCCGAAGCGCCACCCCCTCCACATCGCCTCGGTACACGAAGATGCAGCCACCCTCCTGCACCAGTGGAAAGGTGTGGCGATCCAGAAACGCCTGGATGGCAGATGCATCCGGGATTTCACCGGCCACGAGCTGCCGCAGGGCTGGAGGGATGGAGTTCAGGTCGGTTCGGGTCTTCATGGGTACCGGGAGGGACTGCACCTTCGGCAAGAAAGCGTGAGGTGTGGGAGGAGAAAGATAGCCGGCCCTCCCGCGCCTTGCACCCCCTGGAACGCGCACCGTATTTTTCTTCCGAAGGGCCCGGCCCTGCATGTCATCGGGATCCTGACGGCGCCCGGTCCTCCGCCTTTCGACTCTTCTGGAAGAGGCTGCCGGAACGAAGGCACCTTCGCCGCTCCGGGGTGCTCTTCCGGGTGCTGGGAGAGGAGCTCGAGTGGAGCTGGCGACCCAACCACCACAGTACGTAGGGGGCCAGGGTGCCGTGGGATTGCCACAGGCTTACGACGAGCCGCCTTGGGTTCGGCGCCCTGGCGCTCCCAACGACGGGTGTGACTTCTTCAACGGCCTTCCAGCGGTCCAGGAGGTGTCCATCGTGTGGAAGAAAACAGCGGTCTTCGTGTTGGCCTTTTCGGTAGTGGCGTGCGGCTTCGCCGATCAGGTCTCCGGCCCTCGACAGGTCGCCTACGAAGGAGAGTTCTTCCCCACCACGCCGGACTACCCGGTATCCGGGACCGCCGTAGCCCTGGGCCAGGGTGCCATCACCATCTTGGGTATGGACCTGAGTGGACTGGAGGCCGGCATGACCGTCACCTGGTCCATGCGGCTGGGGCTCTGCGGGGACGCCGGAGAGCCCGTGGTAGATCCCGATCTCTTCCCTCCCCTCCAGGCCGATGCCGAGGGACGAATCGTGACGGGAGAGGAGTCCGAAGCCGACGCTCCCGGCGCTCCGGACGATCCGGGGGCATCGGAGCCCATCGAGGCACCCCAGTTTGCCTTCCGCCTCGAAGAAGACACCCGTTACACCGTGGAGATCTTCGCCGGACTCTCCGTCGACGACGAACGGATCGCCTGTGCCGACATGGAGGAGACGGAGCTCAAGGTCGATGGGGAATAGGGGCGTATTTCGGTTCTGTGATTCCCCGGGTTCCACCTTGACAATCGCCGGCGCCGGACCTTACGGTCGCCCCTTCCGAACCTGCATTCAGGGCGTGGGCACCCCCCATACCAGGCCGCTTCGGGCTTCACCTCGCCGCCTGGGGCCGCGTGGCCGCGTGCCGATCACGTCTATCCGATCCGGGAGTATCAGGTCATGACCGAACGCCTCGCCCGTACCCTTCCCTTACCGGCGGCTCTCCTCCTCGCAGCCGCTCTGGCGCTCCTTCCGGGCCTGCCCGGTTCGGCGGCATCCCTCGCGGCACAGGAGGGCCACCCGCCGGCAACCCATGCTGAGACGACCGACTGGGAAGAGCTCACGCCCCATACCGAGGTGGTGGCCTTCTACGAGGAACTCACCGCCCTCTCTCCCCATGTCCGACTCCACCGGTTCGGCGAGAGTGCCGAGGGACGGCCCCTCCTTGGCGTCACCATCGCCCGTCCGGCGGTGGTGGATCCCTGGGAAGCCCACGGCTCGGGCAAGGCCGTGGTCCTCATCAACGCCCAGGTGCACGGGGACGAGCCGGCCGGAAAGGAAGCCTTGATGCTCTTTGCTCGAGACCTGGCCGTCGGTCCCCTGACTCCCCTGCTCGACGACGTGATCTTCATCCTGTCGCCGCAGCTCAACCCGGACGGCGCCGAGTCGGGAGACTGGGGAAGCCGTTCGAACCAGCGGGGCATGAACGTGAATCGGGACTACCTCCGTCTGGAGAATCCCGAGACCCGAGCCTTCGTGGAGCGAATCGTGGCGGCGTGGAGCCCGCACGTCGTCGTGGATGCCCACGAACTCGTCGGTCCCCCTCGCATCTACGATTTCTACACGAGCTACCCCCGGGACTTCACCGGAGCGGATCACAACTTCCAGCTCACCCGGGCCGAAGTGGTGCCGGCCATCGTGGACGCGCTGGAGGAAGCCGGCTTCGACCACTTCCCGTACCACCGGGTGCCCTCGGGACTCGTGGACGACCCCTCCATCGGCGTCTCCGCCGGTACGTACGGCGCTCGGGCCCTCTCCTCGTACGGTGGAGCTCACGCCGCCATCACACTCCTCTATGAAAGCGTTCGTCCGCGGGACGCGCGTGTGGGACTCGAGGACCGTACCCGGCGCCATCACGTCGCCATGACCGCCCTGGCGGAATACGTGGCAGAGAACCGGCAGAAGGTCCTCGACACCGTGGAAGCGGAGCGCCTGGAGCTGGTGGAGAGGGGCGCCCGATGGGATCCGGCGGACTCCATCGCCGTGCGTCTTCAGGAAGTTCCGAGCCGCGAAGAGGACTATCGCATGGAGTGGGAGGACGAGATCGTCGAGCTCAGGGTTCCCATTTTGGACAGCGCGGTGGTGGAGCTGGGCCGGGTCCGGCCGGTGGGGTACCTCATCGAGCCCCACCGAGTGGAGCTGGCCCGCCACCTGGCGCGACACGGACTTCAGGTGCATCGCCTGGAGGAAGACACCCGCCTCGCCGCGGAGAGCTTCGAGGTGGACTCCCTGTCGCGGGGAAGCCAGCCTTACGAGGGATACGTCGAGCGAGAGCTCTGGGCCACGGCCAGGGACACCGAGTTGGACGCCCGGGCTGGGTCCTTCGTGGTCCGGGCCGACCAGCCCAACGCCCGGATCCTCTTCCATCTGATGGAGCCGGAGGACGTGAATTCCCTGGTGTCCATGGGCTGGCTCGCCACCGAGGAGAGGGAGGGCACCGTCCTCTCCATCCACCGACTCCGGGAGCTGCCGTCCGTGCCCACGGAAGTGGTCACCCGAACGGATCGACACCATGCCCCGGCATGGAAGATGGCCACACCCACGCCCGAGGTCGTCCCGGCCCTGGACGCCTCCCTGCGAACGTACGCGGAGCGGCTCGGCTGGCGCGCGCTGACTCCCGCCGAAGAGGTCGTGGGGTTCATGCGGCACATGACGGCCCGCACACCCTACGGCTGGATGATGGAGATCGGCCGCACCCGGGAGGGCCGCCCCATGCACCTGGCCACCTTCTCCCGCCCCGTTGTCCGAACGCCGTGGGAGGCCCATGCCTCGGGCAAACCCATCCTCTTCATCGGCGCCTCCGTGCACGGAGACGAGCCCGCCGGCAAGGAGGCGGTCCAGCTCTTCGTCCGGGACCTGGTGGAGGGCCCCCTCAACCACCTCCTGGACGAGGTGGTCTTCCTTTTCGTGCCCCAGCTCAACCCCGACGGGGGCGAAGCGGGGACCTGGGGGATCCGGTCCAACGTGGCCGGATACAATCTCAACCGCGATTGGCTCCGGCTGGACAACCCCGAGACCCGGGTGGTGGTGGAGGAGGTCTTCGCTCCCTGGCGGCCCCATGTCACGGTGGATGCTCATGAGCTGGGCGGCCCACCCCGCGTATACGACTTCTACACCTGGCATCCCACGAATCCCCACGGCCCCAGGGCGCCGGTGGACCTGGCCGCCGAGAGCCTCATTCCGGGAATCGTCGAAGCGCTGGAGGACGCGGGATACAGCCACATCATCTATCACACTCCGGGCGGTCTCAACCGCATCGCCCAGGAGCCGGAGACCGGCATCCACGTGCCCGTGTACGGCCGGACGATGAACGACTACGCCGGAGGACTGGGGATGGCGACGATCCTCTTCGAGAGCCTCAGGGAGCGCGACGCCCGCGTGAACATCCAGGACCGGGCCAACCGCCAGCACGTGGCCATGAAGGCCCTGGCCGAACGCCTGGCGGAGGATGCGGAGCGGGTCACGGCCGCCTTCCGGGACGGGCGCCGGGAAATGGCCGAGCGGGGCCTCCGCTGGGATCTGGCCGACTCCATCGCCATTCGCCGGGAGCCGGTGCCCAGCCGCACCGTGGAGTACCGGGTCGCCGAGGTTCAGGAGACGGACACGGGCACCGAATTCACCGGCGAGACGGTGACGGTCGAGGTGCCCGTCTACGACAGCTCTCGGGTCACCCTCGGTCGCACCCGACCCGTGGGATACCTCATCGAGCGCCACCGGGGAGACCTGGTCCGTCACCTCCTGACCCACGGCGTCCAGGTGGAGGAGGTCCTCCGGGACGCCTCCTGGCCAGTGGAGAGTTTTCAGGTCGCCTCCCTGGACCTTTCATCTTCCGTGTACGAGGGATACGTTCCCCAGACCTTCGAAACCACGCTGGAATCACGGAGCGTGGAGGTTGCCGCCGGAGCCTACTTGGTCCGGGCGACCCAGCCCGCGGCGGCCCTCGTCTTCCATCTCATGGAGCCCGAAGACGAGAACTCCTTCGCCATCACCGGTGAGTTCCTGAGCCAGGCCAGGCCGGATCGATACCTCGAGGTGCACCGGGTTCGAGAGATCCCGGACGTTCCTCTCCGCCGCGTGGATCCGCACTTCCGGGACGGACCTCCGTGACCACCGGCCGCCTCCCGGCAACGCTGGCCCTCGCCTGCGCGCTCGTCGGGTGCGGCCCCGATGTCTCCGACCGACCCACGTACAGTGGCGAGATCGCGGAGATCCTCCATCAGAACTGCGCCTCGTGTCATCGACCGGAGGGGCCCGGGCCCGTTCCCCTGCTCACCTACGACGATGCGGCCCCGCGGGCTTCCCTCCTGGCGGAGATGGTGACGAGTGGACGGATGCCGCCGTGGCTCCCCTCTTCATCGGGCGTCCCGCTCGAGGGGGCCCGGGGGCTCAGCGACGCCGAGATCCGGACCCTCGTCCGCTGGGCGGAGGCGGGAGCGCCCCGAGGCGATCCGGACCACGAGCCGTCCCCACCCGAATGGCCTGCCGGCTGGATTCTGGGAGAGCCCGATCTGGTCCTCCAGATGGAGGATCCCTTCACCGTCCCCGCCGAGGGTCCGGATCTCTACCGGAATTTCGTCATGCCGATTCCCGTGGATCGACCTCGATGGGCCCGGGCGGTGGAGCTTCGTCCCAGCGCGCCCCACGTGACCCACCACGCCACGATGCGGGTCGACCAGACCGCCGCATCCCGGCTCGCCGCCGAGGCCGATCCGGCACCAGGCTTCGACGAGATGTTCTCCATCTCCGAAGCCCATCCGCCGGGCGACCTCTTCATGGGGTGGACCCCGGGGCGGAGCCCTGCTCCCTTTCCCCGGGGGACCGCCTGGCGGGTGGAGCCGGGCACCGACTTCGTTCTCCAGCTCCACCTCATGCCCATGGGTCGCCAGGAGGAGGTGACGGCCCGGGTCGGCCTCTACTTCACCGACCGGGAGCCGACGATTCAGCCGATGATGATCCGGCTCGGGAGTCAGACGCTCGACATTCCTCCCGACCATGCCGAGTACATGATCGAAGACGCCTTCCAGCTCCCGGTGGCCGTGGAGGCCGTGGGCGCCTACCCGCACGCGCATTTCCTGGCTCGGGAGATGAGGGTCTGGGCCGAACCTCCCCAGGGCGATGAGATCCTTCTCCTGGAGATCCCCCGCTGGGATTTCGACTGGCAGGACGCCTACCGGTTCGCCGATCCCGTGCCGCTGCCCGCCGGAACGGTCCTGCGCATCCGCTACACCTACGACAACACGGCGAACAATCCGCATAACCCCCACGACCCACCGAAGCGGGTGTTCTACGGTCCTTCCTCCACGGAGGAGATGGCCGAACTCTGGCTCCAGGTCATCACCCGGGACGAGGATGATTTCCACCGACTCGCCCCTGCCGTGGCCCGCAAGGGGCTGGAGGACCGGATCGAGGGCTGGGAGTTCCTCCTGTCCATCGACTCCACCGACGCTGAGGCTCATTACGGCCTGGGATTCGTGGCCCATCAGGCCGGCGACCTCGACGAGGCCGAACGGCACTACTCCCTCGCCACCGAGCACCGCCCCGTCTTCCGTGCCGTGGAGGATCAGGAAGGGCGTCGTGATCCCCTCGACGTTGTGAAGGGGGACTGCGATCGATACAGCTCTGGGTCGGCCCAGGGGGTCACCCCCATTCCCATCCGCACCTGTCCGGCCTCCGTGATGCCCTGCTGCACATTGCCCGAGCTGGCGTAGAGCTCGCCGTAGAAGCTGACCAGGTTCGTCACGGGTGCACCCGTGACCACCGCGGCGAACAGATCTGTCCGGCTGACGACGAATGATGATTGATAGCCCCCCCAGGAGTGACCCTGGAGTCCGATCCGGTCCGGATCGGCATAACCCAGCTCGATGACCTTCTCGACCGACGCGGTGAGGTCGTCCAGCGCCGAAGAGCCGGGCTGGCCCATCGTGTAGACGATATCCGGCTGCAAGACCAGGTAGCCTTGGCTGGTATACGTGGAGACGTGTGGACGGTCGTCGTAGCGCGGCAAATGAAAGCTGTGGTGCTGATTCGACATCCGCTCGTAGAAATACACCAGCATCGGGTAGCGCTCACCCGGCTCGTAGCCGGCAGGCAGCGCGAGAGTACCCTGGAGCTCGTGGCCCCGCTCGTTCGTGTAGTCGATCAAGACCCGGCCGGGGCTCCAGGCGAACCCGGAAATCTGAGGGTTGGCCTCGCTCACCCTGCGCGGATTCGCGAATGAATCATCGGTGACCCAGTAGTCGGGGAACTCGGTGAAGGTCTGCCGGGTGAAGAGCACTCGGTCTGTGCTGTCGGCCCGGATCACATTGCCGATCCTGGCATCCTCGTAGATGACCGGCTCGGGCTCCCCGCCCGGAGGCAGCCGCCAGTAGCCATCCTCTTTCGTCCGCTCGCCAGAGGCGGACAGGAGGAGGGGACCGGAGAGATCAACCCCCTCCCCCGAGGGGCGGCCCTCGCTATGGTATCGGAAAACGATCCCCTGCGCCTCACCGACTCCTCTCGTCAAGTTCACCGCTTCTCCCTCTCCTCCCACGGGGACCTGCCAGAGATCGTACCGATGGTTCAGGATCACGGACTCGCCGTCAGCGCTCCACCCCGCCATTGCGTAGGTGCCCACCTCATTCGGGTGACTGTGGTTCTGGCTCGTGAAAGAGACGGGTGCGTGCGCCGAGAGATTCACCTCGCGACCGGTCTCCAGCTCGTGCGCCACGAGCACTTCGTCCTTGAAATAAAGAAACCAGCGCCCATTGGGAGAGATTCCCATCTGGCGCACCAGCCCTTCGACGAGCGGTATGCGTTCCCCGGACTCCAGATCGACCTTGAAGTGGTCGGCGATCGTCCCCCCCATTGCGGGATGTGGCTGTAGGAGCGGGTGTCGCGTCCGACCCCCCAATCACCGGTTCCGGGCAGGGTCACAGTCCGCATCTCGTCATCAGCGAGTTGCACGAGCGTTCTTCGACTCACGTCGAAGACGGCGGCCCAGGTCGTGTTGCGCGCCGGGTCAGCCCGTCGCTCCTGGACCGACTGCGGGGTCTCGTCGATCCAGTGCCAGACGTCCACGTTGCGGCCTTCGCCCTCCGGCTCACCGGGGCCTTCTTCTCGCTGGTCCTTGATGCCCAGGAAGATCCGGGACCCGTCATCGCTCCAGCGGACCCCTCCTCGCTCGCTCAGCACGTACCCTGACGGAAGTCCCCCGGCCGCCGAAGGATTGAAGTGGGTGACCTCCGGCTCGTCGGCTACGGCCACCAGGACGAGGGTGTTCTCTCGCTGCTCCATCCCGTCGGGGGTGTTGCCCCGGAGGAAGGCCAGGTCGTCACCGGCCTCATTCCAGGTCAGTTCGGAGTACGTGTGGCGGCCAGAGGCAAGGATCCACTGGCGGTCGTTTCGGAGGTCCAATAGCACGACCCCGTTCCCGACCTGATCGGGAGCGTCCACCGTGTAGGCCAGATAACGCTCCTCGGGATCGAAGGTGTGGCCCGAGACGTTCCCGATGGTGCGGGTCCGGTGGTCCTGCAGCTCCGCAGGACGAGGTCGGCGCCCCGATGCTCCGCCTCGGACTCTACCCGGGCACGTTGCAGGAGGAGCCAGCGGGCATCGTCCGAGAAGCTCGCACGCTGGAGGCCCGTGGTGGATTCTTCCACTCCCGTGTGCAGATCGATCCAGCGGTGGACGGGAGCCCTTTGCCGGTCGCCTCCGCGTGCATCCCCTCGCTCGGGGTCGATCCTGAGGAGAACCCAGCGTGAATCGGCAGAGAAGGCGGGCTGGGCTCCCCGCGGAATCTCATGGATCCGCTCCCCATCAAGCTCCTTCAGGAAGAGGGTCTCCACACCGTCGTTGGGGACGTGTGCATAGCTCATCCATCGGCCGTCGGGCGAGAGCCTCGCAGAGGCGATCCGGTTCCAGTCCCCGTAATCCTCCAGGGATAGCGGTAGGAGCTCAGCCTCGGACGAGGTGTCGGCCGGCGCGACGAACTGCAAGGGGGCGTCACCCGAATCCACGAGCTTCGAGACCGCCTGCTGCGCACAAAGGGGAGAAGAAAAGAATGTCCCCGAAAGAATGAGGACCGGCAACAGGAAAGAACTCGGAAGCCAGCGCATTGGTACCTCCTGAAATGGGGGCGGGTCGGATGCCACCCGAGGGGTGACCGGAGGCAAGAGATGGCGGGCTAGCGTTTCCGATCGGGTCCCGGCCGGACCTTAGAAGGCCGTTGAAGAAGGGCAGGGACCACCGGGACGGGGTCTTGCGGTGTCAGGGTAGGAGGAGTGTCGAAAGCGATGCCCCAGTGCATCGGTGAGACGCTCCGACGCCGCCTGAC
>SLNQ01000336.1 GCA_007132965.1 Gemmatimonadota bacterium | reverse complement strand
TGTAGCCGGTGAGGATGCCCACCGCCGCCAGGAGGTCGGAGACCTCCAGCGCCAGGACGGCGAACATGATCAGGACCAGCATGAGCCAGAGATCGATCTGCCAGGTCATGGGGATCCTCCCCGGGTTGCCCTCGAAGACGCTTTCGCCTTGTCCTTCGGCTCACGAGGTCGGTCCTTGGGCTGTACCCAGATGTCCTCGCCGGCCCGGAGCGCCGCCCGGGTCAGGGCGTGGATGCCGGTGGGGTTCGTGGCGGCAATGAAGAGCGTCACCAGGAGGAGCTTGCCGCTCTCCAGCACGAAGCCGTGGTGGAGGGCCAGCCCCACCAAGAGGAGGAACGAGCCCAGCGTCTCGGACTTCCCCACGGCGTGGGCCCGGCAAAAGAAGTCCGGGAGGCGCAGGAGCCCCACCGTGCTCACCACCAGAAAGAAGGCGCCTCCGGCCAGGAAGACCACGGCCACCCAGTCCAGGGGCGTCATCGTTCGTCCCTCCCGGCGGGATCCCCGTCGCTGGACGCGGTGACGGCCTCGGTCATCCCCGTCGTGGCCTCGGCCTTGGCCCGCTCGTCGGCGGTGTCCAGGTCCAGGTACTTTGCCACCGCCACCACCCCCACGAAGTTCAGGATGGCGTAGGTGATGGCCAGGTCCAGAAAGCCCGACACCCGGCCGAACATGAAGCCGAAGAGGGCCAACAGGAGCACCGCGTGGGTACCGATGGCGCCCACGCCCAGGAGCCGGTCGTAGAGGGTGGGGCCGGCAAAGATCCGGTAGAAGCTGGCGGCAATGAGGATCGACACGAAGATAGCCAGCCCCGTGATGATCTCGATCATGGCTCCTCCGGGGTGGCGGGATCCGGGCCCTCCGTCGGGCCCGTCGTCGTCCGGGCCCTGGACTTGGCGGTGGCCTGCATCTCCTCGTCGTCCATCCGCCAGTCGTGGATCTCGTGGTACGAGGTGTGCCAGCGTACCGTCGGAGGCGGATCCTCGCCCTCCCCGAAGATGGGGGCCACCTTGTTCTGCAGGCCCCCGCCGGTGACCGCCCCGGCCGAAGCCGGATGGATGGCGTGCACCAGGTAGCGGTCCCCGTCCAGGTCCACGGTGATGGTTCCCGGCGTCAGCGTCATGGAGTTGGCCACCAGGACCCGAGCCACGTCGTTCTTCATGGTGGTCCGGAAGACCATGAACTGCGGGCGGATGGGCATCCGAGGGTGCAGGATCATGATGGCCACGTCCACGTTGGCCTTCAGGACGTTCCAGATGAGCCAGCCCAGGTAGCGAAAGAGGTCGACGGTGGCGCGGAGGCGGTCGCCAAAGCTGCGAGTGCGTCCCTCGGCGTGGGGGCCGAAGGGCCGCTCCGGGTTGATGGCCAGGACGATGGCGATGGAGGCTGCCATGAAGATGAAGTACTGCAGTCCGATGCGGCCCGAGAGGACGATCCAGAAGACGGTGAGGATGACCACCAGGGCGACCGTACGACCCAGCCGCCCCTGTCGGGCGCCGCCCTCCGAGCCGGAGCCCGGGTCGGTCGTCTGTCGAGTGTGCCTCTGGGTGTCAGCCATCGCCTTCCTTGCCGCGAGTGGGTTCAGCGTCCTGTAACGCGGCCCCTCTCCCCATGGGAGTCTCACACGGGTCGGGGGCGCAATCTCTGGATTTTGAAGAACACGAATCTGTAGACGAACCCCCGGCGTGGCAACCGTTTGGCCGGGCCGGATCCTGGTCCGGACCAGCGTACGCCGAGCCGGGTGGGGGGTTCCGGTCCGGTGGGGGCTTCCGGTCAGAGAAGGGCCCGGGCCCGCTCCACCATGGCTTCGCTGGTGATCCCGTACTCCCGGAAGAGCACGTCGCCGGGAGCCGAGGCGCCGAAGGTGTCGATCCCCACCACGGCGCCCTCGTCTCCCACCCAGCGCTCCCAGCCCAGGGGCGTGGCGGCTTCCATGGCCACGCGGGCCGTGACCTCCGGCGGGAGTACCTCGTCCCGGTACGCCCGGTCCTGTCGGCTGAAGAGGAACCAGGAGGGGAGGCTCACCACCCGGGTGGCCACACCCTCGCCCTCCAGCGTCTCCGCCGCCTTCACCGCCAGGTGCAGCTCCGAGCCCGAGGCCAGGAGGATCACCTGCGGCGCGCCGCCGGACTCGGCGCGGAAGACGTAGCCCCCGCGTCGAATTCCGGAACGGTCCGGGGTCCGGCTTCGGTCCAGGGCCGGGACCCCCTGCCGGGTCAGCGACAGGAAGACGGGCCCGTCGCTTCGTTCCACCGCCAGCTTCCACGCCTCGGCCGCCTCCACTGCGTCGCCGGGCCGCAGGTCCATGAGGTTGGGGATGGCCCGGAGCGCCAGCAGGTGCTCCACCGGCTGGTGGGTGGGACCGTCCTCGCCCAGACCGATGGAGTCGTGGGTGAAGACGTAAGTCACCGGGAGCCCCATGAGGGCCGCCAACCGCATGGAGGGCCGCATGTAGTCGGAAAAGATGAGGAAGGTGCCCCCGTACGGGCGCACGCCCCCGTGGAGGGCCATCCCGTTCAGGATGCCGCCCATCCCGTGCTCCCGGACCCCGAAGTGGAGGTTTCGGCCCCCAGGGGTCTCGGGCATGAGGGAGTCGAACTCCTTCAGCTCGGTCTTGTTGGAGGGCCCCAGGTCGGCGGAGCCCCCGACCAGGTTCGGGATCGCCGCCGCCAGGCCCTGCAGAACCTTGCCGGAGCTGGCCCGGGTGGCCTCGGCCTTCTCCTGGTCCATCAGGTCCGGCACCCGCTCCTCCCAGCCGTCGGGAAGCTCGCCGGAGAGGAAGGCGCGGTACTCGGCAGCCAGTTCCGGGTGAGCCTCCCGGTACGCCTTGAAGCGCTCGGTCCAATCGGCCTCCAGGGCGGCGCCCCGGGGCTGGGCCCGGGCCCACTCCTCCCGGGCTTCGTCTGCCACCCAGAACGGCTCCTGGCTGGGGTAGCCCAGGTTTTCCTTGGTACGACGGATCTCCTCGGCTCCCAGGGGAGCGCCGTGGGCCGCCGCCTTGCCGGCCATGTTGGGGCTTCCCCAGGCGATGGTGGTGCGCAGTGCGATGAGCGACGGGCGGTTCGGATCGGACCGGGCCGCCCGGATGGCCCTGTCCAGCGCCTCCAGGTCATTTCCGTCATCTACCTGCTGAACGTGCCACCCGTACCCCTCGAAGCGTCGGAGCTGGTTGGTGGACGAAGCCAGGTCGGTAGAGCCCTCGATGGTGATCTCGTTGTCGTCGAAGACCCAGATCAGCTTGCCCAGCCGCTGGTGCCCGGCGATCTCGGCCACCTCGTGGCTGATCCCCTCCATGAGGTCGCCGTCGGAGCAGAAGGCGTAGGTGTAGTGGTCCACCACTGAGTGGCCGGGCCGATTGAACCGGTGCGCCAGCCAGCGCTCGGCCAGCGCCATGCCCACCGAGTTGGCCACACCCTGGCCCAGCGGGCCCGTCGTCGTCTCCACCCCCGGGGTCTCGTGGAACTCGGGGTGACCCGCCGTCCGGCTTCCCCACTGCCTGAAGTTCTCCAGCTCCTCCAGGGGGAGGTCGTAGCCCGTAAGGTGCAGGAGCGAGTAAATGAGCATGCTGGCGTGGCCCACCGAGAGCACGAACCGGTCCCGGTCGGGCCAGAGGGGGTTGGCCGGGTTGTGGCGGAGGTGGTGCCGCCAGAGAAGGTAGCCGGCCGGCGCCAGCGCCATGGGTGTTCCGGGATGGCCCGAGCTGGCCTTCTCCACCGCGTCCATGGCGAGCACCCGTACGGCGTCGATGGCCAGTCGGAGGGTGTCCGGGTCCGGAAGGCGAAGGCCAGGGGCGGTGGGGTCGGACTGCATCAGCTTCTGCGACATGGCTTGGCTGCCGGAAGGTTGG
>SLNQ01000332.1 GCA_007132965.1 Gemmatimonadota bacterium | reverse complement strand
TCGGAAAGGTGCACGGCGTGGGTGACAACGAAGAACACCTGGGCCCGGAGCCCGACGCCGCACCCATCGAAATGCAGGGGTTCGGCTGGGAGAACAAGCTGGGCGGAACCAAGGCCGGAGCGATGATCACCAGTGGGCTGGAGGGTCCCTGGACCCAGACCCCCACCCAGTGGGACACCACCTTCCTCGACAACCTCCTGGACTTCGAGTACGAGCTCACGAAGAGCCCCGGTGGTGCATATCAGTGGACTCCCACCAACGAGGAGGCCCAGGACAGCGCGCCGGACGCCCACGATCCGGACGCCCGGGTCACCCCCATGATGCTCACCACGGACCTGGCGCTGAAGCGGGATCCGGAGTTCCGGAAGATGGCGGAGCGATTCCGCGCCAACCCGGACGAGTTCCATGACGCCTTCGCCCGGGCCTGGTACAAGCTGACGCACCGGGACATGGGACCGCGGAGCCGGCTGCTGGGACCGGAGGTGCCCGACGAGGAGCTGATCTGGCAAGATCCCATCCCCGAGGTGGACCACGATCTCGTCGGGAACGAGGAGATCGCCGAGCTGAAGGGTGCGATCCTGGATTCGGGCCTGTCGGTCTCCGAGCTGGTGAAGACCGCCTGGGCGTCGGCCTGGACCTACCGCGACAGCGACAAGCGGGGCGGAGCGAACGGAGCCCGCCTCCGGCTCGAGCCCCAGAGGAGCTGGGAGGTAAACGAGCCCGAGAAGCTGGCATCGGTGCTGGGTACGCTGGAGGAGATCCAGCAGAGCTTCAACGATGCCCGGTCCGACAACGTCCGGATCTCGCTGGCTGACCTCATCGTCCTGGGGGGCTACGCGGCCATCGAGAAGGCAGCCGAGGCGGCCGGCCACGATGTGGACCTGACCTTCGTGCCAGGACGAGCGGACGCCACCCCCGAGCAGACCGACGAGGAGTCGGCCGAATGGCTCAACTCCCCTGCCGACGGGTTCCGCAACTACCTCGCCGACGATCGGCGGCGCTCGGCCGAGGAGCTGCTGGTGGACAAGGCTGCGCTCCTGACCCTGACGGCTCCCGAGATGGCCGTGCTGGTGGGCGGTATGCGGGCCCTGGGCGCCAATTACGGCGACAGCGACCTGGGCGTCTTCACGGACCGCCCGGGAACGCTGACCAACGACTTCTTCGTGAACCTGGTGGACATGGGCACGGAGTGGAAAGCGACCTCGGACTCGCAGGAGGTCTTCGAGGGCCGTGACCGGGAGACGGGCGAGCTGCGGTGGAAGGCCAGCCGCGTGGACCTGATCTTCGGGCACAACGCCGAGCTTCGGAACGTTGCGGAAACCTACGCCTACGAGGGCGCCGAAGAAACGTTCGTACGGGATTTCGTGAAGGCCTGGGACAAGGTCATGAAGCTGGATCGCTTTGACCTGAAGTGATCCCGGCCTCAGCCGGCGGCATGGGCTGACGTCCCTTCGGACCCGTCCGGCACCGCAGAGCCCCGTCTGGCACTCCAGAGGCCAGGCGGGGCTTCGGTCTTCGTCCCCGCGACGTTCAGTCTCAGGAACGAGGACGGGTGAGTGGCCCGGCGTCCTCGGCGCTCGCGGAGACCCGCTGCCGGAGAGCCGGGGTACGCGGGCCCGCTTGATGGGGCGGTAAAGAAGTGCAGCGCCCCGGACTCAAGGGGGAACACCGATTCTTCGCCTGTATCCGGTTGTTGGCGATGATCTGATGGTAACCACGGTTCTTGAGAGTGTTTACATCGTCATACCATGCTTGTATCGTATGTATCCTCGTAAACCCGTCCCGGGTGGGCCGGACGGCCCGGTGGGTCCTCGGGATTGACGGCGGCCGCGCCGGCGATCCCCCTGTTCGCTTCTGAACCGGAGGTTTGCCATGCGTACTCCTGGTTGGTTCGCCACCCTCGCTCTCCTCCCGCTGGTAGCCCTCGGCTGCTCCGAGGACGCTGCCTCGCCGTCAGCCGTGGAAGCTGACGCGCTGAGTCCTCTGATGAGCCATGCGAACGCGGCGCAGCATCCAGCGGCCCGGAACTTTGTCGCCCCCCTCACCGGCGACGAGGAGGTGCCCCCGGTGGACACCGACGCCCGGGGCCTCAGCCGGTTCCAGCTCAACCGGGCCGGAGACGCCATCGATTTCCGGCTCATCGTGGCCAACATCGAGAATGTGACCCAGGCCCACATCCATGTGGGGCCGCGGGGTGAGAACGGTCCGCCGGTGGTGTGGCTCTACCCGGAAGGGCCGCCGGCCCAGTTGATCGAAGGAAGATCCGACGGGACCCTGGCCACGGGGACGATCACTGCCGACGACCTCGTGGGTCCGTTGGAGGGCGGCACCCTGGACGACCTCCTGGACCTGTTCCACGCCGATGAGGCCTACGTGAACGTCCACACCTCCCAGTTCCCGCCCGGCGAGGTCAGGGGACAGATCCGGGTGGCAGGACCCGGAAGCTGACCGAGGCTTCGGGTCCACGCAGAAGGACTCGCTCGTGGCGGGGGGCCGGAACTACCCACGGTGCTCGTGGCGACCCGGCCGGTCGGGCATTGAACCGCTCGCCGGCGGCGGCCTTCAACCGTACCGGAAGACCCGGGCCATCCCGCTCTCCATGTGGTACAGGTCGTGGCAGTGGAAGAACCAGTCCCCCGGGTTGTCCGCGAGGAAATCGAACTCGATCCGTCCCATGTGGGGGGGCACGATGACGGTTTCCTTCAGCGCATCGTGGACCCGGAAGAAGAAGCCGTGCAGGTGCATGGGGTGGCGCATGGGGCTGTGGTTCACCATGCGCACCCGCACCCGCTCTCCCTCGACGATGGTCAAGGGATCCGCGTCGGGCCACGCCTGCCGGTCGATCGTCCACGTCCCGCGCGGGGACATCATCATTCCGCCCCCGGTGAGCATCAAGTCCACGGTACGGTCCGCCCGGCGGGAGCGCCCGCCGTCGAGCTCGATGGAGCGAAGATCGGAAAGCTGCAGGACCCGAGCGTCTCGCCGGAGGCCTTCCGGCACCTGACCCTCGGGGGGACCCGCTTGGCGCGCGTCGCGGTAGCGCAGCACGGCCCGGGCGGTTCCCGACTGGGGCTCGAGGGCGGCGGCCACCAGGTTCCAGGCTCCCGGATCGTCGGCCTGGACGATGACGTCGTAGCGCTCTCCCATCCCGATCTCGAGTGAATCCACCTCCACGGGCTCGACGGGCCGACCATCGGTGTGAGTGACGAGGAGCCGGTGGCCGGCGAGGGCCACCCGGAAGGTCGTCTGACTCGCCGGGTTCATGAGCCGGAGTCGGACCCGCTCCCCGTGCGCAACCTCGAGGAGGGGCGGATCGGTGGCGGGGCGGCCGTTCATGAGGAACGCTTCGTAGTCCGGACCCTGCGGCATCCCGCCCATCATCCCCATCCCCGGCCCCATGACCACCCGGGGCTCGGCGGGGGTGAAATCGTCCAGGACCAGGGTGTGCTCGCGGTCCCACTCCACGTGCGGAGTGGCCTCCTCGACCACCAGGGGCCCGTAGAGGCCGCGGTCGAGCTGCAGGCCCACGTGCGTGTGGTACAGGTAGCTTCCCGCCGGCTCGGCCGGGAACTCGTAGACGAATCGCTCGCCCGGCGATACCGGGTCCTGGGTGACCCCCGGGACCCCGTCCATCGGGTTGGGTACAGGGAGCCCGTGCCAGTGGACCGTCGTCTCCTCGGGCAGGCGGTTCTCCAGGATCACACGCAGCCGATCGCCTTCCCGGACCCGGAGCTCCGGGCCGGGGAGCGTGCCGTCGTACACCCATCGCGGGTGGACGCCCAGGGGTCCGAGGTCCACCTCGGCCACCTCGGAGACGAGGCGGAACTCCCGCAGAGGCCCGCTCGTCCCCGACGCCTCGGCCGC
>SLNQ01000246.1 GCA_007132965.1 Gemmatimonadota bacterium | reverse complement strand
GGAAGGAGAACATGGTGATGAACTTCCCCTCGGCGGCGAACCGGATGAAGGCCTCCGCCGCCAGGTCCCAGGGCTGGGTCCACCAGCGGATCCCGGCCTGCTCCATGTAGAGCGCCGGCTGGGCGAACCAGAGCATGTTCACGAAGAGGATGCCGAGGACCGCAACCCCCCTCAGCACATCGATGCTCAGGATCCGTTCGCCGGGCGGCACCGGACGCATGCGGGACGCCCCCTCCGCAGAGGGGTCGGGACCGGATGCAGTCAGGTCGGGCCTCCTTCCCCGGGATCGGGGGGATCGAGGGGCTGATCGGTTTGAAGGTTGCCGGTCCCCCAGCCTACTTCGTGCGGCTCTGGGGCGACACCCCCGGGACGGGATCAAGACGATCTCCTTCATGGCGTTCCCCAGTGGTTGCGTATGGTAGCAAAGCCCACATATTAGGCGGATGTTTCCGACCCTGATTCACCGGAGAGCGCTGTCCGGCGGCCTGCCGGGAGCCCTCCTCCTGCTTGGCGCCCTCGGATGCGACGGTCCTGCGTCCCCGGATCCGGGAACGGCCCTTCCGGCGATCGGGATCCACATCGAAGGGACGGACGCCCCCCTACCGCAAGAGAAGAGCATCGCTTTCTACGTGGGCCGTAACCTGACCGGCGACGGGAACGTCCTCCTCGGTGGATTTGGACACGAACCGTCCAGCCACTGGCTCGAGATCACTCCCGCCCGGGAGTTTCCCGAAGGGACGATGGTGGAGGTGGGCGTCACCGAGGAGGCTCGCTATCCAGGCAGGCGGCTCCGTATTCCGCAGGCGACCTCCACGGCCCGCTTCATCACGAGCAACTACTCGGAATTCGCCGGCTTTCCTCCTCCGCTCACCAATGGCGGCTTGAACGAGCACGGCGTGGCGGCCCGGACGGTATGGAGTCCTTCGCGCTTCGAGCTGAGGGAAATGACGCCGGACCCCCAGACCGGGTTGAGCTACAGCGATCTGGCCCGAGCGGTCATGGAGCGGGCCACCTCCGCGGAACACGCCGTTCGGATCGTGGGCGAACTGGTGGACACCCACGGCTACGCCACCTACGGCGGAAACTCCTTCCTCTTTGCCGACGCCGTCGAGGGATGGGTGGTGATCACCTATGCCGGCGGCCAGGGGCTGTGGGCCGCAGAGCGGCTGGGCGCAGATGACGTTCGAGTCCTCTACCCGGGATACATCGGCGACTTTCCGGTCCAGTTCGACGATGACCCGGACTTCATGGGCGCCTCCGATCTGGTGCGATTTGCCCACGAGCAGGGGTGGTTCGACGCCGAGGCCCACGACGTGATGAACCTCCAGCAGGTCTACGGGCAATCCTTCCCCAGCGAACCCGGAGTGGACGACGCACTCTTCCGGTACCCACCGGACCGGGAGGAGGAACTCCAGGCCCTGGTACCGGTCTCGTTGACCGATATGATCGCCCTGGTTCGGGACCCACGCTGGTCCGGGGACCGGGCCGGATACGGACAGGTGGCCCAGCTCGTGGCCGGAGAACCAACGGAGGATCTGGGCGCACTGTGGGTAGCGGTGGCCCCGGCGGTAAGCACTCCCATGGTGCCCGTCTTCGTGGGCGCAGGCGATGTACCGCCGGAGTACAAGCAGCACCGGTACATGACGAAGCACGCGGACGCAACCTTCCTCGATCTCGGGTTTGCGCCCCTGGAGGCGACCCGAAGCGCCTACCGAACCTACCGACGCCTCCTCTACCACACCTGCACGCACCCGGAGGAACTCCTGGCACCGGTGACGGCTGAACTGGAAGCCTTCGAGTCAGCCGTTCTGGGCGAACTCGAGGCCGTTCGCGAGGAGGCCCGGCAGCGGCTCCAGGCCGGGGACGCCGACGGTGCCCGCCGGCACCTGACCGAACACACCAGCCAATGGCTCCTGAGTGGCCTCGAACTGGGCGCAGCCCTGGTGGACGCTGTGGAAACGGAGGTCCGGGACCGGTTCGGCATCCCCATGCCTCAGCGCGCCGTTCCGGAGGGTGCCACATGGAGGCCGGAGAGCGGACCCATGGCCCTTCCTTCCGGCATGGAGCGGCTGCATTGCTACGTCCCGGGGCTGGACCGCTATCCCCGCGCTCACGGCTCCTATGCCGGGCTCACCGGGGCGCTGATCCCCTGACCGGGGGCCGGCACCACCCCTCATCCATTCCGACCAGCTTCGCCGAGGAAGACCGCGCATGCCTGGTTCAGGCGAGCTGTCCCGGACCAACCCTTCTGCATAGCCCCACAAGGGGGGCGAGGGCAGTTCCGGGCCACGACCTTCCACCCGCTGAGTGTGGGGGGGAGAGCCGGACGACCCGCCGGAGGGGGACCCGGCCCTCGTCACCTACCGAACTTCGCCACCAAGCGTCTCAGCGTGGTGATCTTTCGCATGGTGTTCGGGACACCGCCCAGGGCCCCCTCCAGGTGCCGAGGCTGCACCTGTGAGTCGCTCATCCGCCCTCGACGGAGCCACACCACGTGGCGCTCCAGGACCCGGAACCGGTCGTCCGGGGTCTCGAGCTCCTCCAGGGCCTGGCGCACCTTCGGCTCCGGACGCTTCTTCAGGAAGATCACGTGGGGCGTGAAGCCCTCCTCCTCCGGCCGGCGGATCTCGGGGTCATCGGCAAGCTCGTCCAGCGCAAGGAGGGGGCGCGCGAAGGCGCCCGCCTCGAAGCCCACCCTCTGGGCGAAGGCCTCTTCCACCCGGGCTTCCACCTCCTGAAGCCCAAGTCCGGGATCCCGGATGACCACGTTTCCGCTGGCCAGGAACGTACGGACGTGCTCGAACCCCGCATCGGCGAAGGGGCGCTTCAACTCCTCCGACTTCAGGCGCCTGCGCCCGAGATTGATCCCCCTGAGGAACACGGCGATCTGGTCCATGTGGATCTCCTCACCGCTGCAGGTCACAAGGGTCGACGCATTCCACGAAGCCCGCCCCGAAGCCGCCGCATCTCCCCTACCGCCGCGGAATCTCCATGACGTCGGCCGAGGTGCCCACTTCGGCATCCGCCCAGTCCCGGAGCGCGCCCTGCCACCCTTCCGGGTGCTCCAGCCCCAGCATCTCGAGCCAGCCGTCGGGGTCGAAGGGGAACGGGAGGGAAATGATGATGGGGCCCGATCCGCCCCCTCCGCCTGCGACCTCGGGCCGCTGGGCCCGGGGATCCTTGATCCGCTCGATCTCGGCCTCCACGTCCTGCAGGTGGAGCCGGGTCATGGCGTCGGCGGAGCGCTCCCGCGCCTGGGCCACAGCCTCCCGGAGCTCCCCCAACTCGGAGCGCACGATGGGCCGGGCATCGTTCACCGAGCCGGCGCTCACCGGGGCCAGATAACGGTCCGCGGCGGCAAGGTACTGCCGCTGCAGGTTCCGGCGGTACACGTCGATCCGGGGCGAGCCGGCCTCCAGCTCGGTCCAGACCCCGTCCCGGAGGTCCTCCAGGAGATCGGCCACCGTGTAGGCGGGCCCGCCGCTGGAGACCGCCTCGTACTCCACCAGCCGGTTCAGCCGGGCCTCGCTCATGAGCTGCGAGAGCACCCGGCCCTGCTGGGTGCCGATCCGGGAGATCGCCCCCTCGGCTTCGATCCGGCGAAGGATCCCGGGCTCCAGGAACATCTCAGGCGGGTCGAAGGCGTTTGCCGTGAGGAAGCGGAGCGCCGCCTGTTGCTCGCTTCGGGGCACGGGCTCGAAGCGCTCGCCGGTGCCGTAGCGCTGCTGGGTGTAGGCCCCACCCACGAGGGCCGTGACGTGGCCCATGTAGCGCCCCCACTGGGAGACGGCGTTCCCGTAGAGCTCATCCAGGGTGGAGTAGTCCTCCCCGGGCTCCTCGGCCACGTCCAGGAGCATGTCCATGACCCGCTCCAGGTTCCGCATGGCCAGCGTCGAGCTCTGGATGGCGTCGGCGT
>SLNQ01000082.1 GCA_007132965.1 Gemmatimonadota bacterium | reverse complement strand
TTCACCCCGTCGATCCTCACCATCCTCGGGGTCATCATGTACCTCAGGTTCGGGTGGGTGGTGGGGAACGTGGGGCTGCTGGCCACTCTCCTCATTGTGGTCATGTGCACCAGCGTCACCTTCGTGACGGCCCTCTCCATGGCCTCTATCGCCACCGACCGGAGGGTGGGGGGAGGCGGCGCGTATTTCATGATCAGCCGGTCGCTGGGCATCGAGACCGGGGGAGCGGTGGGGATCCCCCTGTACTTCGCCCTGGCCCTCTCCATGGCCTTATACGTCATCGGGTTCGCCGAGATCGTGGGCGACATCTTTCCGAACCTGGACCCCCGGTGGGTGGGGGTAGTGACGGCGGTGGTGGTGGCCGGGCTTGCCATTCGCTCGGCCAATCTGGCCATCCGGGCACAGTACATCGTCATGGCGGTCATCGGGCTCTCGCTCCTCTCCTTCTTCCTGGGCGGGCCGGTGGAGGAGAGCCAGCTCGACCTCACCGGGGCTGCCGCGCCCCCTGACCTCACCGTGGGGTTCTGGATCGTCTTCGCAGTCTTCTTTCCGGCGGTGACCGGCATCGAGGCCGGGGTGAACATGTCCGGAGACCTGAAGAGTCCGGCCCGCTCCATCCCCCGGGGCACCCTGGGCGCCCTGGGGGTGGGGTTCCTGGTCTACATGACCATGCCCTTCTTTTTCAGCATGTGGGCTGACAGCGCCACCCTCATCGAGGACTCCCTCATCATGCGGCGCATGGCCCTGTGGGGTCCCCTGATCCTCCTGGGAGCCATGGGGGCTACCCTCTCCAGCGCCATGGGAAGCGTGCTGGGCGCCCCCCGGGTCCTGCAGGCCCTGGCCCGCGACGGCGTCCTGCCGAGGCCGCTGAGGTTTCTGGGGAAGGGAAGCGGGGAGGACGACGCCCCGCGCGTGGGCACCGTGGTGACCCTGGGGGTGGCGCTGGTGGCCATCTTCTTCGGCGACCTGAACATGGTGGCACCTGTCCTCACCATGTTCTTTCTCACCTCGTACATGACGGTGAACTTCGCCGCAGGGGTGGAAGGCTTCCTCCAGAGCCCCTCCTTCCGCCCCGCCTTTCGGGTCCCCTGGCCCATTCCCATGGCCGGGGCCCTGGCGTGTCTGCTCATCATGTTCCTGATCAACGCCGTGGCCACCATCGTGGCGGCCGCGGTGGTCCTGGGCATCTTCATCTGGCTGCAGCGGCGGGGCCTGGCCGGCACCTGGGGTGATGTGCGCCGGGGCATTTGGTTGGCCCTCATCCGGATGGGACTGCTTCGGATGGGCGACCGGGGCGACCCGCGCAACTGGCGGCCCCACCCCCTGGTCCTGGCCGGTCCCCCGAGCCGGCGCTGGCCCCTGGTGGACTTCGCCAACGCCATCACCCACAACCGGGGGCTCGTCACCATCGCCAGCATCCTGCCGGAAGACGCCGCCGAGGGGAAACGCCAGGCCGAGGTGGAGACCCAGATCCAGGAGTACCTGGAGCGACGGGGGGTCCAGGCCTTCGTGCGGCTGGTGTCGGCCCCCGATCCCTTCACCGGCGCCGAACGACTGGTGGAGGCCTACGGCTTCGGCCACCTGGTGCCCAACACCATCATCCTGGGGGCCAGCGAGCACGAGGATCGCCGGGACCGGTACTGCAAGATGATCGAGACCTTCCACCGCAAGCAGCGCAACGTCGTCATCATCCGTGATCCGGAGCACGTGGGGTTCGGCCGGCGGCGAACCATCGACGTATGGTGGGGAGGGCTCCAGGCCAACGGGGGCCTCATGCTGGTGCTGGCCTACCTGCTCCGGACCAACGTGGACTGGCAGGAAGCGGAGGTGCGCCTCAAGCTGGCCGTCACCACCCCCGAGGCCGCCCGAGACGCCCGGGCCAACCTGGAGGAGCTCCTGGCCGACCTCCGGATCGGCGAAGTCACACTCGACGTCATCGTGGCGGGAGAGCGTCCCTTCCCGGAGGTGCTGAAGGGAGCCTCCGCCGATGCCGACATCGTCTTCCTGGGGATGGCCTCCCCCACCGACACCGAAGAGGAATTCCGGAGCTACTACGACCGCCTCCAGGAGATCTCAGCCGGCCTCCCGCCCACCGCCTTCGTCCTGGCCGCCGGCACCCTGGAGTTCGCCGAGGTCCTGGTGGATCGAGCCTGATGGTGGGCCCACGACGAGTACCCGCCCTCGGCGTCGCATACGTCCTGGTCCTCGCGGCCTGTGAAGAAGGCCCCGGAGAGCTGGAGTCCCAGATTGTGCGCGACAGCGTCGGAATCACGCTCGTCGACAACCCCGAAGACGTGTGGGCAGGACCGGAGACGTGGCGGCTCTCCCCGGAGCCCGTGCTACGCATCGGGGCCGTGGATGGGGAGGAACCCTACCTGTTCGGACAGATCGCCGACATCATCGTGCTGAGCGACGGTCGGATCGTGGTGGCCGAGGGAGCCGACCGGACGCTCCGCTGGTTCGACGACGAGGGTCGCTTCCTCTTCCAGCGAGGGGGCCTCGGCCAGGGCCCGGGGGAGGTCTCCAGCTTCGGTGGTGTGACCCTCGCCGCCGACGACACCATCGTCGTCAGGGACAGGGGAGGTGGACGGGTGGTTTCCTTCGGGCCCGACGGTTCACACCTTGGTACCACGACGTCGGACGAGCTCCGGGCCCCTTCCCTTGGGAAGACCTACCGCCTCTCGGATGGTTCGTATCTCATCGCCCAGCCGGGAGCCGGCCCCGACCGCACCAGCCCGAGCCTCGAGCCGGGCCTCATCCGGATCCCCGTGGCCCTGCTGCGAGTGCCGGCAGGCGACGAAGGAGGCACCGCCGACACCATCGGGGTCTTCCCCGGTCCGGAGCGGGAGGTGCATCGGAGGGAGGGGGTGCCCGCGGTGGATACCCCATACTTTCAGCGGACCCTCTCCCACACCGTCACCCAGGACCGGATCTACGTGGGAACGCAGGAGCCCTTCGAGATCAACGTGTTCTCAGCCGGAGGGGAGTGGCTCCGGTCCATCCGGGCGCGGAACGTGGACATCGAGCTCGGGGAGGAGCGTCTCGGCGCCTTCCGGGACTGGATGCTGGGCCGGCTCGACGGGCTTCCCCCGGATCGCCGCGCCGCCCTGGCACGGGAGTTCGAAGAGACTCTGGCTCAGCGGCACCTGCCGGAGAACGTCCCTGCCTACTCGACCTTCCTACCGGACAGGGCCGGGAACCTCTGGGTCGCCGAGTACCGATTCGAGCTCAACCTGCATCCCCCGGATCGCTGGGTGGTCTTCGATCCGGAGGGCCGGTTCGTGAGCACGGTCACGCTTCCCCCCGACTTCACCCTCCTGGCAGTCACAGAGGACCGGGTCTACGGCCGCTGGACCGACGAGATGGATGTCCAGTATGTCGCCGCCTACGCCTTTGAGAAGCCCTGATCGCTGGGTCGCGTTCTTCCCGACCGCTCATCGACCTGGCTCACCCCATCGGTAGACGAAGCCGTCAGTGAGCCGCCAGGCCCCATCTCCGTTCACCTGCTACCTCCGCGCGTCCCCCGAGGAACCAAAGGGCCGTCTGGCGAAACTGACGCGCCCCCCGGCGGTACTACTGCAGGAGACCGAAGGCGCTCGGAGCACCACCGCGGCCGAACCGACCTCCTGATTCTCGAGCGGGCCAGCTCCTTTCACGCACCTCCATCAGTCTCACGAAGTCCATCTCTCCTTTTGATATGCGAGCCATGCGAAACAAGCCCACACACCTGCGGTCGATGTCCGCCAGGAGCCTCCTCACCGCCGCTATGGCCGTACTCGTCATGGCGCTCTGGGCCCCTGAGGCCTTCGCCCAGGCCCGCACGGTTCAACCCGGCGCGCCCGGCTCGCCCAGCACGGTCCTGGACCCCGCCGACCTGACGATCCCGGAACGGCCCCGGCACACCGAGGCCGACGTGCTGT
>SLNQ01000122.1 GCA_007132965.1 Gemmatimonadota bacterium | reverse complement strand
CTTCCTCGATCATCCAGGTGGGAGTCTGGAAGACCTCCCGGTCCAGGTACGCCATGGCGGCCCGCTGCCGCTGGGCGGAGATGGGCTCGTATACCGGCTCGGGCTGTCCCTGGGCCCGCCGCGTGCGCTCCACACCCCCGAAGGTCTCCGAGACGTGCCCGGCGTACCGGTTCCACTGGCTCACCACCTGCCCGTAGAGCTGGGAGAGCTGGCTGTAGTCCTCCCCCTCCTCGTACGTCCACTCCTGTAGGTTGGGCATGATCCGCCGGAGGTTGGCCATCCCGTACTCGGAGGCCAGCACCGGATCGTCCCCGAGGACGTTGCTGGTCGCCCCTGGGTCGGAACTGCGAGTGCCGCCGAAGCGGTAGGTGCGATTGTCGCCCTTCTCCAGGATCCACTGGCTCAGAATCTCCCGCTCCTGATCCGGGTCGTCCACGTCGGGGATCCAGCGATACCCCCACTCGGTGACCCACCTGTCGTACGGGCCGATGCGGGGATGGAAGCAGGTGTCGTCACCGGGCTGGGCTACGTAGTTGAAGCGGGCGTAGTCCATGACCGAGGTGGAGGTGCCGTTCTCGCACACCCACCGGGTCCGAAGCTGCTCCACCGGCACCGCCGAGTGGCCCTTCTGGTTGTGTGGGAAGCCCAGGGTGTGGCCCACCTCGTGGGCCGACACGAAGCGGATGAGCTCGCCCATGACCTCGTCGTCGAACTCCACGCCCCGGGCCTCGGGGTTGGCCGCGGCGGTCTGAACGAAGTACCAGTTCCTGAGGAGGTTCATCACGTTGTGGTGCCACTGGATATGGCTGCCCAGGATCTCGCCCGTACGGGGGTCGGAGAAGCTTGGCCCGCTGGCGTTCTGCACCGGTGAGGCCAGGTACCGGATCATGGAGTAGCGGGCGTCGGCCGGATCAAAGTCCGGATCCTCCTCGGCGGTGGGGGCGTCCTTCGCCAGGATGGCGTTGCTGAACCCGGCCGCCTCGAAGGCCTCCTGCCAGTCCACCACCCCCTGCTTCAGATAGGGGATCCACTTTTCGGGCGTGGCGGGATCAATGTAGAAGACGATGGGCTCCACCGGGTCCACCAGCTCGCCCCGGGCGTACGCCTCCGGATCGGAGGGCTCGAGCCGCCAGCGACGGACGTATCGCCGCTCGATGAGCCGCTGGGCCTCCACCCCGAAGTCGTTCTGGGTGATGGAGAAGAAGCCCACCCGGTCGTCGGCCAGGCGGGGGGTCATGGGGTTGTCCGGGAGGAGGACGAAGGAGTGACCCAGCTCCACCGAGAGGCTCTCGCCCAGGGACAGGGAGGGGGGTTCGCTGGCGTTGTACGTCACCGTCCGGCGCACCTCGATGTTCTCGGGGAAGGTGCGAATGGACTCGATGAAGGTTCGGTCGCCGTCCAGGCTGCGCACGCCGTACTGGCTTCTCCGGTTCTGCGAGAGCCCCAGAAACCGCACGTCGTCGGTGAAGAGCTCCGTGACGTCGATGACCACCCCGGAGGCGTCCTCCGGCTCGGTCTCCACGTCGAAGGCATACAGGACGGGCTCGTAGTTGGAGTTCCGGACCGCCTCGTAGATGGGCAGGGTGTCGGCGGCCACGTTCTGGGTGCCCACCATCCGCATCAGGACCTGGTCACCCCGACGTTCCCACCGCACCACGGTCTGGCTCTGCCGGTGCCCACCGTATCCCATGCCGGCAATCGTCCGCGTTACCCGGGTCTGGAGGAGAATCTCCCGGTCCAGCATCTGGTTGGGAATCTCAAAGAAGTAGTCCTCGTCCACCCGGTGGACGGTAAAGAGACCCTCGCTGGACTCCGCCGTCTCGGGAATCACGTCCCGGTAGGTGCGCTCTTCTTCTTCCTCCTCCTCTTCGGGAGGCTCCTGGGCGGCCAGGGCCAGAGCGGACGCCACCGACCAGGGCGCGTCGATTGGCGCGTCCGCCGGGCCGGCGGGGGGCGCGACGGCCGGCATCCAGAGGAGGATCAGGAGCGGGAAGAGCAGGATGGAAACCGGCGAAGGCGCGCGGCCGCCGGCCACGGGGTGGCTTTTCATGATGTACAGGTCCGGTACGGATGAACGGAGGAAGACCGCCCGACAGGGGCCCTCGACGAAGGTGGGACGGGGTTGGATTGTGGGATGGTTTCGACGAACAGCATACGGGATTGAGGGCGTCGCTGCCAGCGGGCTGGACCATGGGTCGCCAGCCAGGGTGCGGCGCCATGGCTCAGTCAGCCTGATCCCGGCGGCCATCAAGACCCGCAAGGGGAAGGAGCGCCACCCCCGTCAGCGCCAGGACCCCCGCCGCCGCCAGCACCTGCTGCACCGGCCAGAACACCGGGCGCCCCAGCAGCTCGAAGGCTCCCACGCCCAGGAGCACCGCCACCGTGCCCCACACGCCACTCAAGAAGAGGACCGCCGCGGCCCACCCCGTCCGGTACAGAAGGAGCACCAGGGCCGCGCTGACGAAGGCCAAAAGATGCAGGTGGACGAAGCCGATGACCAGGTGATGGGCCCCCGCCAGCGTATCCGTGAGGGGCGGAAACCCGCCCACCACCACCGCCACGCCGGTGAGGACCATGGCCATCCGGACGGAGTGTGCCAGCCACCGACGGGGCAAGGTCGGGAAAGTAGACTCGCCGTCGGGAGCAGTCTCCGCCAGAGGCAGCCGGAACGCCACCCCCACGAGTCCGCCTCCCACCAGCAGGAGTCCCGCCCATCCGATCCACTCCAGCCCGGGAAAGGCAATCCACGGATCGAAGCGGGGCAGCACGCCGGGGATCACCCCCGCCGCCATGAACCGGCGGAGCCACGGGTTCGGGCCGGCGCCGAAACGGTCCACCAGTAGTCCAACCACCCCGAAGAGGAGCCATCCGTTGAAGAGGAGAGTCAGGTAGAAGCCCACCCAGGCGTCGATCCACACCGCTCCCATGGGGACGCCGCCGGCCAACATGAGGGGCCCCACGGTGGCCGCCACCAGCCAGACGGCCGAGAGGTCGATCCAGGGGCGGGCGGCGGCGGTGAGGTGCTGGCGAGGCCCTTCGACCCAGAGCCACACCAGGGCCAAGGTCACCAGGATGTGGAGGGTGGACAGGACGATGGACCAGAAGGCGTAGCCCTGGTAGAGGTACGCCGCAAAGAGGACCCCGATGAGGGTCAGGAGGAGGAGCTCGCAGACCAGACTCCACCAGCGAAGACGCGCGAAGCGGGAGCCCCGGAAGAGGAGGCCGAAGTAGGCCACGAAGGCCCATCCCAGGAGAGCGACGTGGGAGTGCGCGTGGAGAAGGTGCTGGCTGTTGAACCAGGCGGGCACGGCTCCCGTCCACTGGATTCGCAGGAGGGTGCCGCTGGCCAGGGTCACCAGCAGGAGGGTCCAGGCGGCCAGCCACCACCGACGAGGCATGGCGGAAGGGGCGATCCGTTGGGCTATTTGTCCACCTCGGGCACCGCCTCGGCCATCTCCCGGGCCACCTCGTCAGCCGGGCGCATCTGCTCCAGGTCCAGCGCGAAGTCGGGCCGCTCCCCGGGCTGCAGCTTGGCCACGAACTCCCGGATCTCGCGGCCGGAGAGCCCCAACTCGCCGAGCAGGTCCGGCTCCAGTGCCGGGGCCTCGGGGCGGATCCTCACGCCGCCCTCCTCGGTGGGCTGCAGGAGTCCGGCCAGCGCCTGGAGCTCGGCCCGGCTCATGGGGGTCCCCAGGAGGTCGTAGTCCACCCATGCCTCGTAGGAGAGGGGCGCCACCCGCTTCACCATCCCGGCCATGACCCGGGCGTAGGCCTGGATCTCCCACTGGGCGTGGGGATCGACTCTGAGACTCAGGAAGTGAAGGAGGTTGTGGAGGTCGATCTTCCAGTACCACTGGGTATAGGTGGAGAGGGGAAGGTCGATGCGGGCCAGCTCCCGGGCCACGTCCTCCTCCAGGAGCCACTCGTAGGT
>SLNQ01000261.1 GCA_007132965.1 Gemmatimonadota bacterium | reverse complement strand
TTCAACTCGTTGGGCATGGTGCGGGAGGCGCTCCGGCTGCGCGTCCGGTCCGTGGATCACCTGGAGGCCTCGACCCCCGAGGACCTCAAGCGGTTGGCCCGTAGCCAGGCGGCCGGGGTGCTGCTCCCCGTATCCGGCTTTCACCTCGATGATCGATATGCCGACGGTCGAACCCTCATCGACGCCGGCGGATCGGTGGTGGTGGCCACCAACTGGAACCCGGGGTCGGCCCCTTCGCCCTCCATTCCGTTGGCCATGGGGCTGGCGGTGCGCAAGAACGGCCTGACGCCTCACGAGGCATTGACTGCGGTCACCGCCAACGCGGCCCATCTTCTGGGCTTGGGGGATGTCGGGCGCATTGCCCCTCGACGGCGTGCGGATCTCGTCCTCCTTCGGTACCGGGACGAGCGGGAACTGGCCCACACGGTGGGGGGATCGCCCGTGCTGCTCGTGGTGTGTGGGGGCAGGATCGTGGCTGGGCCGGCCCGGTAGGTAGGGAGATGGGGTTGGATCCCGGGCGATGGGGCTGGACCCCGGGATGTTCGTGGGGATATTACACTCCTGATGGCAGGTAACACTCTTATCGTCAGCGCAACTATGGCCTCTACGAACGCTTCTCGGGCTTCCATGCGGGTTCCTTGCGGTTCCATGCGGGCTCCTTCCGGCTCCATGTGGGTGCCTCGGGGAGTCATGCGCACCTCCGTGCCCTTCGGCTTTCTTGTCAGTGCGCTTCTCCTGACGAGCACGGCGTGCCAGGACCGCGACCCCGACGGCCCCGAGGCGCTGGATCGGTGGGAGAGGGTGGAGCTGGCCACTCCGACACCGCCCGGGGCGGGAGAACCGAATCTCTTCGCCGCCCCGGACGGTCGGATCTATCTCAGCTGGATCGAGCCCATGGAGGAGGGGAGCCACGCCGTCCGATTCTCATCGCTGGACCCGGAGTCTCCGGGGGACGCCGGGAGAGGGGGATGGTCCGAGCCCCGAACCATAGCCGAGGGCGATGACTTCTTCGTCAACTGGGCCGACTTCCCCTCCATCCACGTGCTGGAGGACGGGCGCATGGCCGCCCACTGGCTGGTCCGAAGTGGTCCCGACACCTTCGACTACGATGTCCACATCGCCTGGTCGCTGGATGGGGGCGAAAGCTGGAGCGAGCCCGTGGTTCCCCACCGGGACGGCACGCTCAGCGAGCACGGCTTTGTGTCGCTCTTCCCCTGGGAGGACGGCTCACTGGGGGCTGTGTGGCTCGACGGGCGACGCTTCGAGACCCAGCCCGACGACCCGGAGATGACGTTGCGCTTCACCACCTTGACCCCGGATGAGCTTGGCGAGGAGGTGTTGCTGGACGGTCGGATCTGCGACTGTTGCCAGACGTCCGCCGCGGTGACCGATGCTGGACCGCTCGTGGCGTACCGGGACCGAACGGCCGAGGAGATCCGGGACATCTCCGTCATCCGCTACGTGGACGGCGCGTGGACGGATCCCGAGCCCGTGCATCATGACGGATGGGAGATCCCGGCCTGCCCGGTGAACGGACCGATGGTCGCGGCCCGAGGCCCGCGGGTCGCGGTGGCCTGGTTCACCGCGGCCGACGACAAACCCCTGGTCCGACTTGCCTTCTCCGACGACTCGGGTGCCACCTTCGACCCGGCCATCCGGATCGACGACGGAGATCCTTCCGGCCGGGTGGCGGTGGCGTTGGATCCGGCGGGCCGGGCGTACGTGAGCTGGCTCGAGCGAACCTCCGACGGCGCCGAGCTCCGGGTCCGATGGATAGAGCCCGATGGGCGGCGGGGTCGAGCCGCCACGGTGGCCGAGACATCCGAGGCCCGAGCCAGCGGTTTTCCCCGCATGGTATGGACGGCGGAGGGTGGGCTTCTCTTCGCCTGGAATGACGTGGAAGGCACGGACCGGGTGGAGCTGGCCCTCCTCCGGCGACCCGCGCCCACGCCCGAGACGGAGTAGAAGACCATGCATAGATCGGAAGGTCGGATTCGGTGTCGGGGACGTCGGGTTTGGTGCCTCGTAGGTGGAGTTCCGCGCGTAGAAGCGCCGGGACTGGTCCTCGTTGCGACGCTGGGATTCCTCCTGATGGGGTGCGGCTGGGCCGAGGATACCCGAGGGGCGGTGGGAAGCCCGGCACCGGAATACGCTGCGCCGTCGGCGGCCGGCGACACGATTTCCCTGGCCGACCTCGAAGGCGAGGTGGTGCTTCTGAACATCTGGGCCACCTGGTGTCCCCCGTGTCGAATAGAGATGCCTCACCTGCAGGCCCTGCACGAGGAGCTGGGGGGCGAAGGTCTGAGGGTGGTGGGGGTGAGCGTCGACTCCCGGGGGGCCGCCGGAGCGGTGGACCGCTTCACCGGCGACCTGGGGATCGAGTTCCTCATTCTGCGCGACCCGTCGGAGCGGATCAGCCATCTCTTCGGAGCCTACGGCGTCCCCTTCAACGCCCTCATTGACCGGGAGGGAATCGTCCGCTGGCGACACAGTGGGCCCGTGACCGCCGACGATCCGGCCCTCAGGTCGGCTCTGGAGGCGGCGCTCTAGACGTTCGGACTTCTAGGTCACTGATGCCACGAGACGGGCTCGCACGAGGTAGTTGACGCCCAGCTCATCGGTGCGCACGGCCCAGAGGTGGTCCGACCCCACCCACTCCAACGTCCACGCGGGAGGCAGCTCCACGATCCGTTCGGGCGTTCCCGATCTGTCGAGCACCAGCCACCGGAATCCCCGTTCCGGGATCCCTTCGTCGAATCTGGTGTGCCCGTCGGGGTGCGCCAGCTGGAGCCACAGGGCTCCGTCAGGTCCTGGCCGGACGGCGCCCACCGGCGCGAAGTGGCTGGGGGGATCGAGTGCTTCCCGCACCAGGCTCCGTGCCTCGGCCACGGAGATCTCCCGCAAAGGCGACTGGGCATAGGACTCGGCGATCCGGTCGACCTGCGCCGATACGAGCTCGTTGGTCACCGGAACCGGGTCGTAGGGAAGGGACGTGGCGGCCAGGGTGTCGCCTGTCACCGTCCGACGAACCACGTGCACCGTCGGATCGGGGTGCAGGGACCAATCCACCAGAACCACCTCGGCGGCCCGTCCGGGCACCCCCGTGATCACCTGGCGGATCGGCACGTCGGGAAAGGGATTTGTCGTGTACATGGCTCCCTGGGTTCGGTCGGGCGTCACCTCCACCGACCGCCCGGCCAGCGTTCGAATCGCGAGCGTATCGACGGGCTCCTGGTCGCCGTCCACCCTGAGGATCGGCGCCTCCGTGATGCTTCCCTCGGCCACCATGGAGGAGGCCACGACCCGATCTGCCTGGAAGGTCCCGTCACCCAGGGGGGGACCCAGCCGGAATGTGGCCTCATCAGCCCGGAGGACAACGGGCTGGCCTGCCATTGAACGGATCACGCCGGCGGAGGTCCCGCTGCTGCCGGTGTCAAACCAGGTGATCCGGTTCGCCCCCCCGTCCACGACCCAGAGGCCCTCGTCGGTCCACCCCAACGAGGTGGGCCGATTGAACTCACCGGGCCCCGATCCAGCACGGCCCAGCGGGGACAGGCGCGTGCCATCGGGCCCGAATCGCTGGATCTGGGCCTGGCCCCACTCGATGACGTACAGGATGCCGTCGGGCCCCTCTCGGGCCACCGTGATGTTGCCGAAGACCACCTCTCCGTCCAGCGTTCCCAACTCCAGTTCGGGTTCCACGGTCCACGTCGGCAGCTCCAGTGGAAGGTTCCTCCCGTTTGTGGTTTCGCAACCGGCGACGGCACCTGCGAGACAGGCAGCGACCAGCAGAGCGGATCGATGTGGAAAAATAGTCATGGTTTGGTAAATCCTGTAATAGAAATATCTTATGGTGAGTAGTCTTATCCAGTTTATAGTATCGTTTCCACAGTCACACGGATGTCTGGAAGCGAGCGCGGTGGTGGGGCCGTC
>SLNQ01000316.1 GCA_007132965.1 Gemmatimonadota bacterium | reverse complement strand
TCAGGCCGTGCCCGGCGGCGGCCCGCGACGCTCACCGAAGCCCGCCGTGATCCGGTCCAGGATGATGGCCAGGATCACCACTGCCAAGCCCGCCTCGAATCCCTGTCCAATCTGGATCCGCTGAATCCCTCTAAGCACGTCTTCACCCAGGCCGCCGGCTCCGATCATGGCCGCAATGACCACCATGGAGAGCCCCAGCATGATGGACTGATTGACTCCGGCCATGATGGTGGGAAGCGCTGTGGGGATCTGGACCTTCAGCAGCTTCTGGGTGCGGGTCGCTCCGAAGGCGTCCGCTGCCTCGATGAGGTCCTGGGGCACCTGGCGAATGCCCAGGTTGGTGAGACGCACCAGTGGGGGAATGGCGAACACGAAGGTGGCCATGACGCCGGGGACGAGCCCCAGCCCGAAAAACATCACGGCCGGGATCAGATAGACGAACGCCGGCATGGTCTGCATGAAGTCCAGGACCGGCCGGATCAGGGTATCGACCCGGTCACTCCCCGCTGCCAGGATGCCCAGCGGAATTCCCACGACCACCACCAGAACCTCGGCGGTGAGGACCAGGGCCAGCGTTTCCACAAATGCCGGCCAGAGCCCGATGTTCTCGGTCAGAAGCAGGCCCAGGGCCGCCACCACCGCCGCCTTCCACCCGGCCATCCAGATCGTCAGTGCCACGAAGATCCCCATGAGGATCAGGGGGTGGCCCAGCATGAAGAGGTCCTTCAGACCGTCGACCATGAAGAAGACCACGGCGCTGAACGCATCGAAGAGGACAGCATACCGCTCGATGAGGACATCGACCCCGTCGGAGATCCAGTCCCGGAGGGGAATGCGGAAGGGGAACATCAGGCGACCTCCGGCTCAGTCCACGGTAGACACCTGGGCAGCCGCGCCGTTGGTGTCGGTTCCCGAGGGAGAAAAGTCCCGGTCCATGGCCTCCAGGATCCTGTTTCGCGGGATGACTCCCACGAGCTGGCCATCCTCGTCGCGCACGGCCACCGGACCCGGATGCTCGGCGGCCTGGCGGATGACCTGGGCCAGGGTGGTGTCGGGCGACACGGAGGCTCCCGCCCCGGCGTCGGGTTCATCGACCATGCCTTCGTCCGCCTCTCCCGGAGGAGGCTCCATGACCGTTTGGGCACGGAACACCTGGGTGCGATCCATGTTCTGGACGAATGACCGCACGTAGTCGTTTGCCGGGTTCAGCACGATTTCCTCGGCCGTACCGGTCTGCACCACCGCCCCTTCGTTCATGATGGCGATGCGGTCACCCACCCGGAACGCCTCGTCCAGATCGTGGGTCACGAAGACGATGGTCCGCTGCAGCCGCTCCTGGAGCTCCAGGAGCTCGTCCTGCATGCGGTGCCGGATGAGGGGATCGAGGGCTGAGAACGCCTCGTCCATGAGGAGGATCTCCGCTTCCACCACCAGGGCCCTGGCCAGGCCGACCCGCTGCTGCATCCCGCCCGACAACTGCCGGGGATACGAGGCTTCATGGCCGGACAGACCCACCAGGTCGATCATGGCCCGAGCCTTCTCCTCGCGCTGATCCTTCTCCATCCCCTGCAGCTCGAGCCCGAAGGCCACATTGTCCAGCACGTTGCGGTTGGGGAGAATGGCGAACTTCTGGAACACCATCCCTCCGAAGTGGTCCCGCCGAAACTGGATCAGGTCCCGGGAACCGAGCTGGGTCACCTCCACCCCCGCCACCTGCACCGAACCCCGGGTGGGCTCGAGAAGTCGGTTCAGAAGGCGAAGGAGCGTCGACTTGCCGCTCCCCGAGAGACCCATCACCACGAAGGTCTCCCCCTCCGACACGGTGAAGGAAGCATCCTGTACCCCCACCACCAGGCCGGTCCGGGCCTGTATCTCTTCCTTCGACTCGCCCTGGTCCAGGAGGTCGAAGGCCCGCTCGGGGCGGGGGCCGAAGATCTTGTAGAGCCCTTCGGCGACGATCTGGCTCATGCCCCTCCGCGGTGTCGTGCCGGGAGCCTGGCCGGACCCCACGAGGGTTCAGGGGCCACCGGCGCTCGTCCTACGGCAGCCAACCTTCCACGACGTCCCGGTTGTCCGCAATCCACGCTCGGGCGGCGTCCATGGGCTCCATGTCGTCCTCGACCATGAGCATGACCTCGCCCATCTGCTCAGACGTCCAGTGGAAGTTGTTCAGGAAGGCGTGCACCTCCGGGGCCTCTTCCTCCAGGCCCGGCCTGACGATGGTGTGAATCGCCTCGGCTTCGCCGAAGACACCCTCGGGATCATCGAGGAAGCGGAGCTCGTAGGCGGCGAACTTCCAGTGCGGCACCCAACCGGTGACCACGATCCACTCCTCATCGGAGACGGCGCGGTCCAGGGCCGCAGTCATGGCCGCATCCGAGCCCGACACCAGGTTGAAGTCACCCAGGTCATAGACATCCATGGCCTCGTCGCTGGCAGCCATCAGGCCAGCACCGGGATCGATGCCGATGATCTCACCGTCGAACTCGTCGTGGTGGGCAGGCAATTCGGTAATGCTCTCCACGGGCACGTAGTCGGGAACCACCCAACCGATTCGGGCGCCGTCCAGATTGGCTCCCAGGTCGATGACGTCCTCGCCGTATTCATCCCAATAAGCCTCGTGGGTTTCGGGGAGCCAGGCGGCCACCATGGCGTCGAAGTCTCCTCGGGCCATGCCGGTCCACATGGGTCCGGCATCTACCGAGGTCAGGCTCACCGGATGGCCCAGCTCGTCCTCAATAATCGCCGCCACCACGTGGGTGGAAGCGATCTCCGAATCCCACAGAACGTAGCCCAGCTCCACCTCGGCACGCTCTTCCACGGCCTCGTCTACCACCTCTTCGGGATCCGGCACCTCGCACCCCAGAACCAGAAGTGGGACCAGGAGAATGACTGCCAACCGGGCCAGAATGGCGCGCGGGCCGGGCTGAGCATGGCGGTCCTTCGTGTAGGATCGATTGGTGGTCTTCATGGCTCCAACTCCTGCGCTGCAGTTGAGCGGAATGACTCGCGAATCGGGGCGCGCACTGGCCGGTTCCTGAGACCTGCTGGCCTCGGGCGCTCCCCCACGGTCGTTAGGCAACCCCTTATCGGCACTCACGTTCCAGCGCCTGTCGGCAACCTGGCCACGTCGTGGCGGGGTTCTGTTTTTCCCCGTCCTCACAATATCTTCCGAGCATGATCCACGTGAGCAGTTCGCCCGACCTTTGCCGACGCCGCCGGGGAGTCCGTCGAGCCCAAGGCAGCCGTCTGAGCGGCGCCGTCGCGGCCGTGGCCCTCCCGGCCGCGCTGGTGGCCCTGTCAGGCGCACTGGCCCTCGGGGCTCCGACACCCGTCGCCGCCCAAGCCACTGAGACGTTGCCCGGCCTGGATCCCACCCGGGCGGTCACTCAATTCAACCTGGATCTGTGGACCGAGCGGGAGGGTCTTCCCCAGAACTTCGTCAACGCACTGGCGCAGACACCGGATCGGTACCTGTGGATGGGTGGCGAACGGGGCCTGGTCCGTTTCGACGGGGTCCGGTTTGCCGTCTTCACGCCTGACAACGCTCCAGGGCTCACTTCGGCCTGGGTCACCGCCCTCTGGAGCGACGATGACGGAACCCTCTGGGTGGGGACCGGGGGTGGGGGGCTGGTTCGCTACCGGAACGGTACCTTCACGCAAGAGGGAGCGGACGAAGGGCTGGAGGCGGCCCGCATCACCGTCATCCTCCGCGACGACTCCGACCGCCTCTGGGTGGGAACGGAGGGGAGGGGGCTCTACGTGGGGGAGGACGGCGGGTTCCGGAGAGTCGGCACGCAGGACGGGCTTCACAGTGACATCATCGTGTCTCTGGCGAAGGCTCCATCGGGCACCCTCTGGATCGGAACCGCGGCGGGGCTCAACGCCATGGACGACAGGGAGCTTCGTGGGTACGGGCCGGAGCAGGGGATGCCCGAAGC
>SLNQ01000274.1 GCA_007132965.1 Gemmatimonadota bacterium | reverse complement strand
AGCCGAAGGTCGGGTTGGAACTCGAATTGCCTGGGTTGCTGGTGTTCTGCAGGACGAAGGCGTAAGCTTCGACGGCGTCAAGGTCGCCAGTGGCGGAGATGATGCTCGCAAGGCCCGCACGGGCGATGATCGGATATGCCTGCAGGCCTGTGCGATCCGCTAGGGTTTCGCTAGCACCCTCACGAGCACCGCCCGGGCCGAACGTCGCGTCCCAGATTTCTTGCCAAGTATCGAAGATTCGCCTGGTCTCCGGGTCCTGCGCGCTCAACCAGTACGGTGCGCCATAGTCGGGCGGAAAACCGTTGCCACCATTGATGAATCGGCCGGCGATGAATTGGCCGAGATGCCCACTCAAGGGGTTCGCTTGCTCGAAGCCCCGTGCTGTCGCTGAGGCCAGCGTGGTCGCGATGAAGTCGTGCATCCAAGGAAGGACGTGACCGTTCGTGTTTATATACCAAATACCGCCGAGCTCGCCGGTCGCATCCCCATATCCCAGCGCTCGGGCTTGAAATGCCGACGTATCGCCGTTGACGTGAGCAGCAACGTGGTAGTCGAGATTGGTTTGGTATTTTTCGACGAAGTAGGACTTATTCGCTTCGGTATCTGGCGTGATCCAGGCCGCGTCGCCGAGGGCTCGCAGGCCCCAGGCGACACTTCGCGCCTGCCCTTGGTTGACGATGCCCTCGTCAAAGCCTCGATAGCCCGGGCTGTAGCTTGCCATCACGTGATTCGCCTGCATCTGCAGGTTTTCGAGGTGGTAGTAGTCACCGGTCAACACGTACGGGAGAAAACTGAGCGACGGCTGGTGCGCAACGTCGACCCGCCAGTTGTCGATCTGCGTCGCGCGATCAGTGGGCCAGCCCTCGGCCGGCGCGTCGGGATTGCGGTTGCCCCGCGTGTCGAACCAGAGCGTCGGGCGATCGTCGAGGGAGACCGGGTCGCCGGTCGTCTCGTCGCGGTATTGCCATGGTATGCTGCCGGCGGCGTCCGCCTGGGCCATCATGACCTTCCAGGCGCCCTCGTCCTGGCTCATCACGTAGTTCGTCGCCCAGCGGGTCAGGGGACCGATATCGGCCCGACCGCCGGCCATCGCCATGTTCTTTGCGATCAAAGCACTGCCCAGCGGCCCGGTATCGGCGTTCTGCAAGTTGTTCAGATCGCTGGCGATCGACTGCGGCTGCACCCCGATCGAAAGGTCATAGGTCGGGACGGCGCCCGTATCGGCGAGATACGCCATGTCGCGGATGACATGAACCTCGGGCTCGCCCTCGTTCCACACCACCTCGTGCCAGTTGGCGTTGCGGTAGTGCCCGACGTCGGCATGGCTGACGCTGGCCGCCCCGTTCTGGATGATCGCAGCGTCGTAGGTGTAGGTTTTGATGCCCGGGGTGTAGGTGGTTTCGTTGCGGACGATGACGTCGGTGCGGACCTGGCCGTCGGCGTAGGCGCGGATCGCGAACTCGGCATCCAGATGCTCGTTGATCGAGGCCTCGACGATGAACTCGCTGGCCTGCGGGCCCTGCATCCAGGTCTTGACGGTGCCCTGGGCGAGGGCCTCGGCCAGGGCCTGCTTGGCGTCGATCGTGGTCGTGCCGCCGTCGGCGAAGTCGAGCTTCAGCTGCAGGTCGTAGCCGGCATTGTTCAGCACATTCTGCGCCGTGATCGTGCCCGGATTCGAGGCGAGGACGAGCGGGTCGACCTGCAGGAGCCCGTCCCGGTTGCCGCTGCCGGACGGCAGTTCGAAGGTCAGCATCGCGTGCCGCACCGAGCCGTCGCCGTGGGTCGCCTTGACGTCGAGCTGCACCGGCAGCCTGGTGCTGCCGAGGTCGAGCGCCAGGTTCTGGCCTGGCCTGAGGTCGCCCTGGACGAAGGCCTGGCCGATGGTGACCCATTGCGCCGCGCCGCCGCCGCCCTGGAAGCCGAAGCCGACGAGGTCGCCGCTCGCCCTTGCCTGCGGCACGGCCGGCGACGTCAGCCCTTGGGGGACCATGTCGGCGAGCGAGGTGCCGGTGCCGCCCGGCGTGTCGACGATCTCGGTGTCGTCCGGTGGCGTGTCGACTGGAACCAGACCATCGCCCGCCACCTCGAACGTGCCGTCCGTGAACTGCAGGCGCTCGACCTCGTAGAGGGTACGGACGCCGATCGGATCGCGGTCGGCGGCGGCCGTGACGATCACCGCCTCGTCGGCGAAGCTGACGGCGAACGCGTCGAACGCGTCGTCGAAGACGACGGTGTCCACGCCCGCACCGCCGAAGATCGTGGCGCTGGCCGACGACTCGGCGATCGAGATGACGTCATCGCCGCCGAGACCGTAGACGGTGTTCTGGACCGGGTCTTGCCCGACCAGCACATCTGGCCCGTCGGTGCCGACCACCGCCCCGGGCTCGGGGTCGACGGTGACAGTGACGGTGGCCTCGGCGGTGCCGCCCTCGCCATCGTCGATGGTGTAACCGAAGCTGTCTTCGCCGATGAAACCGAGGTTGGGCGTATAGACGACCTCATCGTCGTCGTTTAGCGCGACCGTGCCGTTGGCGGGGTCTGTGAGTGCCGTGACTTGCAGTGGGTCGCCGTCGGCGTCGCTGTCGTTGTCGAGGACGCCGATCGTCACCGCGGTGCCGGCTAGGGTGGTGGCGGTGTCGTCCGCGGCCACGGGCGGCGTGTTTACGACCGGGGTCTCGAGCGCCGGCTCGACGGTCACGGTGACGGTGGCCTCGGCGGTACCGCCGTTGCCGTCGTCGACGATGTAAGTGAAGCTGTCGTCGCCCGCGAAGCCGTCATCGGGCGTATAGGTCACCGTGCCGTCGTCGTTGAGCGCCGCCGAGCCGTTGGCCGGCTCGCCGAGTCCCGTGATCTGCAACGGGTCGGCGTCGGCGTCGCTGTCGTTGGCCAGCACGTCGATCATCACCGCGACCCCGGCCTGGGTGGTGGCGGTGTCGTCGGCCGCCTCGGGCGGGGTGTTGGCGACCGGCGGTGTTTCGGGTGCCGGCTCGGGCGGGGTGTCGACGATCGGCGCCGGCTCGACGGTCACGGTGACGGTGGCCTCGGCGGTACCGCCCTGGCCGTCGTCGACGGTGTAGGTGAAGCTGTCGGTGCCGACGAAGCCCTCGTCGGGGGTGTAGGTGACCGTGCCGTCGTCGTTGAGCGCCGCGCTGCCGTTGGCGGGTGGGCCGAGGTCGCTGACTACCAAAGGGTCGCCGTCGGCGTCCGTGTCGTTGGCCAGCACGTCGACCACCAGCGGCGCCCCGGCCCGGGTGGTGGCGGTATCGTCAGCCGCCTCGGGCGGCGTATTGGCGACGGGGACCTCGGGGGGCGGCGAGGGGGGATCGAAGACGGCGCGCAGGCCATCGGAAAACGGCAGCCTGATGATGCGGAAAGGCGATTCGCTACTGTCAGTGCCTTCGACCGGTCGCGGGAAGACGATCAGTCGGCCACCGTCCAAGAGGTAATCGTAGTCGGGGAGATTGTCCGCGAACACCGGGGAGTCCGTTTCCTCGTCACCGTCGACGATCGTGTCGCCGAGACCGCCGAAACGAGGCCAGTTGCCCCCGACGCGGTCGCGCGCGATGCCGACAATACCGCTACTAACCACGGCATCGTCGAATCGACCAGCAGAAAAATCGTTGACGGCCGGTTCGAAGACGAGGATCGATCGACCGAATGTATAGGGGAGTATGTCCTTCTCACCTCGCTCGCCTTCTGGTTGGTAAGAGGCCAGCGTCGCGACGATCGAAAGTTCCTGCTCATCGGTCAAAAAGCCAGTCCTGTCCATCGATCATGCCATCCAGTTGCGGACTCGCGGCGTTGCCGGAACGGCGCGGGTCGTGGTTCTCGGGCGCGAAGCCGGGCGGAAAAGGAGGCGCTTGCCGATTCTCGTGGTGCGCTGGTGCATTTGGTTTTTTCGTTGGCACTCGATGCTCGGGCGTCGCGATCCGTTATTGTTTTTCCGTT
>SLNQ01000186.1 GCA_007132965.1 Gemmatimonadota bacterium | reverse complement strand
CTCGTCGGAGGGGAAGGGCGAGTCGTCGGCGAATTCCACTGCCTCGTCGACCACCTTCCGGACCTCCGTGTCCAGGTCCTCGAGCTCGTCCTGGGTCATGATCTCGGCATCGAAGAGGTGCGCCCGGAGCACCCTGATGGGGTCCTCCTTCTCCTTCTTCTGCTCCACCTCGTCCTTGGACCGGTAGGTGCCGCTCACCGGGTCAGACATGGAATGGCCCTTGAACCGGTACGTGCGAGCCTCCACGTACTGCGGCCCGGCTCCGTCGCGGACCTCCTTCACCAGGTCCTCCACGAAGCTCCAGGTCTCGAGGATGTCCTGGCCGTTGACGCTGTGGGTGGGCACCCCGTAGCCCTCGCCCCGCTCCTGGATCGGCAGGGCCGATACCCGCTCGATGGCGGTGCCCATGCCGTATTCGTTGTTCTCCACCACATAGATGACGGGAAGCTCCCAGACGGCCGACATGTTCATGGCCTCGTGGAAGGCTCCCTGGTTCACCGCCGCGTCACCCAGAAAACAGACACAGACCTGGTCTTCTTCGCGGTACTTGATGGCCCACCCCATCCCGGCGGCCAAGGGAACCTGCCCGCCCACGATGCCGTGCCCGCCCATGAAGCGCTGCTCGGCGCCGAAGATGTGCATGGAGCCTCCCTTTCCCCGGGAGACTCCGCCATCGCGGCCGAAGAGCTCGGCCATGACCGGCCCGGGCTCCAGCCCCTTCGCCAGGGCCTGGGTGTGGTCCCGGTAGGCGGTGATGACGTAGTCGTCTTCCCGCAGGGGCCCGATGAAGCCCAGCGCCACGGCCTCCTGGCCGATGTGCAGGTGGCAGAAGCCACCGATCTTGCCGATGGCGTAGGCCTCCTCGGCCTTCTCCTCGAACCGTCGGTACAGGAGGAGCTCGCGCATGAAGTGGTGGAGCTGCTCCCGGTCGAACCGGTCGATCCCCTCCCCTCCCCCTTCCTTCTCGCCGCCGCCGTTGGCGTCGGTCTTCTTTTCGTCTTTCGTCTCTGTCTCGGGCATGGCCTCAACCGTCCTTCGATCCGTTGGATCCGGGGCGGCCCATCTCCAACTGGACGAGCCCCGGCGTGGGCACCTCGGCGGGTGCCGGAATGTCGGCTTCCATGACTTCCTGAATGGGACCGGCGCCGCCGGCTTCCACCTCGCGGGCCTGCTCCTTGGCGTGGTACGAGGAGCGCACCAGGGGACCGGACTCCACGTGGCGGAAGCCGTACTCCCCCTCGCCCACCTCCTTCCACATGCGAAACTCGTCGGGGCTGACCCAGCGGGCCACTGGAATGTGGTCACCGGAGGGCCGCAGGTACTGGCCCAGCGTCAGGATGTCCACCGCGGCCTCGCGAAGGTCCGACATCGCCTGGCGGACCTCGGACTCCCTCTCACCCATTCCCATGATGATGGAGGTCTTGGTGAGGATGGAGTCGTCGATCCGCTTGGCGGCCCCCAGAAAGGAGATGGAGCGCCAGTACCGACCGCCGGGCCGGACGTCGGGGTGGAGTCGCTCCACTGTCTCCAGGTTGTGCCCCAGGATCTCCGGCTTGGCGTCCATCACCACCTTCAGGGCGTCCTCGTCTCCCTTGAAGTCCGGAATCAGCACCTCCACGGAGCAGCCCGGAACCCGCTTGCGGATCTGCCGGATGGTCTCGGCGTAGATCCCGGCACCTCCGTCGGGCAGCTCGTCCCGGTTCACCGAGGTGATGACGGCGTGCTCCAGCGCCATGGCCTGCACCGTCTCGGCCACCCGCCGAGGCTCGTCCTCGTCCAGCTCCGTGGGCATTCCGTGGGCCACCGCGCAGTACTTGCAGGCCCGGGTGCAGACGTCGCCCAGGATCATGAAGGTGGCGGTGCCGGCCTCCCAGCACTCGCCGATGTTGGGGCAGCCAGCCTCCTCGCAGACCGTGTGGAGCGACTGGCTCCGCATGAGCTCTTTGAGGCGCCGGTAGTTGTTCCCCCCTGGAGAGCGAACCTTCAGCCAGCGGGGCTTCCGCTCGGCCATGTCCACGGTCTCGATCCCTTCGTGTGCGCGAATGCGGGCGGTTCCCTTCGGCTTCACCACCCCGGTGTCCTTCTCTCCGGGATGGTAGCCGCCTGGCGCCCGGTCGTCCTTCCGGTCCGCCGCACGGTCGGAGGTGGTTGCGGTTTTCGCCACGATATCGTTGCCTCCCGGTCAGACCCGTCGCTGGGTCGGACCGACATGAACCACCTGGGGATCGTGAGCAAGAAGCGAAGGCCGAAAAAAAAGGCCCCTCGCGCGTGGCGGGGAGCGCAATTCGGGCGCTCCACCCTCGGGTTCGAGCCCCGGTGGCCGGTGAGCAGGTTTTGCAGAGATGATAGCACCCGGCAAGGTGGGTGGGCAACAGCCTTTCCGGCATCGCTCCCGCCCGCAGCCGCCCTCCGAGCCAGGTGCCGGAGGGAGCGCAAAGGTGGAGGACCGCGACCTCAGTCGGAGCTTTGGGGCGGGCCCGCGTGGTCCAGGAGGTGGCTGACCACCACCCGGGGGTCATCGGTGACCTTCATGAGATCCAGGTCGCCGGGCGAGACGTTACCCCGCCCCTCCATGACCCCTCGCAGCCACTCCATGAGGCCGGCCCAGTACTCCGACCCGAAGAGAACCACGGGGAAATCGCGGATCTTGCCGGTCTGGATCAGCGTCAGCGACTCGAAGAGCTCGTCCATGGTCCCGAAGCCACCCGGAAAGATGACGAACCCCCGAGCGTACTTGACGAACATGGTCTTCCGGACGAAGAAGTACCGGAAGTTGACGCCCCGGTCCACGAAGGGGTTCATGCCCTGCTCGAAGGGCAACTCGATGTTGCATCCCACCGACTTGGCACCTGCGTCCTGGGCACCCCGGTTGGCGGCCTCCATCATTCCAGGCCCTCCGCCGGTGATGATGCTGAACCCCGCTTCCCCGAGCAGCCGCGCCGTCTGGCGACACGCCTCGTAGAGGGGGTCGGTGGGAAGAGTCCGGGCAGAGCCGAAGATGGAGACCGAGGGACCCAGCCGGGAGAGCGCCTCGAAGCCCTCCACGAACTCCCCCATGATGCGAAAGACGCGCCATGCATCGGTGCCCATGGCCGGCGGGATGCTCTCGGGCGGCAGCTCCGAACGGAGGAAACGTTCGTCTTCGGTCACGCCGACGGGTTCACCGTCATCCGCCATAGGCGCGCTCGGCTCAGGGAACGGGGATGAAGGGTCCGTGTCGCTCATGGCGCCTGCTCCGCTGGAGTGCTGGTGGTCTCGGCCACGGGGTCGCTACAGGCCACTGGGGTAGTCCAGAAAGGTCCACGGCAGGCCGAACTCCCGCTCGACGCGGCGGGCCAGGGCCTTTACACCCCAGGTTTCGGTGCGGTAGTGACCCCCCAGGAGCACATTGAGGCCCAGCTCCATGGCGTCGACGTAGGCATGATGGTTCGCCTCCCCCGTGATCAGGGTATCCAGCCCCGCGCTGACGGCCTGCTCCAGGAACGCTCCTCCCCCGCCGGTGACGACCCCCACACGGCGGACCCGTTCCGGTCCCCCGGGGAGGAGCCTGACCGGTCCGCCCAGCACGTCCTCGGCCCGGGCCACCAGGCGCTGCCGCGGCTCGTCTACCTGACCCTGGAACCCGATCTCCCGCTCTTCGTGGGTTCCGAAGCGCTTCTCCGGTTGGATGCCCAGCGCCCGGGCCAGTTCGGCACAGTTGCCCACCTCCGGATGGGCATCCAACGGGAGGTGCACCGCGTAGAGGGCCACACCATGGCGGATGAGGGGAGCCAGGCGACGGTACATCCGACCCGTCACCGGCGCCCCTCCACCCCAGAAGAGACCGTGATGTACCACCAGAAGATCGACGCCTGCATTCACGGCGCCTGCAATGGAATATTCGGCGGCATCCACCGCCACCGCCAAGCGTCGAACGGGCCCAGGGGCAGCCACCTGGAGGCCATTCAGCGCCCCCGGGTAGTCCGGAAAGTCGGGCACCCCCAGGAGCTCGTCCATGAAAGAGATCAAGAATTCTAGTTCTACTAGGTCCTTGTCGCCTCGACCCGAGGTTGTGGGACTGCTGTCGCTCAAGGCTTCATCAGACTGGGGGGGATCGGCTGACATGGCATGGTGCAGGTGTTGAGGGGCGCCAGGGGGAATGAAGGGCGGGGTGGACGGCGATGTGGACAACCTGACCGCCGCATGTGGGCAACTCCGTGGAAAACAGGCGCCCACAAATTGTAAACCGCGCCGCATCACTCACTTACACGGTTTTCCACATTGGTGGAGAACCTGACGGCATTTCCAGCAACGGGGGCTTCAGGGGGCCGCTGTCGCCTCCACCGCCGGGGGGCTGCTCTCCTCCGATCGGGCCTCGGGTCCTTCCTTGCCGGCCGCGATCGGTTCTGCCTCGAAGGTGTCGGGAAGCTTCACCTCGTCGTCCATGCGGACTCGGCCATTCACCACGGCCCCCTCGTCCAGTCTCATTCTCCGGGTCAGCACTTCGCCGTCGATCCGGGCGCCCGCCTGAACCTCCAGGCGAGATGCAGCCACCAGGGTCCCTGTGACGGTTCCCGAGACCACCGCGTCTTGGGTGCTGACATCCCCATCGACGAACCCCTCCTTTCCCACCACCACGGCCTTGCGTGCTCTCACGGTTCCCACCACCTGCCCCTCCACCCGAATGGTTCCCTCCGAGGCCAGGTCTCCGGTGACCACCATGCCGGCTCCGATGATGGAGATGACGCCTCCCGGCTCGCTCTCCGAGGGCTCTCGCTGTCTGGCTTTGATCATGAGCGTGGACTCCGGCGAGCTTCAGTGGCTCCGGGCGTGATGGTGAGTCAGGATGGTAAGGGGCTCACGGTTGCTGCACCAGGGTGAGGGGATCCACCGGGAGGCCGTCCAGGAGGATTTCGAAGTGCAGGTGAGGCGCCGTCGAGCGGCCGGTCGAGCCGGTCAGACCAAGGACTTCGCCCGGTCGGACCAGATCTCCCGGTTCCACCGCAAGGTGCGATGCGTGGGCGTACAGGGTGCGGTATCCCCCTCCGTGCTCCACAATGACATAAAGGCCGTACACCGGGTCCTCGGCGGCCTCCACCACCCTTCCCGGACCAGCTGCCCGAATATAAGAGCCGGCGGCCACGGCTACGTCAATGCCGGGATGGCTCGCGTCGCCTCCCTCCACCAGCGGCTGTGTGATGAAGCCCCGTTGACTCAGGGGCCACTCAGTGGGCCGTTCCGCCCCTATCCCGGAAGCCTCGCCTCCGGCCCCCGCCGGGGGCGGCGGAAGAGCTCCGGGGCCCGCCTCCGGGAGGGCGCCGGGCGTAAAGAGAGTTCGAATTCGCTCGTAGGCGGCCTCGGTCTCGGCCAGGGCGGACGCCAACTCAGCGATCTGCTCCCGCTCGGCGCGCAGCTCAGCCACCTCGCCCTCGAGCTGCACGGCTCGCCAGTGCCGAGCCGCCAGGTAGCCCCAGCTGGCCAGCATGACTCCGCCCACGACCACAGCGACGACCGCCAGCACCATCAGACCCCGGAGTCGCCGGGGAGTTAGGCTGAGGGTGCGCGTGTCGCCCTCGCCGGGAGGAACGACCATGATGGTAAAGCTACGCTCGTCGTCCATTGTCATGCGAAGGGTGGGTGCGGTCCTGGTCAGCTCACCACCGAAGAGGGGTCTTCACCGGTAATGAGCTCGTAGATGCGGGCGAAGTCTTCATGCGAGCGAAAAGGAATCTGGAGTCGGCCCGCGCCGTCCTTCCCCACCGTGAGCCTGGCCCGGGTCCCCAACCAGGCCTGGAGAGCCTGCTCCAACGCCTCCACGGCCGGGTCGCGCCTGGTGGGGCGCGCATCACCCCCCTCCGAGGGGGCGTCGGCATCATCCTCCCGGCCCCGTGCGCCCTTTCGGGTCCGGGCCTCCACCTCCCGGACGGACCACCCTTCCGCCGCCGCTCGCCGGGCAAGCTGCGTGATTCGTCCCGGGTGCTCCAGCGAGAGCAACGCCCGGGCATGGCCCATGGAGAGTTCACCGTTTTCCAGGAGACGGCGGACGGACAGGGGCAACTTCAAGAGCCGGAGGAGGTTGGCCACCGTGGAGCGCTTCTTTCCCACCATCTCGGCGATCTCACCCTGGGTGAGGTCGAAATCCTCCGCCAGCGTTCGGTACCCTTCCGCTTCCTCCAGGGGCCCCAGCTCCTGCCGCTGGATATTCTCCACAAGGGCCAGCACCAGGAGGGCCTGGTCGTCGACATCCCGGACCACCGCCGGCACGCGGCTCCAGCCCAGGCGGGTAATGGCGCGGAACCGCCGCTCTCCGGCCACGAGCTGGTACCGGGACGAGTCCTGGGGATCCGTTCGGACCACCAGGGGCTGCAAGAGGCCGTTTTCCCGGATGCTCTCGGCGAGCTCGGCCAGCTCCTCCTCCCCGAACTCCCTCCGGGGCTGGAAAGGGTTGGCGACGATGGCGGTCCGCTCCAGGGAGCGGAGAGCGGGATCATCCCGGCTGGGACGCAGGGCTTCGTCACCCAGCAAGGCGCTGAGGCCCTTTCCGAGCCGGCCGGGGCGCGCCCGGCTCATGGTTGCTCTCGCTTCCCGGCCTCGGCGGTCTGCTCCGGTGCCGAGGGGTTCGGTGTGTCTTCGGGTGGCCTCAGGCGCTCCATGAGCTCCCGGGCAAGGGCCAGGTAGCTCTGGGCACCGGCAGAAGTGACGTCGTACGTCACGATAGGCTGCCCGAAGGACGGGGCTTCAGCCAGCCTGACATTCCTGGGAATGGCAGTCTGGAAGACACGGCTGCCGAAGTATTCCCGGGCCTCCTCCGCCACCTGCTTGGAGAGGTTGAGTCGGCGGTCATACATGGTCAGCAGCACGCCCTCGATCTCCAGTCCCGGATTCAGGCCACGCTGGACCAGGCGGACCGTATTCAGGAGCTGGCTCAGGCCCTCGAGAGCATAGAATTCGCACTGGATCGGGATGAGGACGGAATCGGCCGCGGTGAGGGTGTTGAGTGTCAGGAGGCCGAGGGAGGGGGGGCAGTCCACCAGGATGATGTCGTAGTTGGCGCGCTCCGGACCTACTGCCCCGCTGAGGACCCGCTCCCGCTCCGGCCGATCCACCAACTCGATCTCGGCCCCCACCAGGTCCCGGTTCGAGGGCACTACGTCGAGGAAGGGGAAGTGAAGCCCCTTCTGAACGCAGTCCCCCAGTGGACGTTGGTCTACCAGTGCGTCGTAGACGGTGAGAAGATCATCGGTCTTCTCGATCCCCAGTCCGGACGTGGCGTTGCCCTGGGGGTCGATGTCGATGATGAGGGTGCGAAGCTCGGCCACGGCCAGCGACGCGCCGAGATTGATGGCGGTTGTGGTCTTCCCCACGCCGCCCTTCTGGTTGGCGATTGCGATTACCCGGGCCATCCGGTACCTGTACTCGGTTGAGAGGGGGGTGCAAGTGGCCCGCAATATAGGGGAGCCGAGTTTCCGAGCAAACCGGGTTGGGCTGAGAGATATGTTCCACGTGAAACATCCGCTTTGGCCGGACCCCGGCTTTTTGCCCTGGCTGCGCGGTCCCTGACGGATCCGACACTGCGTCGTCCGGCCGCTGGTGGCCGCAAACTGCGGTGGCGACTCCGGCGACCTGGTTCGTTGGGACGGCTCCCACGAATCGGCCCTTCGCCGATCAGTCTTCCGCGTGCCGGAGTAGGCGCGACGGTCGTGAGCGAAGCGAGAGCCTGAGCAGGGAGTGCGCAGACCGGGCGTTGGCCCGCCTCGACGGGCGTTGACCCGCGGCAGGGGCCCACCTGCCGGTGGCGGGGCAGCAGAGGCGAGGGCAAAGGGAGATCAGGCAAACTCCGAAGCTGCATGGCTCTCCATCACCACCCCTCCCTGGAGACCGAAACGCTCGGCGCACCCTCTCCGGCCCTGCGCCTCCGGCGGCAAGCACCGTCACGAGCCGAGCCCCGTGGCAGGGCGCCCCTCAGGTTCTCCTCCCGGCGGCAGACGTTGCGGGCTGTGACCGCTACCTCACGCTTCCGGGCGCGGGACCAGGTTACCGACGGTGGGCCGGATGTTCCACGTGGAACACTCCCCTTCCGCAGGCGTCACCCCCGCGGGTCTCCGTTGCTCCGCAGGAGCGCCCGCACCTCTTCCCGAAAGGCGCCGAGATCCCTCAGGAAGATGACGCCGGCACTGGCCAACTCTTCCTGGTGGAGCGCCGCAGCCGGTCCGCCGACCACAATTTTCACCGCGCTGGGCAACTCAGCCCGAAGCGCAAGCAGCTCATCGCGTACCGTCTCGGCCCCCGGGGGGTGGAGAGCCGACAGGGCCACGACCGCGGCGCGTTTCCGGCGAGCGGCATGGGCCAGCTCCGACGCGGGCAGATCCGGCCCCAGGGGGATGGCGCACCATCCCTCCGATGCGGCGATCACCGCAGCCAGCAGCGCTCCGAACTCGTGGTGCTGTCCGGCCGGGGTCCCGGCCATGAGCACCGGGGCCTCGTCCGCCGGGGGCCTCAGCACTTCCAACGACCAGTCCAGGAAGCGCCGAAGTACGCCCGATGCAGCGTGCTCCGACGCGGGCCCCACCTCCCCTCGTTCCCAGAGGAGCCCGATGCGATTCAGAAGCGGAACCACCAGCCCGTCGATGAGCTCCACCGGTGTCAGCCCCAGAGCGGCCCGATTCAGGATGCGCTCGAGCTCGTCGGTAGACATGGCGTGGACCGCCGCCAGACCGGCTTCGAGGAAGTCGTCCAGACTCTCCTCCTCCAACGACCTTCGACGCTCGGTCCCCCGGGGGGGGCCGGCCTCGCCCGCCTTCTCTGCGTCGCGGCTCACCTCTGCGCCCGTGTCATCGCCCCCCGCCTCGGAGCTGGCCTGCTCCCGGAGGAGGAGACGCCGGAGTTCGGGCTCGTTCAATCCGGCCACCTGGCCGATGGCGTGGCCCTGGTCCACCAGCTCTCGCAGGAGCGACAGCTTCCGGATGTCGGCCTCGGAGTAGAGACGCTGGCCCCCTTCCGATCGTCCGGGCTCTACAGCACCGTACCGGCGCTCCCAGGCTCGGAGGACGGAGGCGTTCAGGCCGGTTCGTCGGACGACGACCCGCATGGGATACTGGGCGGTGGTCAGTGGGTCTCGATCTGTCATAATGCAGGAATGCTAGTCCAATACCGCACTCACGTCAACCTTTCGTACAGGTTACCGAATCCACCCCTTGACATCTCCTATACACTCCCTGTACACTTGCTGCACCGGACGGGGAACCGTGGGCCCCAATGCTCACGACTTCATCCCCGACGATCACATCATTTCGAAAGGACACAACATGAACATCTTGAAGAAGATCGCGCCTGCCGTCGTTCTCGTGGCCCTCGTCGCCGCCGCTCCCCTGAGCGCCCAGTACGGATCGTCAAACGACGCGGACATCGTGCAGACGGCCGCCGAAGCCGGGAGCTTCGAAACCCTCCTGGCCGCCCTGGAGGCCGCCGGCCTCACCGAAGCCCTGAAGGGAGACGGGCCCTTCACCGTGTTCGCTCCCACCGACGAGGCCTTCGCCGCACTCCCCGAAGGAACGGTGGAGGGGCTCCTGCAGGACCCGGAAGCGCTGGCTCAGGTGCTGACGTACCACGTGGTCGTGGGAACCTACATGGCCTCTGACGTGGCCGGCATGGAGCACGCCGAGACCCTGCAGGGGGGCCACCTCAGCATCTCGGCCAGCGACTACGGAGTGCGCATCAACGACGCATCCGTCGTCGCAGCTGACGTCGAGGCATCCAACGGCGTAATTCACGTCATCGACACTGTCCTCATCCCCGGCAACTGAGCTGCGCCCACCAGGACCATGGCTCTTCATCATCCACCATCCAATGTCCCCTGCTCGGGCCCCGGAGGCTCGCAGCGGGGGCTGGTCCTGGTCGGGGGGCCCCGGACCTTCCTGCGTCCTCACCATTTCGCGCACCATTCTCCGTTGAGACCTGCCGAGCCCCCCTTTCAGCTCCTGCAGCGACTGCAGGTCCGCTTCCGGAGACTGGACAACGGCTTCGGTGACTCACTCCGGGTGGCGCAGGTCACATGCCTCCCGGCCAGGTCCACTTCGGGACACAATGAGGCCGCAGCCTCCGTGCAGGTGGTGGTGATGCAGAGTTGAGAAGCTCGGGGCCCGGTGATCCGGGAAGGGGCGAGAGACAGCGGCGTCAGGGGAGTCGTATACAACGGCGACGTCGAACTCGGACCCCGACCCGATTCCGGGCCCCGCCCCTTCAGCCTGCCTTCTCCGCCTTCGCCGCAGCCTCACCCTTCTCCTGAGACGCATCGGCCGGCCGTGACCTTCGCCAGCGCCTCACCTCCAGAATCAGGTTTTGCAGGTCGGCAGGCGACACCCCCGGGATGCGCCCTGCCTGGGCCAGGTTCGACGGCCGGACCCGACCGAGCTTCTCCCTGCTCTCGTAGGAAATGGTTTCGAACTCCATGTACGGAAGCTCCTCGGGCAGCTTGAAGCCGGCCTTCTCCCGCAGCCGCTCGGCCCGTTCCCTCTCCCGCTCCACATAGCCCTCGTACTTGATCTCCACCTCCACCGCGGCGGCCACATCCCCCTCGGGATCGAAGGGCGCCTCCCCGCCCCGGAAGAGCGCTTCCACCGACACCTCCGGCCGGCGCAGGAGCTCTACCCACCGGACCGGCTCCCTCAGCGGGGTGGAATCCACCTCCTCCAGGCGCGGGTTCACCTCGTCCGGACGAGCCACCGAGTCCCGGATCCACGCCAGCACCCGGCTCCGCTCATCGAGGCGCCGCTGAAGGGCGTCCGCTTGCCGAGGCGTGAGGAGGCCCAGCTCCCGGGCCAGCGGCCCCAGGCGCTCCTGGGCGTTGTCCTGCCGCAGCAGCAACCTGAATTCGGCCCGGGAGGTGAAGAGCCGGTAAGGTTCGTCCACCCCACGGGTCACCAGGTCATCTACCAGCACGCCCAGGTACGCCTGGTCTCGCTCCAGCGTGAAGGGATCGCGGTCCAGCGCCTTCAGCCCGGCGTTGATCCCGGCCACGATCCCCTGTCCCGCCGCCTCCTCGTATCCGGTGGTGCCGTTGATCTGACCGGCAAAGAAGAGGCCGGGAATCGAACGCACCTCGAGGGTGTGCCGGAGCTGATGCGGGGGGAAGTAGTCGTACTCGATGGCGTAGCCCATGCGAGTGATGCGGGCCTCCTCGAGCCCCGGCACCGTCCGGAGAAAGGCTTCCTGCACCTCCAGCGGAAGCGACGTGGAGAGCCCGTTCACGTACAACTCCCTGGTGTGCAGGCCCTCAGGCTCCAGGAAGACCTGGTGTCTGGGGTTGTCCGGGAAGCGCACAATCTTGTCTTCGATGGACGGGCAGTACCGCGGGCCCCTTCCCGAGAGGGCGCCCCCGTAGAGGGCGCTCCTTGGGAGGTTCTCCTGGATCAGGTCCCGGAGCTCCCGTCCCGTCCAGGTGATCCAACACACCGTCTGATCGGGCAGCTCCTCGTCCACATATCCGGAAAAGCGGTAGTCCTCCGGGTGGCTCTGCTGCACCTCGACCCGGGAGAAGTCCACCGTGCGCCCGTCCACTCTGGGGGGCGTTCCCGTCTTGAATCGGGCCAACTCCAGACCCTGGGCTTCCAACGCCTCGGCCAGTTCCAGCGAGGGCGCCTCACCGGCGCGTCCGGCATCGACCCCGGCCTCCCCTCCCACGTGGATCTTCCCTCGGAGGAAGGTCCCCGCCGTCACCACCACCACGCGGCCCGCCACCACCTGTCCACCCCGCGTGACCACCCCCCGGGGACGGCCTTCGTCCATGATCAGACCGCTGACCATCTCCTGCACCAGCTCCAGGTCTTCCAGCTCGTCCAGTACCCGGCGCACCGCCCTGGGATAGAGGCCCCGGTCGCACTGAGCCCTGGGACCCCACACCGCAGGACCTTTGGAGCGGTTCAGCATGCGGAAGTGGATCCGGGAGGCATCGGTGGCCCTGCCCATGACTCCGCCCAGGGCGTCCACCTCCCTCGCTACCACGCCCTTGGCCACCCCCCCGATGGCCGGATTGCAGCTCATCTGCCCGATCCGGTCCAGGTCGGGGGTGATCAGGACGGTCCGGGCTCCCAACCGGGCGGAGGCGGCAGCCGCCTCCGTTCCGGCGTGCCCGCCACCGATGACGATGACGTCGTAGCCGTCCCGGCCGGCGGCCACCGTCGGACCGCCTCCCCTCTGCTCATGCCCTTTCATGGACTGCACTCCCCGGGGCGCCGTGCCCCGCCAGCAGGTCCCCTGGGATCGACATCCTCCTCATGGGCGCCGCTTCCCACCTGGGTCCCTGGCTTCAGAATCGAATCTCGAATCCCTCTTCCGGCAGCTCCCCTGCCTCGTCGCGGCGCTCCAGCCCACGGACCCGGGCTGCCCGGGGTCCTTCCTGAAGGGCTTCCACAAACCGGTTCAGCGCCTCGTCCGGACCTGCGGCGTGGACCTCCACCGTACCGTCTCGACAGTTCCTCACCCAGCCTCGCACTCCCTCCCGCTCTGCCCACCGACGGGTCCAGGCCCGAAATCCCACACCCTGCACCCGACCGCTCAGCACTACGCTCATCGTCTCTTCCGCCACCACACACTCCATGGAAGTCTCAGTACCAGTGACCGGGACTCGGAGCGCGTCCGGCTCCCCGCGGAAGCCCCCGCGCCAAATCCCGCCGGCCTCCTTCACTTTCCTATACAGAACCGGGCGAACACCTGATCCAGAATCTCTTCGGGCGAGATGACGCCCAGCAGCTCTTCCAGCGCCGTCTCTGCCGAGCGAAGGTGTGAGACGGCGGCTTCGGCCGGTACCCCGTCACGCAGCGCCTGACGGAAGGCAGCCACTTCGCCCCGGGCGTCCTTCACGCCTTCCCGCTGCCGACGCCTGGTCAGCACCGGCGCTTCGGCATCCATCTTCACCAGACCCGAGAAGACGAGCCGCCCCAGCAGGGTCCGCAGCTCTTGGAGTCCCTGGCCGCTCCGGGCCGACGCCATCACCCGCCCGGCCACGGATCCAGCCCCTTCGGGGACATCCCCCGCACCCCCCAGCACGTCTGACGCACCCTCGTCCGCCGCCGATGCCTCAGCCCCCCCATCGGTGGACGGTACCCGATCGGCGCAGCTCCGTACCACGACCACCGGCACCTGCGGGGCCCACTCGGCCACAAAAGAGTCTTCCGGTTCCCCCCAGTCCATGTCCACCGGGAGGCACAGCAGAATCACGTCGGCTCCGGCCAGGTAGCGACGGGCCACCTCGATCCCCATGCGCTCCACCTCGCCGGCCTGGGAGCGCAGGCCGGCGGTGTCCACCAGGCGGAAGGGGAATCCCCCCATCTGAACCCGGGCTTCCAGCGCGTCACGGGTGGTGCCGGGCGTGGGGGTCACGATGGCTCGCTCCTCACCCAACAGCGCGTTGTACAGCGACGACTTTCCGGTGTTGGGACGACCTGCCAGGACGGCCAGCGCCCCCTCGCGCAGGAGCTCGCCCTCCGGCGCCGTGGCCAGGAGCCCCTCCATATGCGCTTCCACCGCCCCGGCTCGCTCCAGCACCGTGGCCACCGGCACCGGCGGATCGTCCTCCTCGGGAAAGTCGATCTGATGCACCAGAAGCGCCTCCAGCTCAACCAGCGCCTCCCTCAGCTCGGCCAGCCGATTCGAGAGGCCCCCATCCATCTGGTGCACCGCCGTCCGATGCAGCGCCGCATTCTGGGCGTCCACCATGTCGGCCACCGCCTCGGCCTGCACCAGGTCCAGCTTTCCGTTCAGATAGGCCCGGCGGGTGAACTCCCCCGGCTCGGCCTGCCGGGCCCCTGCCCGCCGGCACGCCTCCTCCACCAGCGCCGAGACCAGCACGCCTCCATGAACCGAGAGCTCGGCCAGGTCTTCACCGGTGTAGGAGGCCGGGCCGGGAAAAAAGGTGACGAGGCCCCGGTCCAGGGTGCTGCCGTCGGCGGGGTTGACCAGGTGCGCCAGCGTGGGACGCCGCACAGGCGGAGGCGCGCTCAACTCCGGGGCCACCTTCTCCAGCACCCGCCGGGTGGCCGGCCCCGAAAGGCGCAACACCGCCAAGGCGCCACGGCCCGGCGGGGTGCTCCGGGCCACGATGGTGTCTGCCTTCATCCCGTCCTCCGGAAGGTGCGGCGTCAGGCCTCCGCCTTCGCCTCCACCGCCTTGGGCGGACCCTTCGCCTGCACCTTCTTCCGCTCATTGGCGATCCACCACGACTGAGGAAGCGTGGCCAGGTTGGCGGTGAGGTAGTACAGGTTCAGCCCCGAAGGCAGGTTGGAAAAGATCACCACCATGAAGATGGGCAGCAGCCACATCATCATCTTCATCTGTGGGTTGATCTCCTCCATGGTCCGGAAGGAGATCCACTGCATGAGAAACATGGAGATTCCCAGCAGGACCGGCAGAATGAAGAGGGGATCCCGGGTGGCCAGGTCCGGAAGCCAGGCGAAGGGCACGCCCCGCAGCTCGATGGTATTCTGGAAGACGAAGAAGAGGGCAATGAGCACCGGCCACGGAAGGAGCATGGGCCAGCACCCCGCCAGGGGGTTGAAGCCGTGCTCCTTGTAGAGCTTCATGAGCTCCTTCTGCATCCGCTCCGGCTCGTCCTTGTACTTGGTCT
>SLNQ01000019.1 GCA_007132965.1 Gemmatimonadota bacterium | reverse complement strand
TCTGGACCATGTGGACCCGGATCCGTCCGGTGGGCAGCCACATTCGAGAGGCGAAGGGGGAGAAGTTCTGACCGGTTGATCTCGCCGGCAAGGTCCAGCTCTCCGGGCCTTGACACCGGGGTGATGCAGTCGCTGCATTCGAGGGAATGACGGACTGCATCGCGCATGCCGGGAGGGACGGCCATGGACTCCAGGACCCCAGAGGCGCTCGACTTCGTCCGGCGGGAACTGGCTCCACTACGGGACCAGTTCTCTGCACAGGAGGAGCGGTTGTTCAGAGAGGGCCGATACCGCGACATGACCAAGCGCCTGCTCGAGCGGGCGCGGCGGCGGTACGGGACGATCGTAGGTCTCCTCGTCGCTCTCCAGTTCCTCCCCGTCGCCTACGTCCTCTTTGCCCTCCTGATCTTCGATCTGGGTCCGTTGGCGGTTGTCCTCGGGTTTGTCGCTTTGTTTCTGATCTTCGGGCTTGTCCCCATTCGGCTCCTGGTGGACAGCCGTCGGCTCTACAGGTCCGCCGCACGGGCCTGGGTGGTAGCCCTCGAAGCGGAGGAGGAGCGCCTCCCCCCTGGGGTGGACCCCGTCGCGCTGGCGGATCGCATGGACCACGCGGACCGGCACCTGTTCGAGAATGGCCGGATCAGGGAGCTGGCTGAGCGCCTCGAGGAGCGGGGGCGTCAGGGTGTGCGGTTCTCCCGGATTTTCCGCTTTGTCCCTCTGGCCGCCCTGGCACTGGTGGCCGTCCGGTGGGTGGCCGGGATCCGCGGTGAGGGGGCGGATACCCTGGTGCTGGCCCCCGTGGGCCTTGCCTTCGTAGCGATCCTCTACGCCGTGGTGCGGACGGGGCGCGAGTCGAAGGAGAAGGTCCGGATCGGGTCGCAACTCAGCTGGGCGCTGGACGAGGGAGCCTGATCTGCTTTATCGACTTCCTGGAGGCGGAACGTATCGGGCGTCGTCCGGTGGCTCCATGCGGGCGGGATCGAAGGGTCGCTGGAAGGAAATGCTGTCGGCGAACGCCTCGTTGCGGAACTCCCCCCGGGCACCGGCTTGGGTGAACTCGTATCCGCGGTAGCTGGTGGCGGTGGTGAGCCCGTCCACCGTCATGTGGTCGTCGTAGTAGAAGAGGGTCTCCGGCAGGTCGGCGCCCGGGGGCACATCCCGGCCGTAGGACACGGTGTAGCGGATGGCCTCGACCCGTCCGGTCTCGGGGTGCACGTAGAGGGTGTAGGAGTCGCCGGGGGATTCGCCGACTCCTGCATCGAAGTAGCAGCGCACCATCTGGTAGGTGGTGCCGTCCAGCTCCTCGTCGGGCAGGAGCTCGTAGTTCACGCCCGGATCGGCCAGCACGAAGGGGATCTGCTGAAAGTAGTACCCCGAGATGCCCCAGAACCTGGGATTGGGCTGCTCGATCTCCGGAGGGTGGATCCAGGCCTCCTCCCCGTCCCACGCGAAGCGGGCGTCCACCGGGTCCGGGTCATCCCAGGAGCCGGTGAGCAAGAGGTCATGGTAGACCTCCCGGCTCCGGTTGTCGGCCACCAGAAACGACTTGAACCGGAGATCGGCTCCCACGTTGGCGTACTCCCAGGTATAGGAGCTCGTGGGAGCCCGGTACCAGGCTTCGAGTCCGCCGTGGGCCTCGATGGCCCGGAGGACGAGCTGTCCGCCCTCGTTGACCTGCAGTCGCTCGCGAGCTTCCTGGACCTGACGCTGGACGTCGTCGACGTCTGGGTCCGGGGCCGGTGCCTCGCAGGCCCACAGGAGGCCGAAGGCCAAGACGGCCGCCGTTGCGAGAGGCCAGGAAGCGGACTTCACAGGACGCGGCATGGTACCTCCGGGGGGTTCGTTGGGGGCACGACGAGCATACATCGGTCCGGGAGCGGCGGCAAGCCAGGTGCCGGGAGCCGCGTCATGGGGGAACCCCTGACTGCCTTAGGCTCATCAGGCGGCTGGCGGAACGCGGCGTGTGGGCCGATACTACCCGGTGAGGACCGATTGGTGGGTCGCCCGGCTCAAGGACCCGCAATGTCCGGCATCGTGCGTGTCGGCGAGCCGGAGAAAGGGGGGGCGAGACACACCTCTCCTACTGCGCGCAGGCATTGCTCTCAACGGAGGGGAGGGAAGATGTTCTTCAGAGAGTTCGTGGTGGCCTTCATCGCCGCGGCCGTGGTAGTGGCTCTCTTCAGCCTGGTGCTCCGGCGGACCGGACCGTGGGCTGGAGTGGGATGGTTCTTCCTGGTGGTGTTTCTGGGCGCCTGGGCGGCGGGCGTGTGGACCACCCCGGTGGGACCGATGGCCGTGGGCATCGCCTGGCTTCCCTTTGCCATGGGGGCCCTGGTCCTGGCGCTTCTCATCGCGGCCCTGTCGCGCCCGGAGCCCCGGTCCGCGCCTTCGTCCGATCTGGACCGGCGGGCGGACGAGGGCGTTGAGGCCACCCTCGCCGTCGGCGCGTTCTTCTGGGTCGTCGTGACCCTGCTCGTCACCCTCATCGTGGTCGGGACCGCCCTCTCGGTCTGAATGGCTGGGGCGCGCACGCAATAGGCAGGATATTCCCCGATGCTGGCGGCGTGAACCGCGTCATTCTCCGGGGAGGACCAGGAGCTGAGCCTCATACTGCGTCGGCTCGCCCAGGAGCGTACGGCCGTGCACCCACACAGTAGCCTCTCCCACCTCATCGAACTGGAGCGTCACCTCGCGGGGGTACGGCGCCAGGTCATCCGTGCAGACCCCGGTGATCGCCACGAGGTCGTAGGGTGTGATATGCGCTGTGAGGCCGCTTACGTCGACATCCGCGCCATCTGCCCGGACGCAATTGCCACTGCCGAAGGTCACGACAGTGCTTGCGAACGGCACTCCCTGTTCGACCGTGTCAGGCAGCTCGATAGGAGGCTCTTGAGCTCCTCCGATTTCGATCGCCCCGACTTGACGCTCCCACTCGCGCTCAGGCTGGCGCTCGGGACCGAAAGGGTTCGTGCAGCCAAGAAAGGTCGCCAGAATAAAGGCGAACCCCAGAGAGTAAGCGGCCTTGAGGTGGCTCATGGCAACCTGCGAGTTGGAAGAGAGAATCATACCACCATGACATAAACGAACGAGACGGCTGGATTGTGACGCGCGCACCGCGGCTCGCCCTACTTTCCCATCAGACCTCTGGGTCGTGGTGACCCTGCTTGTCACCCTCATGGTGGTGGGGGACCGCCCTCTCGGCCTGAATGGCTGGGGTGTGCACGGAGCGCGGTCTGCGGGGCCCGGCATAGGTTAAAATTCCCCATTCAGTGCCGGCTGGCAGGTCAGGTGGGGAAATGTAGCCTGAAAACAGGCCAACCTTCCCCAAAGGGCAACTACTATGTCACTCCGAGGGGAATTTTTGTCGGTCAGACGGCTTCCAGCAGGAGCGGGCCTCGAGCCAGGAGCGGGCACCCGGCCGGGAACAGCCCCCTCGCCAGGAGCGGCCCCCCCGGCAGCAGCAGGCCCCCCGCCTTGCCCGCCTTCCGGGCGCCGAATACGTTGCCGTTCTCAGTCCAGAAGGCCTCGCTCGGTCCGCCCTTCCGGGTCCGGACCGGCGCCTCGAAGCGTCGCCTTCAGATCAACGTCTGCACAGGAGAGTCCGATGCTTCGTGGTTCCGTCGTCTGGCTCCGCCGGGCCGCCTCCCTGCCGTACCCTCTCCGCACGGGTCGCCTGACCGCCGCCTTCGGGGTGGCTATCCTCATCGCCGGGGGAATCACCGGGGTGTCGGTCCAGGAGGCGTCGGCCCAGGGCGTGCCCTCCCTGTACGAGCCCGGCATCTCACCCGACGGATCGGAGATCGCCTTCGTCTCGGCCGGCGACATCTGGACGGTCTCGGCGGAGGGGGGAGCGGCACGGATCCTGGTGGCGCACTCGGCCCACGAGTCGCGTCCCCTCTACTCGCCTGACGGCTCGACGCTGGCCTTCAACTCGAACCGGAATGGAGGACTCGACG
>SLNQ01000199.1 GCA_007132965.1 Gemmatimonadota bacterium | reverse complement strand
CCTCCCCTGGAGCTCGAAGGGGTGGCCCACCGTTTCGGTCGCCACTGGGTCCTCCGCGGCCTGGACCTCACCGTGGCCTCCGGCGAGGCGGTGGCCATCATGGGAGCCAACGGAGCCGGAAAGACCACCCTCCTCCGCATCGCCGCCACCCTCCTGAGGCCCCTCAGGGGTGGCGGCCGCGTCAGGGGGGCGAGTCTGCTGGACGAGGCCGGGACGGTTCGGGAGTGGGTGGGCACCCTGGGCCACTCACCGGCCCTCTACGAGGATCTCACCCCGGCGGAGAACCTCCGCTTTGCCCTCCTCATGCGGGGTATGGAGCCGGACCCGGAGCGGATCAACTCCATCCTGGAGTCGGTGGGGCTCGCCGACCACGCCGCCACCCGGGTACGGCGGTTCTCGGCGGGCATGCGGCGGCGGGTGGCGGTGGGGCGAGTGTTGGTCTCACTTCCCGCACTCCTCCTCATGGACGAGCCCTACGCCAGCCTGGATCCCAGCGGGGTCGAGCTGGTGAACGACACGATCCGGACGGTGCTGGAGAGGGGCGGAGGCGTCCTGCTGGCTACCCACGACCTGCACTCCGGAGCCGAGATCACCACCCGGGTGCTGACGCTGGACAGGGGTCGCCTCTGGGAGGGGGGCGACCCGGCTGTATCGGCGGGAACGGCGCCCGGGAGTCTTCCCAGGTGAACAGAGGACTCAAGGTGGAAGCTCGCCGGGCCCTGGCGGTGGCCTGGAAGGACCTCCTGGCGGAAGGGCGGGCCCGCTCCAATGTCCTGGCCGTGATCCTCTTCGCCGGAACGGCCCTCCTCCTCTTCGCCTTCGCCTTCGGTCCCGACGCACAGGACCTGCGAGATGCCGGAGCCGGCGTCATCTGGCTCACCATTCTGCTGAGCGGGATCCTGGTCTTCAACCGCTCGTACCAGCTGGAGCTGGAGGGGGGCGGCCTGGAGGCCCTTCTCACCTACCCGGGAAGCCGGCGGGCCATCTTCATGGGAAAGCTCATGGCCAACCTGGCCATCGTGCTGCTGGTGGAGGCGGTGGTGTTCCCCCTTGCCTCCGTGCTCTTCCACGTCCCCCTGCTGGAGGCGCTACCCGGCCTGGCCTTCATCGTGGCCCTGGGCACCTTCGGATTCGTGACCCTGGGAACCTTCTACGCGGCGATCTCCAGCCGCTCCCGGGCCAGCGACGTGCTCCTGCCCCTCTTGCTGTTCCCCATGCTGATTCCCCTCCTCCTGGCGGCGGTCCAGGGAACCACCGCCTTCATGGAAGGCGACGCCATGGGAGACGGCGGCGGCTGGATTCGAATGCTCGTGGCCTTCAACCTCATCTTCTTCACCGCCGCTCTCTGGGCCTTCGAGTACGTCATCGGCGAATGAACCCGTCGATGGCCCGGCACGAGATCCGGACTCAGTAGGGGTAGGAGGCCGCCCCTTCACCGTCCGCCTCGGAGCGGGGAGCCGGATGCGGATTGGGAGGTGCCGAGGAACCCGGGTGTTCCAGGGGAACCTCCGGCGCCAGCTCGTGGACGCGCATCATGGCCGAGTCGGCGGCTTCCGAGTTCCCCATGGCTCCGTGGGTCATCCCCAGACCGTACCACCCGGCCGCCAGCCCCGGGGCTTCCTCGGTGACGACTCCGAAATGACGCAGCGCCTCATTGTAGTCGTGGACCCGGAAGGCGGCGTTTCCGGAGTCCAGCTGCGCCTGGATCTCTCTCGGAAGAGCCTCGATCTCCTCCGGGCTGGGGGACGCCCCTTCACCGCCCAGGGGAACCCGGTCGGAATCTCCGTCTCCACATCCCAGGAGGAGGAGGGCCGCCGTGACCGTTGCCAGAAGCATCCGGAGGTCCCGGAGTCTAGGTGGGACGAGGGGACTTTGGAGTGTGGGTTCGTTCGGCACGGGCATCGTCTGCTCTCCGTGGGATGGGGTCCGGAATGCGTCCAGGATTCGATCATTCAAAGTAGTGCACCGCATCCATCAGTCGAAGGGGTCCGGACGAGACCGGACGGGTCCGGGGGGCTGCGGACGGCGCCCCCGTGCGGACCGGGTTCATTACCCCGGGCACATCCCACTGGCGGCGAAACCGGAAAAATGCGGCTCGGCTCTTGTAGGGCCGAATCACTCCAATGGGCTCCGGTGCCCTCACACAGCTTCCACCGCTGACCGAGAGTCGGGACATTTCTACCCATTCCTCCCTGGTCGCACGGGGAAATGGGTCAACTCGTCACGTCCGCGTCCCGCACGTCCAGAGCCCTTGAAATACATACTCTCTCAACACCTCCCAGAGGGACATTTCGTCAGCTTGCGAGAAAGCGGCATCCTCTTCTATGATGGTTGCGAACCCATTCGACCCGGAGAACCCGCCATGGACACAATCTCGTCGATCCGAGGGCCCCTGGGGCTCATGGCCCTCTTCGCCATCCTGGTCCTCGGCGCGTGCGTGGACGAACGGGTGGTGTTTGAGGAGCGCCCGCTCTTTGACGACCCGCCGGCAGGGGCCCAGGGCTTCGTGGGCTACTCCGATGCGGAGGCCAAGCGGACGGTCTGCGGGGCTTGCCACGTGAGCCAGCAGGCCCGCTGGAGCGAGACCGCCCATGCCGACGCCTGGGCCACCCTGGCAGACAGCCCCAACCCCCGGGCCTTCTGCGAGGCGTGCCACACGGTGTCCGAGCGGGGAAATCCCGTCGAGGGTGACGCAGGTTGGACCGCCACCGGAAACCCCCGCTACTACGATGTCCAGTGCGAGGCGTGCCACGGACCGGGCCTCGACCACGTCACCGTCCCCGACGCGCCCGGCAGCCAACCCCTGGCCACCATCGGACTGGGAGCCGCTGCCGACCAGGCCTGCGCCGACTGCCATTCCGGAGTCCACCGCCCCTTCGCCGAGGAGTGGGCGGCCTCGTCCCACGGCGACATGAACCCTTTCCCCCAAGGCCGCCCAGAGTGCCAGTCCTGCCACGAGGGCAAGGGCGCCCTGAGGGCCTGGGGGGTCAAGAGCATCTTCTCACCGCAGGACCAGGCCGAGCTGCAGGCCATCACCTGCGCGGTGTGCCACGACCCCCACGACGGAAGGCACGACGGGCAGCTGCGATTCGCTCTGGATGCCGCCGACCTGGAGCAGAACCTCTGCATGAAGTGCCACAACCAGAGAGGGGAGCCAGATCTCGGCAGCATCACGGGTGGGCAGTTCCGTGGGCCCCACGCCCCGGAAGGCCCGCTTCTGCTGGGAACCGCAGGGTGGCATCCGCCAAACCTCGAGTTCCGGCCCGGTGAGATTCTGGGTACCCACGGCTCCGAGGCCAACCCGCGGATGTGCGCCGGCTGTCACGTCACCGACTTCGAGATGCAGGACCCGGAGACCGGAGACTTCGTCTTCCGGAGCACGGGCCATACCTTCGAGGCCATCCCCTGCGTCGACGACGACGGGCTGCCCACAGGCGAGGCCGACTGCGGGCTCACCGACCGCTCCTTCCGGAGTTGCACCGACGGGTGCCACGGTTCGGAGGCGGCGGCTCGTTCGGCCCTTATCGTGGCCGAAGGTCGAATCAATGACCTGGCGGAGGATATCGGCGAGATGCTCGACCAGATTCCCGACGATCAGTTCGGGGACCCCGACCGCTTCACCAGCGCGGATGGTTCGTTGTTCAACATGCAGTTGGCGCAGATGCCCGGCTCGGCGGCCCACAACCCCTTCCTGATCGAGGCGCTCCTCAGAGCCAGCATGCGGCAACTCGAGGCGGATTACGGGGAATTCGTATCCATCCCGGAGACGGTCTCGCTGGAACGCCGGCTCACTCCTCACTGACTCGGTTTGCAGCCCACGCCCCCGAAGGCTACCCTCGAATTTGACGAGGAGCCGCCGGGGGCGTGGTTTGTTGGAGACCACCTACTTCCACACCCCGGCTCCTTCCGCGAAGCCAACCGAGGTGGCTGATGCTGTTCGGACTACTCCAGGTACACAACGGG
>SLNQ01000400.1 GCA_007132965.1 Gemmatimonadota bacterium | reverse complement strand
CTGCCCCGGACGGTGGGCGACCGGAAGATGTACCTGGCCCGCCCGGAGTACATGGCCCGCTACGCCCGGCGCATGGTGGAGGCGGGAGCCCGATTCGTGGGAGGCTGCTGCGGCACCACGCCGGAGCACATTCTCCGCATCGGGGAGGCCCTCCTGGAGGCGGACCCGGAGCTTCCCGGGAGAGAAGGCGAGGCCGCGGAGACGGCGACATCGGCACGGGCGGGGCGAGTTGCTCCGCCGGCCCCGGCCATCCGTGCACGGGAGCCCATTTCCCTGGGCGAGCGCTCGCCCCTGGGCCGGCGGCTGGCAGAGGGGGGCTTCGTGACCTCGCTGGAGCTGGTGCCGCCCCGGGGGTGGGATCCGGCGTCGCTGCTGGCCGACGCCCGCCGGGCGCGCCTGGCCGGGGTGGACGTGGTCTCCATCCCCGACGCGCCTCGGGGCACCTTTCGCATGGCCTCCCTTCCGGCGGGGATTCTGGTGGCCCGTGAGACGGGGCTCGACGTGCTGGTCCACTACGCCTGCCGCGACCGGAACATGCTGGGGATGATCTCCGACCTCATGGGCGCCGCCGCCTCGGGAGTCCGGAACCTGTTGGCCGTCACCGGCGACCTCTCTCCGGCCGGGCCGTATCCGGAGCACACCGCCGTCTTCGACATCGACTCCATCGGGCTCACGAACCTCCTGCGGCATCTGAACGCGGGGGTGGATCCGGGAGGACACCCGGTGGAGCCGCCCACCCGCTTCGTCATCGGGGTGGTGTTGAACCAGGGAGCGGCGGACCTGGAGCGGGAGCACCGCCGCTTCCACTGGAAGGTGGACGCAGGAGCCGAGTTCGCCGTAACCCAGCCCGTCTTCGACCCCCGACGTGTGACCCGCTTCGTGGATCGGGCCTTCGGGGGCGAAGGGGGAGGGGCGGAGGGGCGCATCCCCCTGGTGGCCGGGCTCTGGCCGTTGGACTCGTCCCGGACCGCGGAGTTTCTGGCCAACGAGGTCCCCGGGGTACGGGTGCCGGCCGAGGTGGTGGACCGGTTGCGGGAGGCGGAAGGCCGGGGGCCGGAAGCGGCCCGGGAGGAAGGGATCCGGATCGCCGTGGAGGCGGCCCAGGCCCTCCTCCCCCGGATCCAGGGAATCCACGTGGCCAGCCCCCGGGGACGGGTGGAGCTGGCCCTGGAGGTGGTGGCCCGGGTCCGGGCGCAGGTGCGGGCCCGTGGGAGCGCCGCTGCGGCGGTGGAGACCTCGTGAGGGCGCCGGAGGAAGGGCAGCGGCGGGCCGGATCGCGCTTCCTCGAGGCACTCCGGGGTCCGGAGCCCGTTCGGGCGGTGGAGCTGCGTCCGCCGCCGGCCCGTCTCGACGCGGGGCGGTCGCTGGAGGCGTGGATCGACCTGGACCGGGAGGTGCGGCGCCTCCTGGCGGCGGACCGCTTCGTCCTCTTCACCGACGACGCCGTGGGCCGGCCCGAGGAGGAGAGCCTCCGGGTGCTGGCGGCCAACCTGGGGTCCGACGCCGACCTCTCGGGCGTGATCCCGTTTCTGACCTGCAAGCACACTCTGGAATACTGTGACCTCTTCGCCCGGCGAGCGGTGGCCCGGGGACTCGGCGGACTCACCGTCACCGGGGGCGACGCCTCGGTGGGCCCACCTCGCTGCCTTCCTCGCTCGCGGAATCTGCGGCAGCGCCTCCGAGGCCGGACCGGCGGTCTCCCCCTGGGCGCCTGGGTGAACCCGTACCGGGACCCGGTGGAGCAGGTGGGGCTGCTCCTGGAGGAGGCCCATCACGCCGACTACTTCCTTACCCAGGTGGTCTCGCACCACGACATGGCGCCGGTGGACCGATTCCTGGAGGAGGCGGAGCGCCGGGGCCTGGAGACCCCTGGGCTCTTCGGGGTCTTCTTCTACCGGAGCCCCAACCCGGACACCCTGCGGCGGCTGGCGCGCTTCCTCCCAGTGCCGGTGGAGGAGGTGCTGGCGGAGTTCGACCGGGGCGCCTCGGCGGAGGAGATCTGTGCCCGGACCCTCAGAGCCCTGGCGGCCCGGGGCGTGGAGAAGCTGTACCTGAGCAACCTGGAGCTCCGGGGCGGCTGCCGACGGCTGGAGCAGGTGGAGGCGCTCACGGGCGAGGGGGCGGGGGTGCGGAGTGCAGTCTCGGCGGAGTAGTGATGTGTCGCCGAAGTCTGATGGGAACGTGGGGCGGACGCCGCATTGCACACACCGCCCGCTCGGGCGATAATCCCATCGCCGTTCCAGATCGCTCGAACCGCACGACAAGGAGTTCGTCCGCTGTTTGCAATGACCCCATGGGTGACCCGGCTCCTGGTCCTCAACGTCATCGTCTACTTTGTGGCCGCCCCATACGCGGAGGTGGTCTTCCGGCAATTCGGGTGGATCCCGGCGCTGGGCCTGGTGCGACCCTGGACCATCATCACCTACCAGTTCCTGCACGCCAACTTCTGGCACCTGCTCTTCAACATGATCGGGCTCTTCTTTTTCGGGCCCCGCCTGGAGGACCGGATCGGGGGCCGCCACTTCCTGGGCCTCTACCTGCTGAGCGGGGCGGTGGGTGGGCTCCTCTCCTTCTTCACCCCCTTCGCCATCATCGTGGGGGCCTCGGGAGCGGTCTTCGGCGTGCTGCTGGGGTTTGCCCGCTACTGGCCCGAGGAGAAGATCTACATCTGGGGCGTACTCCCGCTGAAGGCCCGGGTCCTGGTGGTGGGACTGGCGGTCTTCTCGGTCTGGGCCGGGTTGGGCGGGGCGGTGGGCGGCGTGGCCCACTTCGCCCACCTGGGCGGGTTCGTGGGGGGCTGGCTCTATCTGAAGCTCCTGGAGCGCTACAGCTCGGGGGCGCGCTTCAGGCGGAAGGTGAAGAAGGCGCAGGCCCCCACCCAGCCGTCGGGCCGGGACCTGGAGCGGTGGCAGGCGGTGGATCCCCAAGGACTTCATCCCCTGAACCGGGAAGAGTACGAGCGGATCATGGAGAAGGCCCGGGGCTCGGGGATCTCCTCGTTGAACCACCAGGAGCGGGCCTTCATGGAGCGGGTGGCCCGACAGGATTGAAGTCGGCCTTCTAGTCGTCCCGCTTCGGCGGCTTGCGGAGCTTCTTCTTGCGGGCCCGGTGCTTCTTGTTCCGGAGCCGTTTCTCCTTTTCGCGCCGGGGCACCCGGGTCTTCTTTCGCTTCTTCCGCTTCCGGTAGCGTTGCCGCAGCTCGTCGCGGAGGCGCTCCAGGGCGATCTTCCGGTTCCGGTGCTGGCTGCGTTCGTCCCTGGCGGTGACCACGATCCCCGTGGGTCGGTGGGTGAGGCGCACTCCGCTCTCGGTGGTGTTCTGGTGCTGGCCCCCCTTTCCGCCGGCCCGGAAGGTATCGACCCGGCACTGCCGGAGGAGGGTGCGGTCGTCGGAGGGGATGCGTCTGGACTCTCGGGAAGACATGACGTGTGAGGGGGTGCGGGGCGCGTGGACGGATGACCCGGCACCTCGGGGCACCCCGTCGGCGGAGCGGGGTTCCGGTGGTCCGGTTCGTGCAACAGGAGAGGCGCGAGGCCCATTTCCGGCGTTCCGGACGGAATTTCCCGCAGAGATCCGGGAACCTCCCCGGAAAGCCGAGGGGTAGTGAGGCCTGGCCGGAGCCCCACCGTCATCGTGGCGGGGCCCCCGGCGTCACGGGGAATTGCAACCGGAAGGGGACCAGGCGGTGAGTGTAATGCGCATGGAGTGGGGACCGGGCGCCCGGTTCCTCATGGTGCTGGCGGCCGCCGTGGTGGTGGTGGCCGGCCTCCGTGCCGGTGCCCCCATCCTCCTCCCCTTCTCCCTGGCCCTCTTCCTGGCCATCCTCTCGCTGCCGGTCATGTTCTGGCTTCAGGGGAAGGGAGTGCCGGCGCCTCTGGCCATTCTCCTGGCCGTGCTGGTGGACGTGGCCATCATCGGGGTCATCGTGCTCCTGGCCAGCCAGTCGGTGGCCGACTTCCAGGAGCGTCTCCCGGG
>SLNQ01000118.1 GCA_007132965.1 Gemmatimonadota bacterium | reverse complement strand
TCCGCCTCCCCGGAGGTCCGCCCCCTGGAGCTGGACGCCGAGCTCCGCTTCGACGACGAGGCCGCAGGCACGAGCCGGCTCGTGCTGGAGGGAGACTTCGTGCCCGATGCCGTGGAGCCCAGGCTTGCCGGGCTCACCCTTCGCCTCGATCCCCTGGAGACGGACCTCCTGGCGGTGCTGGAGCCCCGGGTGCCCGCCGGCGGCGCCCTCCGGGGATTCGCCACGCTGGACGGTCCGGTGGGAGGTCCCCTGCAGGTGGAGAGCGCCTTCACCCACCGCGACCCGGTGGCCGGGACCAGCGGGTTCAGTGCCGAAGGTGGGGTGGACTACGGCGACGAACTGCGGCTGATGGATCTCCGGGTGGGGCTCGATGGGGTGCAGCTGGCCCTCCTGCGGGACCACCTGGAGGAGGTGCCGGCGGAGAGCACTCTCTCGGGCCTCGTGCGACTGGAGGGGCCGCCGGCGGGGATGCTCCGGGTAGCGAGCGACCTGTCGCTGGACGACCCCGCCAGCGGAGCGAGCCGGATCCAGGCCCAGGGAGAGGTGGCCGCGACCGAAGGGCCGGCCTTCCGCGACTTCGAGGTGATCTTCGAGCCCCTCCAGGTGGCGCTCCTGGAGGCCGTGGCGGGGGAGTTGCCGGTGCGGGGCGAAGTGGAGGGGCCGGTGCGGTTGGACGGGAACGCGGAGACCGGTCTCGCCTTCCGGACCGAGCTGATGCACCGGGAAGAGGATGAGCGCTCCCGGATCGCGGGCCAGGGCGAGGTGGCCACGGCGGACGAGGGGCGGGTCCGCGCCGAGCTGGAGTTGGACGAGGTGTCGCTGGTGACGGTGGGGCGCTTCGCCCCCGAAGCCGAGCTCACCGGAAGCGTGAGCGGGGGACTCGAGGTGGAAGGCACGCCCCGGGAGCTGGCCTTCCGCGCCGCACTGGAGCTGCCGGAGGAAGGGGCGCTGGAGTCGGCCGGGCTCGTGGGCTTCGGAGAGCGGCAGGCTGGCGGCGAGGACGACGGGGAGATCACCTACGACATCCGGGCCGAGCTCACCGGCGTGGACCTGGCGGCTCTCTCGAGGCGCGCGGAGGAGGCCACCCGGATCAGCGGAACACTGAGTGCCGACGGTCGGGGGACGGACCCCGCCACCGCCGATGCACGCCTCGTGGCCGAGCTGGTGGACGAGGCGGGCGAGGAAGCTGCCGGCCCCCTGGCAGGATTGGCGCTGCAGGCGGAGCTGGCCCTCGACGCCGGTCTTCTGCACGCCGACGCCTTCTCGGTGGAGACCCGGGCGGGCCGGGCGGAGCTGCAGGGCGCCTTCGGCCTCACCGGCGGGCGGGAGGGCGCCCTCGGCTACCGGTTGGAGGTGGATTCGCTCCAGGCCTTCGCTCCGCTCCTGGCCGATGACGCCCCGGACGTGGTGGAGCCTCGGCCGGCGGTGCAGGAGGCGGCGGTGGCGGAGCGACACCGCGAGCTGCTGGACGCCGCTCGGGCGGCGCAGGTGGAGTACCTGGCCACCGGCGAGCGACCGGCCCTGCCGGAGGCCGCCGACACCCTGGGGCTGGTGGGCGTGCGCCGCGATGCCCTGGGCGGCACCCTGGAGGCCGGCGGCACGCTCCGGGGCAACGTGGAACGGATGGAGCTGGAGGGGGAGCTCACCGCCGCCGACCTCCTGGTGCGGGGCAATCACGTGGGGGAGGTCGGCGCCGAATACACCGTCGGCGGGTTGGGTGGCCCCAACCCTGTCGCTGCCCTGGAGCTTCGGGCCGAGGAGCTGCTCCTGGAGGGTTTCGGCTACCAGCGGCTGGCGCTGGAGGGCCGGTACCGGGGAAGCGGGGTGGTGGCTGACCAGGCCGACGGAGCCTTCTCCGTACAGCTTCCCACGCGTCACCGCGCAGACGTCTCGCTGGCCCTGGAGCAGGACGACGACACGGAGGTTACGGCCGACGCGGTCCTGGAGGTGGGGGAGGAGCTCGGACAGGTGGAGCTTCAGGGCATGGACCTGCAGGTGGCCGGTGACGGCTACCGGCTCGAGGCGCCGGCGCTGGTCCGTTGGGACGCCCGGGGGCTGGAGCTCCGGGATCTCGTCCTGGAGGGCGATCCGGAGGGGCGTATCCACCTCCACGGGCGACTTTCCCGTGAGGGGACGGGCGAGGACCGGGACGGGTTGGACCTCCGGGTGGAGGCGCTGGAGTTTGCGCACCTGGCCACGCTCCTCCAGCAGCCGACGCCCGTCACCGGCCAGGTGGACCTGGACGTCCCGGTGCGGGGGAGCATGGCCCGGCCCGTCTTCCAGGGCGAGGCCTCTCTTCGCCAGTTCATGATGGATGACCGGCCTCTGCCCGACGTCTTCGCCGGCTTCACCTACGACGACCGCCGGCTCAGCGGTGAGTTGGACGTCCTGGCCGCCACCGGCGAGACCATGCTCCGGGCCGAGGCCCGGCTTCCCCTGGACCTGGCCCTGGTGGAGCCCGCCGACCCCCGGCTCCTGGACGATCCCATCCACCTCGACGTGCGCATGGATGAGCTGGCCCTGGAGTCCCTGGCCCCTCTCACCGACCAGGTGGAGGCGGTGCAGGGACGGGTGGACGGCTCCTTCACCGTGGCCGGTACCTTCGAGGCTCCCGAAATGGACGGGGTTCTCACCGCCGACGTCCCCACCATGTTCGTGGTGCCCCTGGGGGTGCGGGTGGCCGACCTGGCGGCGTCGCTGAGGTTCCAGGACGAGATGCTCCGGGTGGACTCGCTGGTGGCCCGCAGCCGGGGGCCCCTCAGGATCACCGGCGAGGTGGCCCTGCCGTGGAGGGCCGAGCCCGCCTTCGACCTGGCTCTCGAGGCAAGGGACACCCGGATCATGGGCACCCAGGACGTGCAGATGCGGGTCGACGCCGATCTGACCGCCACTGGTCCCCTGGAGGCGGTGGAGGTGACGGGAGTGATCCGCACCCGCCAGGGGGTCATCCGCGTCCCCACGGCGGAAGAGATGGCGGAGCCCGGCCCCCTGAACCTGGAGGATCCGGCGGTCTTCGAGCGCCTGGACCCCCGCCTGGTGGCGGCTCGCGACGCCCTCATCGATCCCACCCCCCTGTTGCAGAACCTGCACGTGGACGTGGAGGTCTACGTGGACCGCGACGTGTGGCTTCGCTCCATGGAGGCCAACGTGGAGCTCTTCACGCCTCCCAGGGTCGGCCCCTTGAGGGTCCGGATGAACGGCATCGGCCCGGACGCCATCGGCGTGACGGGCACCATCAACACCAACCGGGGTGAGTACGCCTTCATGGGCCGGCGGTTCGACCTGGCCCGGGGCTCGGTGGTTTTCGGGCCCGAGGAGGAGCTCAATCCGTTTATCCGGCTTACTGCCGAGCAGGAGGTGCAGGTGCCGGGACGGGAGGCCTTCGACATCCGGGTCATCCTCGAGGGCACGATGGACGAGCTGGAGACCGAGTTGGAGAGCACCGCTCAGCCGCCCCTTTCCCAGACCGATCTCCTCAGCTTTGTGGTCTTCGGCCGCGAGGCGGGCACCCTCCTGCAGCAGCAGGGATCGTCGCTGTCGGGTCAGGGAAGCGCGGGGGGGCCCCTGGTGGGCTCGCTGGCGGCCCGGGCCGCTCAGCAGTTCGCCAGCGTGGGCTTCCAGGCCATGCTCACCGAGGTGGAAGCCGAGTCGGCGCAGGCACTGGGCCTGGACGTGCTGCACATCCAGCCCACCGAGTTTCCGGCCGAGATCTCCACCGGCGAGTTCGTGGATGTGCTCCGGGGCACCGAGATCGAGATGGGACGGTACGTGACGCCTCGGCTCTTCGTCTCGGGGCAGGCCCGTACCACCCTGGTCCACCCCGGCGTGCGGGTGGAGTACCAGACGGACCACGGCTGGGTCTGGCGCGCCAGTTGGCGGCCGCGCTTCCTCCCCGCCGTGCCCACCCTCCGGCACGAGACGCCCGACCGGGTCAGCGTGCTGGGAAGCACCATCTTCCGGGAGTGGCGGTTCTGAC
>SLNQ01000225.1 GCA_007132965.1 Gemmatimonadota bacterium | reverse complement strand
GAGCGCCAGCGGACGATGTAGTTCTCTTTCCAGAGGAGTCCCTTCGCATGCTGGGCCAACGTAGTCTTGCCGATCCCCGGCGGGCCGTGAAGTACCTGCCGGCTTGACGGCGAGCTGGCGACGTGCAGGAGGATCCGGTCGCTCTCAGCCTTCCGCCCGACGAACAGTTCGGTGGGGTAAGGGCTCCCGGGTGCCAGGGTGTCCTGGAAAAAGGGGCTCTCCCGCAAGCCGAAGAAGGACCACAGATCGTACATGTCGAACTCCTTCAAGAGGCAGCAACCGACAGACCTTGATCAATAGGCTACCTCTTGATATCCGCGACATCAAGGGGCCCGGCGCAATAGCCCTTGATTCCGGAAAGGTGCGGGGTGAGCCCACGCGGACCTCGCCTCCGCCCAATGTCTCAGGAACCCGACCTGATCCTGTCACACAACTCGTCACAGTGGAAAAGACAAGTACCGCATTCACTACAACTTAGGAGATTTCTGTCCGCCGGTTCGAGCCGGAGAGAGCGATCGTAGGGAGCGAGCGGAGACCACCGAAGCGACAGCGTAGGTAATCCGGCCGTCCCGACTAGAAGGCCGTTGACTCTGCGTCACCGTCTTTCGGCGGCCCTCCTCTGAGCAGCGACAATTGACAAGCTGGAGTGGAGAGGCGAGCCTCCTCCCGTCAGAATCGCCGGGTCCAGAGGAGGATCACCCCACAGGGTGGGTATTGGCGGGTCAGGAACTCCATAGGGACCTCGTTGCCCCGGTAGACCTCCACCGCCTCGAGGTCCATGCCGCCCACCACCGATTGCAGGTCGCCGTCGGCGAAGGGTTGGCGGATGCCGTCGAGGAAGATCTCGGGCCGACATAGGCCGCGCGGACGCCGGAAGGCCACCCGCAAGTCGAAAGCGGAGCGGCCCTGGACCATCTGCACGGCGGGGACCCGTTGGAGCACCTGGCGAACCTCCCAGCCATCCACCTCGTCCCCGTAGAACTGGTAGCCCCACCCGCGGCGTTCGCGTTCGAGGACACCGTTCTGTTGGAGGCGGCCGATCCGCACGTCCACGGTCACGACCAGGGAGTCGAGGACGATGGGATGGAGACTCAGACGAACGTCGAACTCCACGGTGGCGTCCTCGGGGACGTTCACCAGGTGCGTCCACCGTCCGTAGGCCAGGTGCGTCACCTCCACTTTGTGGACCCCGGGGAGGAGGTCGAGGAGGCCGAACCGTCCGTCGGCGTCCGTAACCACCCGACTCCCCTCCACGTCCATGCTCCGGACGGTAGCGGCGGCTACTCCGTGCCCACCGTCGGCATCCACCACCCGTCCGACCACGTGGCCCGGGGTGCGTTCCGGGACGGCCTGCAAGGCCTGCGCGCCTCCCGGCGCACAGTGGAGGAGACCGATCCCCATCAGGAGGACGGCGCGGTTCCTCACGGACCCATCTCCGGTGGAGGAAGGCTCGGCAGGCCGCATCCGGTGATCGAACGCGACGGCCGACAGCTGAGCGTTGCAGGGGTCGCGTGACCTCGACCGGCCGCAGGCCGACAGCTCGGCTCAGCCTCGTCGGGGCCTGGCCTTCTCTTCAGGAGCGGGACAGGCTGGAGGTTGCGGCGTCGGATTCTCACGCACCCCAACAGGAAAACGCCCTTGGAAAACTATATAGGAGCCGGCCGCGCGTATAGCAAGCTGGCCGCTGGCGGTGGTGATCCCGAGGGGCGAGACGGAACCAGGCAGCTACGCTGAGCGCGGGCTTCTTCTTCGGTGACATGGGATCCCCCCCTCCTGCTACCGTGTAACAGCGGGAGGCTTCCTTCTCCTTCACTCTTACCTCCGGGCTCCGTGAAGCGTACCTCCGGCCTCGTCTTCTCGCTCCTCCTGGTCTGGGGCGCGGCAGGATGCGATTCCGGTCCTACCGGAACCGGCAGCGAGCTCCTGGACGAGTGCACGCCGGAGCTGGCCTTGCCTTCCCTGGGGGTGGGCGAAGGGATCAGCATCACCGGAAGCGCCCTCCAGCTCCTCTGCCCTTCGCCTGACGAGTCGGCGACCTCGGAGTACGTGCTCGTCCTCCACGCCGCCACCGGCGCACCCGCCGACACGTTGCGGCTGAATCTGAGGTCCCGGGAGCTCCGCCCGCCCGGCCAGGAGCCGGGCCCCCTGGCCTCGGCCGCACCGGCCACCGCCACCCCCTCGCTGGTGCCCGCCCACGGGAGCGCATCGCACGACCACGGTCCGGCGGCCCTGCCTCACCCGGACCACCGGCACCACTTGGAGCTTCGTCGAACCGAGGTGCAGGAGCTGGGAGGACGGGTCCGGGCCGGAGCCCCTACCACCGCCCCCGTCCCCATGGCCAGTGCCTCGACGCTGCCGGAGGTGGGCGAGTTCCTTCGGTTCAATGCCCGGGCCCGGTCCCCGGCCTGTGAGGAGCCCATCTACCGGACCGGACGAGTCGAGGCGGTGTCGTCGCAGGCCATCGTCGTGGCCGACACGCTGAATCCAGCCGACGGCTTCGCCCGGAGCGACTACCAGGAGTTCGCGGCGGCCTTCGACACCTTGGTGGCGCCTCTCACGGAGGACGCCTTCGGGGCGCCCTCGGACATTGACGGCAACGGACGCGTGATCCTCTTTTTCACCCAGGAGGTGAACCGGCTCACCGAGGCCGACTCCGACACCTTCATCGGAGGCTTCTTCTTTGCCCGCGACCTCTTTCCCACCGAAGGCACGGAGCGCTTCCAGGCCTGTCCCCACAGCAACGAGGCCGAGATCCTCTACCTCCTGGTGCCGGACCCCTCGGGCACCATCGGCGACAACGTTCGCTCGGTGGACTTCGTGCGCCGGGTGATCCTGGCCACCCTGGCCCATGAGCAGCAACACCTCATCAATGCCTCTCGTCGCCTACACGTCGTGAGCAGTCCCGAGCCCTTCGAGAAGGTGTGGCTGAATGAAGGACTCTCGCACATGGCCGAGGAGCTCCTCTTCTACCGGGCCTCGGGGCTCTCGCCCGGACAGGATCTGGACGTCCCCCGCCTGCAGGAGGTGGGAAACCGGGCCATCGACGCCATCAATCGGCACCAGCTCGCCAACGCCCAGCGCTTCCGCCAGTATATCGAACGGCCCCACTCCAGCTCCCCCTACAGCGACCAGGATCTGCTCACCACCCGCGGCGCGGCCTGGCACTTTCTCCGGTACGCAGCCGACCGGCGGGGCGGCGACCAGAAAGCCCTCTTCCGTCAACTGGTGGACGCTCCCCGGACCGGACTGAACAACCTCGCCCACACCCTCGGGGGCGGCGCCACCCTGGACACCTGGCTCAGCGACTGGAGCGTGGCGGTCTATGCCGACTCGCGGATTCCCGGTCTGCCAGACCGATACCGGGACCAGAGCTGGAATCACGTCTCTATTTTCCGGACCCTGGACCAGCAGAACGGCGAGTCGGACCCGCCCTTCCCCCTGGCCACCATCTCCCTGCCCGGCACCGGCGAGCGCACCCGGTCGGTGGCCGGTGGAGGGAGCGCCTACCTCCGCTTCGGCCTGGACCCGGGGGTCGAGGGAGCGCTGCAGCTGTCCGTAGGTGGGGCACCGCCGCCATCCTCCCTTCGGGGCGTGCTGCTCCGGATCCGCTGACCCGGCTGCACCTCCACCCTGGGGAAGCCACGGCGTTCGGCAACCGCCCCGTCACGAACCCTCGCCCCCTGCCGTAACCTCTTCTATCTTCCAGGCGTCTCCAGGTCCGTTGCCCCTGGCCGTCGCACTCCCATTCCGCTACCGCTCCGCCCCATGGCTCGAGCCCTGAACCTCGTCCTGGTCCTGATGACCGGCGCCGTCCTGCTCCTGACGCCGGGAGACGCCGCGGCCCAGTCCGTTCCGGGACTTGGCTCGGACGGAGAGGTGGGCGCCGTCGTCTCGCTGCGGCCCACCGGGTCCCAGGTGGTCGATCAGTTCATGCCCATGCTGGGGCTGGGCATGGCACTCCGCCTCTCTCCCTCCCTCGAAGTGGGTGGAGAAGGATTTCTGGGGCTTCGCCGGGTCAACGTCTCACCCCGGGGTGCCGCTGAGCAATCCGAACTGGCCCTGGGATACGGGGGGCTGATCCTCCGCTACGGACCGGAGCGGGAGTCGGGGCTGGACGGGTGGCGTGCCGGGCTGCTCGTGGGGGCGGGCACCGCCCGGGTGCGATCCAGGCTGGCAAACGCCGAGCTCGACGTGGACAACTTCTTCGTGCTGGAGCCCTCGCTGGAATACCGACGAGGACTGCGCTCGAACCTCGGCGTGGTAGCGGGGGCCGGGTATCGCACGACTCTGGGCGCGGACCCGCTGCCGGGCGTCGACTCTGAAGATATTCGGGGCCCCACCCTCCACCTGGGTCTCAATTTCGTCCGAGACCCCTGACTCGTTGGGTTACCTCCCTGAACATTGACAGGCCGACAGTCCGGATATTTATTGTCTCATATTCTCTGACAGTCGGAGTGTTCGTGGTTCGTACATCGCGTCGAACCCGTAGACCCCAATGACATGGAGCCGCTCATGGCCCGCAAGGAAGTAAAATTGGACCAAAAGAAGGTAATGCAGTTCGTGGAGAAGGAGCTGGATGCCGATCCGGACGTGGCCACCGCCGAGTTGTTCGAGCGGGCCAAAGCGGTGGACAGTGGGGTCAAGAAGCTTTCGCTGCGACAGTTCAACGCCCGGTTTCCTCTACAGGTCAAGCGCCGCCAGAGTCTGGCCGATCCAGCCCGCAAGCGGAGTCGACGCCGGCGCAAGAGGGAAGACGCCCGTCGGTCGCAGGCCGGCCAGGGCCGCGACGAGGTCCGACAGGTCTTCCTCCGGTTCGCCTCTGAGCTCAGCGCCGCCGAGGACCGGGCCGATGCGGTGAGGGTGGTGGCCCAGGTGGACCGCTACGTGGACGAGGCGCTGGAAGCCGTCCGGCGGTAGCGACGGCGCGCCCCACCGTCCGATCAGACTTCGGCACCCTCCCGGGCTAGCTCCACGCCTTCGGCCAGCGCCATGAGCTCCCGGACCGCCACGGTGAGGGCGGCCAGCCCCACCCGCTCCTCCTCGTCGATCTCCCGGATCAGGTCCTGGTAGCGCTTCACCCGGGCGCCGTGTTCGCTGGCCAGGGCGTCCACTGCCGACTCTACCGAGTCGGTGGTCAGGCGCAGACCCATGACCGCGCCCACCAGCCGCTGGTGGGCCCAGGTGAGGTCGTCGCTCAGGGCCTGGGCGGCCCGCTGCTCCCAGCGGTCGTCTCCGGCCGAGTCGAAGAGGCTCTGCCGTAGCCAGGGAATCCAGAAGATCTCCGAGACGCGGTAGAAGGTGCGGGCCACGTCCAGGGGGTCCACCCCGGTGCGCCGGTGCACCCGGAGCACCTCCAGGAGCTGGTCCAGGAAGCGGAGAGTGATGAGGCTGCGGGCGAAGCCCTCGTCGGCGCCGTCGCCCTGGATCTCCTCCACCAGGCGCTCAAAGATCCGCCGGTCCTCGCCCGAGACGATGTCCGGAAACGCCTTCCGGAGCCGAGCCAGCCCGCTCAGGTTCTCCTCCACCACCTCGGTGGTGTTGCGCTCCATGGAGACGTTGCCAAGCAGCCACCGGCTGGTGCGCTCCAGCACCCGTCCCAGCCCCAACAACCACCGGTAGGCCGAGTCCAGCGGCATACCCCGGTCGTGGAGGGTCAGACGCTCCGTCAGCTCCCGGTATCCGATGAGGCGCGAGGCGATGAGCCAGGCCCGGGCCACTTCTGCCGCGCTGCGGCCCGTCCCCCTCATCATCCGGTGAATGAAGCCGGCTCCCATCAGGTCCACCAGGTCGTTGGTGACCTGACTGGCCACGATCTCCCGCCGCAGCCGGTGCTGTTCCAGGACATCCTCGCCCACCTCGGCCAGGGCCGCCGGCGGAAAGTAGTCCCGCAGATACTGCTGGCAGGCCGGATCGTCGGGCAGGTCGCTTCCCAGAATGTGGCTCGTGAGGTGCAGCTTGGCGTAGGCCAGCAGGACGGAGAGCTCCGGGCGGGTGAAGCCCGGGTGGCCTTCCTCCTGACGCTCCACGAGAACCTCCCATGTGGGAAGGTGCTCCGCCGTCCGGTCCAGGAGTCCGGCTCGCTCCAGCCCCGACATGAGGTCCCGCAGGTCGTCGATTCCGTCCACCGACCGGAGCTCCTCAAGCGACACCGCCAGGCTCTGGGACTCGTTGTCCCGCAGGACCAGCTTCGACACGGGTCCTGCCAGCTCCCGGAGCAGCTCGTTGCGTCGAGCCTCAGCCAGACGTCCCTCGTCCATGGCACCGCGGAGGAGGATCTTCAGGTTGACCTCCCGATCCGAGAGATCCACGCCGCCGGAGTTGTCGATGGCGTCGGTGTTGATCCGGCCGCCGGCCAGGGCATACTCGATGCGGGCCCGCTGGGTGAAGCCCAGGTTCCCCCCTTCTCCCACCACCTGGCAACGAAGCTGGGCGGCATCGACGCGGACAGCGTCGTTGGAGGCATCACCCGCCTCGGTGTGGGTCTCGTAGCTCGCTTTCACGTAGGTCCCGATCCCCCCGTTCCAGAGCAGCTCCACCGGCGCGGTAAGGACCCTCCGAATGAGAGCCTCCCCGTCCAGCGGCCCCTCTTCCTCCTCCAGGCCCAGAGCTTCACGGGCTTCGGGGGTCAGCTCCACCGCCTTCGAACCTCGGGGAATGATCATGCCCCCCTCGGAGAGAAGCTCGGGGTCGTAGTCCTGCCACGACGAGCGCCCCATCTCGAACAGCCGCTTCCGCTCCCGGTAGGAGGTCTCCGGGTCCGGGTCGGGATCGATGAAGATGTCTCGGTGATCGAAGGCGGCCACCAGGCGGATGCAGCGCGACAGCAGCATGCCGTTGCCGAAGACATCGCCGGACATGTCGCCGATGCCGGCCACGGTGAAAGGCTCGGACTGGATGTCCTTGCCCATCTCCAGGAAGTGTCGCTTGACGCACTCCCAGGCGCCTCGGGCCGTGATGCCCACCTCCTTGTGGTCGTACCCGTTGGACCCGCCCGAGGCGAAGGCGTCTCCCAGCCAGAAGTCGTACTCCGCCGCCACGTCGTTGGCCATGTCCGAGAAGGTGGCCGTCCCCTTGTCGGCAGCCACCACCAGGTACGGATCCGGATCGTCGTAGCAGACCACCCGCTCCGGGGCCACGTTCTCACCGGCCCGAAGGTTGTCGGTGATGTCCAGGAGCCCGCGAATGAGCGTCTTGTACTGCTCCCGGGCCTCATCGGCCATGAGCTCAGGCGAGAGGTCCCGGAGCGTGACGAATCCGCCCTTTGAGCCTGCAGGAACGATGACCGCGTTCTTGACCATCTGGGTCTTGACCAGCCCCAACACCTCGGTCCTGAAGTCATCGGGCCGGTCGGAGTAGCGGATCCCGCCCCGGGCCACCCGGGCACCCCGGTGGTGGACGCCCTCCATTCGGGACGACCGCACCCAGACCTCGTAGCGAAGCCGGCTGCCGGCAGGCCCCTCGAGCTGCCTGCAGTCGAACTTCAAGGAGACGTAGGGCACCCCGCCCGACCGCCGGGTTGGGGTCTGTCCTCCACTGCGATAGTAGTTCGTCCGCAGGGTGCTCTCGATGAGGTTGGTGAGGCGCCGAAGAGCCCGGTCGTCGGCCAGGCCCGACACCTCGGCCAGCGCCTCCTGCACCCGTGCCCGGACGGCTTCCACCAACTCGCGGCGAGCCGCCGGCGCGGCCGGCCCACCGGGATCGAAGCGGGCCTCGAAGAGCTCGAAGAGGAGCCGGGCCAACTCCGGGTAGTGCTCCAGGGCCACCGGCAGAGAAAGTCGGCTGGGTACGGCCCCCACCTGGAACCCGAAGGAGGCGTAGGCCCGGAGCACCTCCACCTCCCTCCAGGTCAGATTCGAGGTGATGACCAGGGCGTTCAGACGGTCGTTCGTGGCATCTCCCTTCCGAACCGCCAGGATCATCTCCGACAGGCGATTGCCCACCGTTTCAATGTCCAGGGGCTCGTGGTCCGGTCCCTGGACCACGAAGGAGTAGATGATGGACTCCACCGTCTCGTTCCCCTGAATGTCGAAGGGGGTCACCGCCACCACCCGGAGCCCGCAATTCTCCAGGATCGGCATGAAGTCCGAGAGGATCAGCCGTGCGTCCCGCAGGTACAGCTTCAGCTCGGTGACCCGATCCCCACCGGCCACCGCCGGTCGGGCCCGGGGGTTGGACAGGGCGATGGCTACGGATCGACCCTCGGCCCGCATGGCCTCCAGCTCGAGAATGTCCTGAACTGCGGTCCCGGCGTCGGTGGCCGCCTTGTACTCCGGGTTCAGGGCCTCGCCGTAGGTCCGGGCCAGCCGACGGGCCTCCTCGGCCGGACGCACCCGCTCCAGCTCCTCCCGAAGGCGGTCGGCCCAGCTTCGGATCAGGGTGCGGACCACCTCCTCCAGCTCATGGGTGGCCACCTCCTCCAGGCGATCGGCGTCGGCGGCCAGGAAGAAGTGCAGGCGGGCCTGGTCGCCCTCGCCCAGCGCCAGGTGATAGTTCAGGACTTCGCCCTCCAAAATATCGACGAAAGCTTCCTCGATCCGCTTGCGGACCTCGCCTGAGAACTTCTCCTTGGCCAGGATCACCATGACCGACACCCCCCGCAGAAGGGGATCTCGGCGGAGGGTGACCCGGACGTCGTCCGAGTCGAAGGTGGTGAGTACCGTGCGAACGTCGGAGCCGATCTCCTCGGTGGAGGTGAGGAAGAGCTCCTCCTTCGGCAGGCTGTTGAAGATCGTGTGGATCTCCTTGTAGTCGTGCGATCCGGCCTGCACGCCCGACTCCTCCAGGATTCGATCCAACTTCTGGCGCAGGATGGGAATCCGCTCGGCCTTCTCCGAGTAGGCCTCCGAGGTAAACAGTCCGATGAAGCGCCGTTCGCCCACCACGTTCCCCTCGTCGTCCAGCTTCTTGATCCCGATGTAGTCCATCCGGGCCCGACGGTGCACCGTGGCGGTGGCGTTGGTCTTGGAGATGATCAGGAGCGGACCCTCCTCGGCCATCTCCTGCAGGTTCGGAGGAAGGCTCTTCAGCGGAACCGGCTCGGCGAAGGTGGACTCATCCTCCTTGCGGAGAACGCCCAGGCCCGAGCCGCGCTCCATCGCGATGCACGGTTTCCCCTCGTACTCCACGATGTCGTAGCCCCGATACCCCAGAAAGACGAAGCCCCCGTCCCTCAGCCACTCCAGGAAGTCCTGGATCTCGTTCACCTCGTCGGCGTAGCGCGGAAACCGCTCGCCCACGTCCTCCAGGATCTCCACTGTCCGATCCACCTCGGACAGCATCTTCTGGAAGTCGTCGGTGGCGTAGACCACATCCTGAAGACGCTCGGCGATGGCCTCCTGGAGCCACTCCAACCGAGCCGGATCGTTCACCCGGGTGATCTCGCAGTGCACCAGCGACTCCATCCCGGACTCGCCCTCGGCGCCGGTGACGTTGAGGATGTTGCCGTCTTCGTCTCGCTCCACCCGGAGCACCGGGTAGATGTAGACCTCGATGGCCAGGTCCTGGGCGTGGAGGTACTCCCGGATGGTGTCCACGATGAACGGCCGCTCGGAGACGTTGGTGCGAACCACCGTCACCGGAGCGAACCACCCCTCCGAGTCCACATCTGGATTCACCACCTCCACGTCCACCCGGTCGGGGCGGCTGCGCTGGAGGAAGCGGTACGCCGCCAGCGCCATGCGGGCCAGGGCCTGCGCGCTTCGTTCTTCCAGGAACCCGGGCGGCGCCTTTGCGAAGAAGAGGCCGGCAAACCGGACCAGGAGCTTGGTCTCGGACTCGTCCACCATGCGCTCCAGCTCACGGTCGATGGCGTCCAGGGCGGGATACTCCAGGCGAGCCTTCGTCACTGCCGAGTCGGTAACGTCACTCATTTGGAAGCACGGCGGACGGGCCCTGTGACCCACCCGCGGAAGGGAGAAGGTGGGGTCCTGCAGACCCTTGCGGCCCGGGTCGGTGTCGGCCCGGACAGGGCCCCGCTGGAGGTGGGGGCGCAGAAGCACATTGGACCCTATCGTACAGCGCTTCCCGGGTCCCGTAAAGGACCCCGGAGCGACCGGGACCCTCCCTGCCTCCCGTGGTCTCCGCCCTGCCCGCGAGCCGGAGAAGCGGATTGTCCCGGGCAGGCGTCCGCCTCTACTTTGCGAGACCATGAAATTTCTGCACCTGGCCGACCTCCACCTCGACACCTCCTTCGCCAGCCGGAGCGCTCCCGTCAGGCAACGCCTCCGGGAGGGCACCCGGAGAGCGCTCCAGGCCGCAGTGGAGCTGGCCCTCCGCGAGGAGGTGGACGCCGTCCTCATCGCCGGCGACCTCTTTGACGGCGAACGTCTGAGCTTTCACACCGAGCGGTACCTGGCCCATACCCTGGGCGAGCTCACCGAAGGGGGAATCCAGGTCATCTACGCCACCGGCAACCACGACCCGGGAGGCTCGTCGGGACCGGCCTCCCGCATCGAGTGGCCCCAGGGGATGACCCTCATCGGGGGTCCCGAGCCCCACCAGGTGGCCATTCACCGGGACGGGACGCTGGTGGGTCGGGTCACCGGAGCCGGCCATGCGTCGGTCCGGGAATCGGACGACCTTTCGGCCCGATTCCCGTCGCCCCGGGGCGACGTGCCGGAGGTGGCCCTCCTGCACACCCAGGTGGTGGGGGCTCGGGGGGAAGGCGAGCACCACCGCTACGCCCCCTCGGAGCTGGACCGGCTCCGGCGCGCCGGGTACGACTACTGGGCCCTGGGCCACATCCACCAGCGCCAGGGCCTCTCCACCGATCCGGCAATCTACTACTCCGGGAGCCTCCAGGGTCGCCACCCCGGCGAGGACGGCCCCCGCGGGGGCCTGCTGGTGGAGCTCTCGCCGGCGGCGCCGCCCCGCGTGGAGTTCGTGGAGCTGGCGCCCATTCGCTGGGAGACGCTGGAGCTGGACGACCTGGCCGACGCGACGACCCTGGGCGCCCTGGCCGGCCGTGTGCGAAGGGCGTGGGAAGAGGCCCGGGCGTCGGACCCCGGGCTTCCCGGCGGCGAATGGCTCCTCCGGGTGGTCCTCCAGGGCCCCTGTCCCCTGCACCGGGAGCTGGCGGCATCCGATGACCGGGCCGAGTTGGCCCGGGAGCTGGAGGCCTCCCTGGACCTCCTGGACGTGGAGATCCGGTCCGAAGGGGTCCGTCCCCCCCTTGACCCGGCCCCTCACATGGACCGGAGCGACCTCCTGGGAGAAGCCCTGCGACTGGTGGCCGCCCTGCAGGACCCCCACGGCCCGTCGCCGTCGGCTACGCTGGAGCTTGAGCCGGGGGAGCTGGCCGGATTCGACGGCGAAGATCCCGACCCGTACCTGCGCGAGCTCCTGGAGGGCGAGCTTCCGACCCTCCTGGAGGCGCTGCTCTCCGACGACGCCCCATGAAGCTCCTTCGGATCCGTCTTCGCGGCTTCGGTCCCCTCACCGAGCTGGACACCGGCGAGGGCGATCCCCTTCCGCCGCTGGTAGCGGTGCTGGGACCCAACGAAGCCGGAAAGAGCGCCTTCCACCAGGCCGTGGTGGCCCTCCTCTACGGCTTCTACCCCGCCTCCCGGGACACCAACCCATGGGCGCCCTGGTCCGGCGAGTCGCCGGAGCTGGAGGCGTGGATCGACCCCGGGGACATCGACGGCGGGCCCCTCCACCTCCACCGCCGCCTTCTCTCCCGCCCCGACGCCGCCCTCACCCGGGGGGAGCGGGTGGAGGAGCTCCGGAACCACGAGCTCCCGGCGGTCTCCCACGTGGACCGCAAGGTGTTCCAGCAGGTGTACGCCGTGACCCTGGCCGACCTGGCGGGCCTCGAGAGCGAGGGGTGGGACGCGGTGCAGGACCGACTCGTGGTGGGGATGGGCTCCCGGGACGTCAGAGCGCCGCGGGAGGCCGCCGACGCACTGGACCGGGCGGCCGACGCCCTCTGGCGACCGGACCGCCGGGGCACTCCCCGGGTCCGGGAGCTGGAAGAAGAGCGGGAGAAGCTCCGGGAGGCGCGGAGCCAGGCCGCGGACCGGGATCGCCGGCTCCGGGAGCTGGATCGCCAGGTGGATGAGCTGGAGGGCGAGCTGGAGGAGCTCCGCGGGGACGACCTCCGGCTGCACCGTCGGCAGGACCGGATCGCCCGCCTCAAGCCGCTGGCCCGACGCCTGGCCAGACTGGAGGAGTTGGCCCGGGACGCCGGTCCGGTCGAGGAGCTGGAGGACCTGCCCGCCGACCCCGCCGGCGTCCTGGCCGACCTGGACGAGCGGCGGCATGAGCTCGGGGAACGGCAGGAGCGCCTGGAGGCCCAACTGGAGGAGGCCCGGGACCGGGCACGGGGTCCGGGTCCGGCGGGGGAGGCCGTCCTGGTCCGGGAAGCCGAGGTCCGGGCGCTGGCCGACCGGGCGCCGGTGCTCCAGGAGCGGGAGGCGCGCAGGGTGGAGCTGGAAGCAGAGGTGGACGGGCTCCACCGCCAGCTTCACGACGTGGCGGCACCCCTCCTCCAGCCGGGAGAGGAGCCCGACGCCGACCGGGTCAAGGCGATCTCCATCCGGGCCCTGCGGCAGGCGGCGGAGGAGCTTCGACGGATCGACGACCGACTCCAGGCGGCCCGCGACGCCCTGCACCGGCTTTCGTCCCGGCTCGTCCCCGACGCCGACTCGCGACCGCCTGCATGGGCCGTCGTGGTCCTGTCCCTGGCCGCCCTCCTCCTGACGGGAGCCCTGGCCACGGCGCTGCTGGGGGAGCCGGCCGGCAGCCTGCTGGCCGGCCTGGTGGCCGCCGGGTTCGTGGCGGCGGCCGGAGGCGGCCTTGCGCTGGTGCGGTGGAAGACCCGGCGGGAGGTGGCCACCGAAGCGACCCGGGCCCGGGAGGCGGAGCGTCGTGAGCTGCAGGAGCGGATCCGGGCGCTGGAAGGCGAGCGCCTCCAGGCCCACCGGGAGGCACAGGAGCACATGGAGGGCCTCCCCCTCAGGGATCCCGTTCGAGAACGCCCGGACGAGGGTCTGGTCCGGGAGATGGAGCGCCTCCGCCGACTCGTGCTGGACCGCGAGGAGCTGGATCGCCGCCTGGAGCGCCACCGCGAGGAAGACCGGCAGCTCCGGGACACCCTGGCCCGGCTCCGCGACGAGCTGGACGCGCTCTCGGACCTCCCGGACCACCCGGTGGAGGCGCTGCCGGCGCTGGCCCGACGCCTGGACCACCTCTCCCGGGAGCGTGACGCGGCCCGGACCGCCACCCGGGAGGTGGAGCGGCTCCACGAGGAGTTGGAGCGGGTCCAGGAGCAGGCCCGGGAGGTGGAGCGCCGCCGGACCGAGCTCCTGGCGCGCCTTCGGGCGGCGGCGGGAGAGGAGGACCAGGTGGAGCGGATGGCCCAGCGGGTCCGGCTCCGCATGGAGGCGGCCCAAGCGCTGGAGCGCGAACGCGCCGAACTGCGCCGGGAGCACCCGGAGCCGGAGCGGGAGCGCAGGGAGCTCCAGGAGGCCAGGGAGGCCGGCGAGCCGTGGCTCGACGACCCCGAGTTCCCGGCCGAGCTGGAGAGTCGCCGCCGCCAGATCCAGAAGCGAATCGAGGAGACCCGGGGCGAGGTGGAGCGCCTCAAAGAACAGGTCCGGCAGTCAGCCGAAGAGGAAACGGTGGACCTCATCGACGGACGCCTGCAGGCCGTGGACCGGGAGATGGCCCGGGTCCGCCGGCGCCGGGATCGCCTCTTCGTCCTGGCCCGCGCCATCCGGGTGGCCGAGCGACAATTTCGGGACGCCCACCAACCGGACCTCCTGAGGCGGGCCGGCGAGCACCTGGCCCGGATCACCCAGGGGCGCTACCCCCGGCTCCTGCTGGGCGAGGTGGGACAGGAGCCCTTCCTGGTGGCCGCCGACCATCTCCCTCGGCCCCATCCGGCCGAGGCCCCCCTCTCCACCGGAACCCGGGAGCAGATCTACCTGGCCCTGCGCCTGGCCATCGTGGATCACCTGGACCGGGAGCGGGCCCCCCTCCCCCTCTTCTTCGACGAGGTCATGGTGAACTGGGACGCCCACCGGCGGCAACGGGGGCTGGAGCTCCTTGCGGAGTTGAGCCGAAAGCGCCAGATCTTCTTCTTTACATGTCATCCTGATCTGGCCGGAGCCGTCCGGGAGCTGGGCGGCTCGGTCATCCGACTCCCCGGTCCCCCGGAGGGCCCGTGAACGGATCCGTGAACCAGTCCACCGCCTCTCCCCTCCACATTGAGAGTTCCGGCGAGGGGGCGCCTCCCGCGGTGTTGGTCCACGGCTTCGGCGCCCACGGTGGGTTCTGGCGCAAGTGGATGCCGGAACTGGCGGCCAGGCACCGGGTCCACGTGGTGGACCTCATGGGCTTCGGCCAGGCCGCCACCCCCTCCGGTGGAGACTATTCTCCCATGGCCCAGGCCCGACGCCTGGCCGAGTTCCTCCGGCGCTTCCGCGACACCCCCCCCGTGGTCATCGGCCACTCGCTGGGCGCCGGTGTGGCGGTGGCCGCCAGCCTCCGACTCCTGGACGAGGGCGGGGCCAGCCTCCCTGCCGGCCTGGTGCTGGTGAGCGGTACGGTGCTGCCCCAGCGGCTGCCTCGGTTCATGCGGCTGGCCCGGATTCCCGGGCTCGGCGAGCTCTTCCTCCTGGCGCCCCCTCCCCGCATGGCCCTCCGCAAGGGCATCCAGGGAATCGTGCACGACCCCGACACGGTGGACCGGGAGCAGGTGG
>SLNQ01000242.1 GCA_007132965.1 Gemmatimonadota bacterium | reverse complement strand
GGGGATTCAGTGGAGCGAGGGGTCCGGACGCCGGTTCCGGACCCCTCGCAGTAAGGACTTGAGCCTACAGACCTTCTAAGCTATCCCGTGGGCGCGGCCAGGTCAACGGACCGCACGAGTGGACCTTTCCTGTTGTTCCCCGCTCCATACTCGCGCAGACGGCTCACCGCTTCAGCCCGAGGGCGCCTCGGGATTGCCCCGCGGCGTCTCGGGACTGTCCCATGGGGCCTCCGGACTGCCGTGGCGCAGCCAAACTACCCCGTGGCGTCTCGGGACCGTTCCATGGAGCCTCCGGACGGCCCCATGGCGCAACCGGACTGCCCGTCAGTGGTACCATCGACCACCCGCTCATCCACACCGGAGCCCCGCTCCTGGCTGGAAGCTCGCTCCTGGTTGGAGGCCGTCGGCCCGGAAAAAATCTCCCTCGGAGTGCGCTAACGGAGGGGGAGGCGTGGGGATTTTTGACCTTTTTTAGGCTACATTTCCCCATCTGTCCCGCGAACCGGCACTGAATGGGGAATTCTTACCTGTCCCGGTCCCCGCAGACCGCACTCCTTGCACCCCCAGGCAACCCGGCTCGCCCCACTTTCCGATCAGACTTCGAGGCAACGCTCTCCACATTCGTCTCAGGTAACGAGCAGAATCCACAGGGCGACCGAGGAGTGAGGGGACGATCTCCAGATTGGTCTCGAATGCCGAGCAACATATCGACAGCGCCCCGGAGGGAGAGGGCGGTTGCAACATCCTTCTCGGTCGGACCGCAGCCGGCCGAACCTTCCCCGCTCCAGGGCCGCTCCAACCTCAGTTTATACCTGCTCACATCTCCGAATCCCTGCGCCTCAACCAGTTGGCCAGGTTCAGGGGGGATTCTTGGGGAATGTCCTGACCGCACGAGGGTCCTGAGGGGTTACGCGGGCGTTCCAGGGTGATCCTCCCTGCCCCGCTGTGGGTGTGGGCTTGGGTCCCCTTGACCCTGGGAGGGTGAGATGTCTTCTTCTTCGGCAGAGGCGTGGTGGTGAATGTCCGGCACCGACAGGTGCCCTGAATGGGAGCGGATCGAGATGACCGGATGGGAACGACTCTTCGGGGCGCTGGGTGCCGGCTTTGGATTGTTGGCGGTGGCCCTCGGAGCCTTTGGTGCCCATGCTCTCCAGGAACGCTTGGAGCCCCGGGCGCTGGAGGTATTTGAGACGGGAGTGCGATACCAGATGTTTCATGCCGTGGCCCTCCTGGCCGTGGCACTTCTGGTGGCTCGGCACGGAGGCTCGTTGGTGGTGGCGTCCGGATGGAGCTTCACGGCGGGCATCGTCATCTTCTCGGGCTCGCTGTACCTTCTGGCCATGACTGGGGTCGGGCGCTGGGGCGCGGTAACCCCGGTGGGTGGGGCGGCCTTTCTTGCCGGTTGGCTCCTCCTGGCGATCTTCTTCGTACGGGGTTCCTGAGGAGGTCGGGCGTGGAGACCAGGAGAGGGAGCGGGAGGTGCTCGTGAAGCGGCTCGCGGAAGCCCGGGCAGCGCTGGCCTCGGCTCGGGGCGTGGTGATCCTCACTGGAGCCGGCGTGAGCGCCGAGTCGGGGGTGCCGACCTTTCGGGACTCATCGGAGGGGCTGTGGAGTCGATACCGTCCAGAGGAACTGGCCACGCCTCAGGCCTTCCGGCGGGACCCCCGACTCGTCTGGGAGTGGTACGACCATCGACGTCGGGCCATCAGCCGCTGTGAGCCGAATCCCGGTCACCGGGCCATTGCCCGCTTCCTGGTGGAACGGCCTGATGCGGTCCTCGTTACGCAGAATGTGGACGGACTTCACCACCGGGCCCTGGAGATGGAAACGGCGATGCTCACCGGAGAGCGGGACGGGAGCCCCGAAGGCACCCCCGGGATGGATCATGCGGCGGCCCGCATTCTCACCCTCCACGGCGACATCATGAGGGTGCGGTGTCAGGGCTGTTCGTACACCCAGATCGATCGCTCACCGGTGGATACCTCCTCGGCCGACTCCCTGCCCCGTTGTCCCGAATGCGACGACCTGCTCCGGCCCGCGGTAGTCTGGTTTGGCGAGATGCTCCCGGAGCAGGCTCTGACCCGGGCCTTCGAGTCTGCGCAGGACGCGGAGATCTGCGTGGTAGCCGGCACAAGTGCCGTGGTTCACCCCGCCGCGTCGGTACCCACGGCCACCCTCTCGGGCGGAGGTGATCTCATTGAGGTCAATCCGGTCGAGACCCCCCTTACGCCGCGAGCCCGGTGGCGTTTTCCCGAACGTTCGGGCGAACTCCTGCCTCGCCTTTTCGAGGTCTGATCGCAAAGTGGGGTGCGGCCGCGCGGATCGGCCGTTGGCCGACAAGTCTTGCCAGGGCCGCACCCCCCCCCTTCGCCCTGCGGGTTGGGGCGGCAGGGAGCCGCCTCGGTCGTTGGCGCCCCTCGACGTAGCTTTCGCTATGCCTGCGGGTCGCCGCCCGACCCGCCTCCGGCGGGTGCCCGCCGGCTCCCTGGCGCTCCCAACGGTGGCGCCCTGTACTTCTTCAACAGCCTTCTAAGGGTCGACGGGTAGAGTGTCCTCGCCCGGATTCGAACCGGGGACCTACCGCTTAGGAGGCGGTCGCTCTATCCAACTGAGCTACGAGGACGCGGATCAAAGATAGTCCGGCCAGGGGGACGGGTGTAGACCCGAATCGAGCCTTCAGGTCCTTTCGCCTTCACGCCGTCCAAGGCGCAGGTATCCGGATACCAGTCCCCGAATCGCTCCCTCGAACGGGGTTACGTTTGACTTCCAGAGGAACCGGCCCCCCTCGTGATCCCGGATTTCCGCTGCCAAGTTGATCAGGATGGTCGCCACGTCCTCGTCGGAGAGCCGCTGCCCCGATTCGTCGTCGGCCGGGTCCAAGAGGGGATCCCGGCTGCCTGCCTCGCCAACGTGCGAGGGATCGTCGATTCTACGAATAGGCTCGTCGGGCGCGTAGAGGGCGTCCTCGGGGATCGACCCCTCCGCCGGCGTTACCGACGCGTCGCCGGGGGTGTGCCGTGGCCGATGGACCCAGTCCCGCCGCTGACCCGGTGGAAATGCTGGAGGGGGAAGGCGATCGACCATCCTCGGTGAAGGACGGTCGCCGTCCGTCCGGGCTCGGTCGTTGTCGTCCGAAGGCATGGGAGGAGGTACGATGGGCTCTTGGGACGTCATGGTCTGTTGGGTAGAGGGTGGTGTGGGGGTGTACAGGGCCGACCGGAGCCAAGGTGGAGCGTCACGTTGCCGTCTCTCCGCCTTCATTCCAGCCGTAACGACCCAGCAGGGGGACGAAGGTACAGCCGTCCCGGACACTTTGTTCTTCGATGCGGCCGTTGACGCGTCGAACCAGGAGCAGGTCCTGAACCTGGCGACGCCCCACCGGGATCAGCATCCGGCCCCCTTCGTCCAGCTGGTCCACCAGGGCCGAGGGGACCTGCGGCGAGGCCGCCGCCACGGTGATTATCTGGTACGGGGCAAAGCGCCGCCATCCGATGCTTCCATCGCCTACCATGAGGGCCACGTTCTTGTACCCCATCCGGTCCAGGGTTCGACGGGCGCGCACTGAGAGCTCCCTGATCCGCTCCACCGAATATACCCGATCCCCCATGAGGGCCAGGAGCGCCGTAAGGTATCCGCTTCCGGTTCCGATCTCCAGGATCCGGTCGTCGGGGCTGGGCTGCAGGAGCTTGATGTAGTAGGCCTGGAGGGAGGGCTGTGACGCCGTTTGGCCGAAGCCGATGGGGACGGCGGAGTCTTCGTACGCTCGATGGGCCACCCCTTCGGGAACGAAGAGGTGGCGAGGCACCCGGTCAAAGAGCTGGAGGATCTCCAGGTCCTCGATTCCCTGCGCACGGATCAGCTCGATGAGCCTCCGCCGCGCTCCGACGAATCGGTAGTCCTCTACAGCTTCAGGTTCCACCCGCGAATCTCCTCGAGGAGGGCGTAGTTGGTCAGGTCGAGGTGCAGCGGCGTCACCGAAATATATCCGTCTTCGATGGCCTGGAAGTCCGAATCGC
>SLNQ01000323.1 GCA_007132965.1 Gemmatimonadota bacterium | reverse complement strand
TGGTGAACGGGCCCGGCGAGTCCAAGCACGCCAACATCGGGATCTCGTTGCCGGGCACCTTCGAGGAGCCCAAGGCCCCGGTGTACGTGGACGGCGAGCACTACACCACCCTGAAGGGCGATGGTCTGGTAGATGAGTTCAAGACCATCCTTCTGGAGTACATCGACCGTCGTTACGGGTCCGAGGGGTCCGGAGCCGCGGGAGAGGAAGCGTCCCGGGCGGAGGCGCCGGCCGGCGCCTGAGGGCGCTCGTGCGGCGGGATCAGCTCCCGTCCACCTTCCGGAAGTACTCCCAAATGGCCCGGGTCCGGAGCTCGTCCACCCCCTGGTCGGGCATGGGGTACCGGTAGATCTCCAGGAGCTCCCGGGCCACCGGATCGTCCCGCAGCATGGAGTCGGGCCGCATGACCATGCCCCGGAACCACTCGTAGTCCCGTCGCTGGGTGATGCCTGCCATGGCGGGCCCCGCCGCATCGGGCCCGTGGACCGGATGGCACGCCAGACACCCCCTCACGCGATACCACCGCTCGCCCGCCTCGGCCATCTCCCAGTCGATGGGGCTCCCGGGTTCGGGTGGCGCCAGGATCTCCTCGGCTCGGGGGTGGTCCGGATCCCACGCGCCGTCGAGCGGGCTCCAGTCCTCCTGTTCGCCGCAACCCACCGCCAGGAGAAGGAGGAGGAGCGAGAGCGGTCGGAGGGGGAGATTCGGTGGTGATGGCATGGGGGCACGGATGGTTGAGCGTCACGAAAAAGGTAACCCAGTTCGCCGGCTGAACCGAGTGGCTGGGCGTGTGGCGCCAGACGGAGTGCGGGGTCGGCCGATCCCGACATGGCACGCGGGAGGCTATCCCCATATTTTCAGGATCAGTGCGTATGGCCGGGCAACGGTCCCCGGGGTAGGCGCGTCAGTATAGGAAAGGGCCGTCTGTCCGAGACCTCCAGTCTTCTTGTTACTCCCACGCCCGCCAACGGAGCCCGTCCTCCGGGGCGGTAACGGAAGGTCATGGCACCATGAAGCTGTCACGCGGCGTTCTCAGCCTGCTCACCGTGCTCCTGGTTCTGGTGGCCCTGGCGGCCGGAATCGGGTGGCAACTCCTCTCTGACGATCCGGACGACGGCCAGGCACGGGCCGAGCTTCCCGACACCGAAGGGGTCCAGGTGGAGAGCGCCCAGCAGTTTGCCGGCGCCCAGCTGGTGGCCGGGGCGGAGGTGATCCGTGACACCCTCTGGGTCCCCGTCATCGCCGACGGCCAGGCCGAGGCCTTCCGCCGGAGCGAGGTGGCCACCCGGACCTCCGGGGTCGTTACCCAGGTCCTCGTGCAGGAGAACGACCTGGTGGAGGAGGGGGACCTGCTGGTCCAGATCGACACCTCCGAGGCGGCCATGGAGATCGCTCAGGCCGAATCGGCCCTTCTCACCGCCCAGGTGGAGTTCGAGGAGCGGATGCTCATGGTGGGTGACAACCCCCTGCTCGACGACTCGGCTCGGGCTGAGCGGGAGCGGATCGTCCGGGCCATGACGGGGCTGAACCAGGCCGAGGTCAACATGGAGCAGGCCCGCCGGCAGATGGAGTGGACCCGGGTGCGGGCCCCCTTCGGCGGGCGGGTGGCGGATATGGAGGCGGTGGAAGGGGCCTTCGTGGGAAGCGGCGAGGTCGTCCTCACCCTCGTGCAGCTCGATCCCATCAAGATCGAGGTGAACGCCGGCGAGGCCGAGGTCTCGTACCTGGAGGCGGGACGCCTGGCCCGGCTCCGGATCCCGGCCTACCCGGCCGAGGACTTCACCGCCCGGGTGCAGTCGGTGAACCCCGTACTGGATCCCGACAGCCGGAGCGCCCGGGTGACCCTGGTCATGCCCAACCCGGACCACCGGATTCGCCCTGGGATGTTCGCCCGGGTGTCGGTGGATGCCCAGGCCTATCCGGACCGGGTGCTCATCCCCCGGGAGGCGGTGGTGGAGCGGGACCGGCGGGAGGTGGTCTTCATGGCTTCGAACCTGAACGACCAGGGCGAGGGGATTGCCGAGTGGCGCTACGTGACCACGGGACACCGAAACGAGACCCACGTGGAGATCCTGGCCCACGAGGAGACGGACATGCTGGAGCCCGGCGAGGTCGTGCTGGTGGACGGGCACCACTATATGGCCCACGACACCGAGATCCGATTGGTGGAGAGCGTGGCCCGAGAGGGTGGGAGGCCGGGCCGATGAGGGCCCCTGCCGCAGGTGTCGCGGCGCTGCTCGTAGCCGTCGCTCTGGCGGTGCCGGCGTGGCTGGGAGCGGAGGCCCCGGAGCAGACGCCGCCTGGGGCCGACACCCTGACGTCGGCCCAGGATCCGCTGCAGCTCACACTGGAGGAGGCCCTCCGGCGGGCTGAACAGAACAACCCGGGCTATCGGCAGGCCACCTTCGACCTGGAGCGCAACGTCCTGGATCGAAGGGACCAGTGGCTGAACGTGTTGCCCCAGCCCCAGATCAACTATCTCAGCACCTCCATGGGATGGACCCGTCAGACGGTGACGGAAGACAACTTCGGCGAGCCGCTGGAGCGGGAGGCGGTGGAGACGGTACAGACCTCCCGGAGCCGGCAGGCCCTGGGGCTCACGCTGTCGCTGAACCTGGGCGACCTCCTGGATTTCCGGCAGCAGGAAGATCAGGCCCGGATGCGAGAGTACAGCACGCAGAACCAACTCGTGGGTCTCCGGGCGGAGGTGCGGCAGGCGTTTCTGGATCTGCAGGAGCGCCAGACCGCGCTGGAGCTGGAGGAGGAGCTCCTGGAGATGGCCCGGGTGAACCGGGATGCGGCTGAGCGCCTCTACGCTCTCGCCCTCCGCGACCGGATCGACCTGGTCTCTCTGGAGCTGGATCTGGCCGAACAGGAGAATTCACTGGAGGAGACCCGGGCCGAGCTGGAGAGCGCCCGTCTGAGCCTCAGGAACCTCATGGGCGACCCGGCGCTGGGTGAGTTCGAGATCGTCCCCACCGAGATCGAGCTCTTCGATCCCGGGGAGCTGGACGTGGAGGCGCTGGTCCGGACCGCGCAGCGCTCGAGCCCCGACGTGCTCCAGGGTGAGGCGGGGCTCCGGGCCGAGGAGCGGTCCATCAGCCGGCTCCGGTCCCAGCAGTGGCTTCCCACCATCAGCGCCTCCTGGGGTACCTCCCGTCAGGGCTTCGTCCGGGGCGGCGACGCCTTCTTCGATGTGAATCCCGACGCCGGCTGGGACCGAAGCATGAGCGTCGCGGTCAACTTTCCGGATCTGGGCCAGTACTTGCAACGCCAGAACCAGCAACGGCGCAACGAGTTGGCCATCCGCGACCAGGAGGAGAGCCTTCGCCAGACCCGGAACCAATTGGAGCAGGAGATCCGAGACCTGGTCAACCAGTTGATGACGAACGCCCGGGGGCTGGAGATCCAGGAACGGCGGGCCGAGCTGGCCGCCGAACAGGTGGAGCTGGCCCGTGAGCAGTACCGCCTGGGCCGCCTCTCCTACCTGGAGCTCCAGGGAGCGCAGGAGCAGGCCGCCCAGTCCGGGCGGCAGGCGCTGGCGGCCCGCTTCTCCTTCGAGCGGGCCCGGGTCGGGCTGGAGCGGTCCATGGGCATGTCCGTGCAGGAGATGTTCGAGCTGGGCGGAGGGCGGTAGGGGTGTCGCTGTCCGGGCTGGCGGTCCGTCGTCCCGTCGCGGTTTCCATGCTCTTCCTGGCGGTGGTGCTCCTGGGCGCCATCTCCTTCGTACGTCTCCCGGTGGATCTCCTCCCGGACGTGGCCTACCCCCGGCTGGTGGTCTACACGGCCTACCCCGAGGTGGCTCCCGCCGAGGTGGAGCGGCAGGTCACCGAGCCCATCGAGCGGCAGGTGGCCTCCGTGCCCGGCGTGGAACGGGTCACCTCCATCTCCCGGGAGGGGGTGAGCCTGGTGACCCTCCGCTTCGGCTGGGGGATGAACATGGACTTCGCCATGCTCAACACCCGGGAGCGGCTGGACAACGTCCGGGGCGTGCTTCCGGATCAGGCCAGCCGGCCCC
>SLNQ01000161.1 GCA_007132965.1 Gemmatimonadota bacterium | reverse complement strand
GGGCCTCGGGATCCGAAGGGCGGGTCCGGGGTTCGATTCCGGGCCGCAGTCGGCTCCGGCTCCGGTCACGACACCGGGAGTCGACGGAAGGTCCAGCCCACCAGGACGAGGATGAACGCGATGCTCAAGGTCATGGGAACCGCCTGTCTGATTTTTTTTGTCCTCGCATCCGGGGAGCTGGCCGCCCAGAACTCGCTGGGTGTCGTTGTCAGAGCCGACCAGTGGACCATCAACAGCGGACACCTCGCCAGCCCCCAGACACGACCGGGAATCGCAGTCGGACTTGCATCCTGGGGATCCACGGGCGTTGCTCGTGCGGTGGTGGGGTGGGTGTCGGAGGGCAACGTCAGACCGGGCTGGATGACCGTCGGCGTGGAGGGCGGTCCCCGGCTGCTGGTGGCCGACCGGCTGGGAGTCGGCGTCCAGCTCAACGTGGCCGGACTGGACATGAAGGCCGAGAACCGCCGGGAGGCCTTCCGGGACTGCCGGCCCGAGGACTTCTGTCTCGTGGAAGCTCCGAGCTACCGGAACGGCTGGGGGCTCCTTGCCGGTGGCTCCCTGGTGGGATCGATGGTGCCATGGGATCGTCTCGAGCTCACGGGCGAGTACGGCTGGAATCGCATCTGGGCGGGCGCCAACGACGAGGAGGTCCTCCGGAAGTGGAGCCTCGGGGCCCAACTCCGCATTCGCTGACGCTCTGGCCGAACGTGGAGTTCAGGGCTCCAGGACCTCACCGGACCAGACCCGCTCGAAGTCGAGCCTGGCCTGCCGCAGGGCATCGCGAACGGCGCCGGCATCTGCCGCCTCGAAGTGGCAGATGAGCCGGCGACGGTCCCGGGAAAGATGGCTCCTGATCCACTGAATACCGCTCCGGTCCAGGCAGGGTGAGAGCCGCCCGGTAATCTCGCTGAACCGTTCGTCGGTAAGGGGGGGCTCGAAGCTTCGCTCCAGAATCACGTTCGCCATCGTTCAGCTCCTTTGGGCCCGCGACTTCTGTCCCGCGCCGGAAGGCGGACGAGATCATTCCGGGGCCGTGGTCTTGATGAGTTTCTGTGCTCGCGCCACCGCTCGTTGGGCTCGGTGCGAAAGATGATGGGCGGGTCGGGTGATCTCCATCGACTCCAGGCACGCCGCGGCCCCGGCGTCATCGCCCTCCAGGGCCGCACATCGGGCCAGCAACGCCTGCGTAGCCGCCAGCAGGCTCGGCCGTCCCAGCTCCCGGGCCGCCTCCAACGCCTCCTCGGCACGTGTTCTGGCCGCTCCCATCGCTTCCCTGCGGAGTTCGACCTCCGCCGCGTAGAGTTGCACCTGAGCCACGTGCCAGAGGCTGTCCAGCTCCCGGAGCTGTCGCAGTGCCTCGTCCACCACCTCCAGGTCGCCCGAGAGTTCGGCTTCGGTCGTCTCCCCCTGCCCCGGTCGCTGCCGGACCCACTCCGCCGCGATCGCCCCCAGACCCCGGGCAAACGCCGCTTCCTCCGGGTGGTCCATCCGTTCAGCCAGCCACCGGGCCTCGCGGGCTCGGGCCACGGCCCTCTGCGGGTCGTTCCGGTCTAGCTCCACCATGATGAGCCGGGTCATGGCAGGGCACTCCCACCAACGGTCGTTGGCTTCCCTGCCCAACTGCACCACATCTTCAAAGGCTCGGGAGGCGTCTCTCAGCTTGCCGTCGTAGTGGTTCAGGAGCGCTTGCGCCAGCGCCACGGCATCTACCCTCAGGTTGTGTTCTCGTGACAGGCTGCTGGCCTCCGAAGCCAGTCGACGTGCATCCCTGGGCGCCTGGTCCAGGAGGAGGAGACAGGTGGCCGTCTCCGCCAGCGCTCGGACGGCGGTCTCGGGCCCACTCGCCCGCCCGGCGTCCGCATACCGGAGGGAGCTCCGCTTCGCTTCAGTGAACGCACCACGCTGGTACTGAAGCTCCATCTGCAGGGCGTGTCCGATGGCCACCAGGTTCGTCCGGCCCTGCTCCCGGGCAGCGTCCGCGAGTTCCGCCACTCGGGCCTCCAGCCCCTCGGGCCGTCGATCTCTCATGCTCGCAAAGCTGTAGATTCGCAGCAGGTCCAGCTCCAGGGAGATCTGCTTGTTGGTCGGTAGATCCTCGAGTTGAGCCAGGCCACGCTTCACCATGATAGAAGCTTCGTCGAAGGCAAAGACCCACAGCGAACGTTCGGCGGCTTCCGCATAGGCGCCGGCAGCCAGCCCGGCCAACCCTCCCTGCTCCGCATGGTGCGCGACGCTTCCCGGCGTCCGACCCTCCCCCGGGTCCACGGCGTCGAGCACCTTGGCAATACGACGATGAATCTGACGTCGCACCGGCTCTGAAGGCCGTCGATACGCCGCCTCCCGGACCAGGTCGTGGGCGAAGTCGTACCGGTCCGGACCGGTGGCACGGAGGATCCCCCGATGCTCCAGCGCCGCGACCGTTTCCAGCACCTCCGCCGTTGGTCGCTCCACCACCCGGACCAGGGTAGGAACGTCGAAGGCTCGCCCCAGGGCCGCGGCCCACGGCAGAAGCCTCCTGGCCTCGGGCCCCATGCGCTCCAATCGGTGGCGAAGCTCATCTGCGAGGCTCGCCGGCGTGCGCTGGATGCCCTCCTGGTACGACTCGGCTACCGCCAGGGCAAAGAACGGATTCCCTTCGCTGGCGGCAAACACCGAGTCAGCGTCCACTTTCGCGTGCACGGCTCGCACAAGCGCCCCGACATCCGCGGCGCCGAGCCGTCCCAGGTGAATCCGATGGAGGTGGCCCGCCGCGTCCAACGACCGGAGCATACGGGCCACCGCCGATCCAGGCTCCACTTCTCCGTGCCGGGCTGCCAGGGCAAAGGCCACCGGGACCGACCCGAGGGTTCGGGTCAGGTAGTGCAAGAGGGCGGTGGAGGAAGGGTCCAGCCACTGCACGTCGTCCAGGACCACCAGGCCAGGAGCCCGGGCCTCGGCCAGCCGCCGAAGCAGGTGGGCCGCCAGGTCGAAGAGCTGCGTCCGTTCGGTTGGGCCGTCCGGCCGGGGACCGGGACCATGGATGTCCAGGAGGCCCGCCAACCCCCTCGTCGTCTCCTGGTCGAAGACAACCTCCGGGAGTTGGCGAAGCATGTCGGCCCAGGCCCCATAGGGGCGAACCTCCTCGCTCTCGAACACTGGACCGGACAGGACCCATCCGCCGCCAGTGCTGACCCTCCCCGCCAATTCCCGGAGGAGGCGCGTCTTCCCGATCCCTGGCTCACCCGTCACCAGGATCGCGGCGCCGACCTTCCTGGACGCCGAATCCTCAACCACTCGGGCAAGGCCCTCCACCTCATCGCCGCGTCCCACCAGAGGGGGATCGGCCGGCCCGGGAAACGGCAGGTGCTCCGGCGCCGGGAGATCGGCCAGCGCCTGGGCGAGGCTCGCCGTCCGGTCTTCCGCGCCATCCCCGTCCCCGGCTTCTGCCTCCCCGCCGGAATGCCGGGGGGTCTGGCGGGGACGCACAGGAGACTCGAGGCGTCGGCGGGCCTCCTCCAGCTCGTCCGACGGCGAAACTCCCAGGTGTTCGGAAAGCGCCCGACGGCACCGATTATAGAGTTCGAGGCCCTTCTCGGCACGCCCCAGGTCGGCCAGGAGGTCCATGGCCACCACGTAGCCCTCTTCATCGTAGGGGTCCAGGGCGAGGCGGGCCAGCGCGTGCGGGAGCGCCTCCTCCGGCTCGTCCCGGAGCCGCTCCGTCAGAACGTCGTGAAGCGAGACGTGCAGCTTGCGCAAGCGCTCACGCGTTCCCATGCACCAGGCTTCGTACTGGTGACACCCTGAGAGGTCGAGCCCCTCGACGAACTCTCCGTTGAAGGCATCGACCGCCGTCTCAAGGGCCGCGATGGAGGCCGTGCTCGGGTCGTCGCCCACCAGCGCCTGCACCCTGTGAAGGTCCACCTCCGCCTGGTCGGCATCAAACCGGATCCGATCCCTGGCCGACACGATGGGCGTTCGCCCCTCCCGATCCACCACGCCCCGGAGCTTTGAGAGGGCCCATCGAAGACCGGCACGAGGATCGTTCACGTCCTGCCAGAAGAGATCGCAGAGGGCGCTTCGGGCGTGGGGGCGCCTGGTGGCCGCCAGGTACGCCAGGAGGGCACGAGCCTTCCGCGACGGGGGCAGAGACAGCCGCTCTGCGCCTTCCAGGACCTCCAGCGGGCCCAGCAGACGGATACTTAGCTCGGGAGGACTCATGGGTCGCTTCGGGGGAAGGCCTGCTACCGACCCCCCGAAGGTACGCTGGAGTCATTCTCTCCGGCAAGCAGGATGAAATCGCACCTGCCGGCCCGCCAGGAGTCGCGGAACGCAGCTACTCCGGGCTCAATACGGTCCGGCGCGGTTCAGGACTCTTCGCAGCTGGGCCCGATCCTGGGCGTCCATCTCCACGAAGCGCAACCCCAGAAGCGGCCCCTCCGCCGACTGGCGCCGCCACACCACCTCCGCCCATCCCCCGAACTGGTAGAAGTTGAACCTGAGCAGGGTCCCGGGCGGTCTGGGGTCCTCGGAGACCACCAGCATACCGGTCTCCGAGAGGTTGCGCGATTCCGCAAAGATCTGGCGGGGTGTACGCTCAGGCCGGAGCTCAACGGGCTCCTGAACGTATCGACGAGGTGCCGGGGCATTCGAAGAGTACATGACGTCTACCTCCTTCGCCGAGGTTGGAGTCCACGAGTGGCGGGCTCCGGTAGAGTCTTGCCCACGGCACCATCTACCGGAACCCCCAGGCGGGACGTGTTGGAGGGGCAACGAAAAAAACCGCCAGCCCCGATCCACGTCCGGTGGTCGAGTCGCTGGCGGCTCGGCGGGCATCGCACCAGTCGGTGCGGAAGCTCCGTGGCTCTGCGTCACCGCCTTTCGGCGGCTTTGCTCTGAGCAGCGACGCTCAGGTATCGGTGGCCGTCCTCGGCGAGCCACCGATCCTGCTACCTTAATAACACCCGGAAGAGCCCCGTGTCAAGCAGTTTCTCCGGCTCCAGCCCAGGGGGGCCCGGATCCCGTCGGGCCGTCAGAAGGCTCCCGGTTGGAGTCCCACCAGCGCCTCGATCCGTGCAGTGGTCTCGTGGTACCGGAAGACGGCCTCGGTATGATCTCGATCAGCCCGGGCCAGCTCGGCCTCGGCTTCGGCAAGCTGGAGGAAGGCGATGTTTCCCAGCTCGAACTCGTGCCGAGCGAGGCGAAGCTGGGCCTGCAGGAGTTCCTGGTTGCGGGCCTCCATCTGCACGGTTTCGTACGCTGTCCGCGCTTCCGACAGCAGCGACGCGATCTCAACCCGCACGGCCGTCTGCCGCTCCCGGAGCCGGTGAGCCGCATTGCGCCGCTCCAGCCGGGCTGACTCCAGCTGGTGCTGCCGGTTGAGGCCCTGAAAGATGGGGACACTGAACGAGAGGGTAATCTGCGGCGGCTGCCGGGTGAAGTCGAAGGGAAATCGCTCGTTCTCGGAGAGGGCGGTTTGCCGCTGTCCGTCGGTTAGACGAAAGCGCTCGCAGTCCTGCTCCGGCAGGGGCTCGGCCAGTCGTCGAAAGATCTCGTTCGTGAACTCGCACTGGCTCACCTGCTGCTCCACCTGTCCGTCCAGCTGCCGCAGCAGGAAGTCGGACTGGCTGGCCCGCCGGGTGAAGCCGCTCCAGCCCGCCTGCACCGACAGCGAGGGATAGTAGGCGGACCGGGCCGAGGACACCTCTACCGACGCAGCGTTCTCCTCCGCCCGGAGGGCTTCCAGGTCGGGGCTCCGGTTCACCGCGAGTCGGAAGAGCTCCTCCTCGGTCCTCCCCACCGGCTCCACCTGAAAGTCGGTGGTGGGCTCGATCTCCCGGTCCAGCTCCACCCCCATCCTCTGCAGGAGGACCAGGCGGGCAGTCCGGATCGCCTGCTCGGCCTGAAGGGCCGCCACCTCCGCCCGGCCGACCTGCACTTCGGCCTGCATCACGTCCAGCCTCGTAGCCGCTCCCACGGCCTCCTGTCCCCGGGCCAGCCTCAGGTTGGCCTCGGCCCGCTCGAGCTCCCTTGCGGTGAGCTTCACCTCCTCGTCCTGCCGGAGAAGGTCCAGGTACGCCCCGGTCACCTCCATGACCAGGTCGGCCTCCGCCCCCCGGCTCCGGGCCCGGGTGGCCTGTCGAGATGCCTGCGCCCGGGCCGGCGCCCTGAGCGTGCGGCCGCTCAGCGTGTAGTCCAGGCCGAGGCTGAAGTTGGAGAAGAGGAAGGAGGGCTGGTTCGCGAACCCGAGCTGACCGGCCGTCAGGCTCCCGATGCGCTGTTCACCGGCGCCCTGCCACGACACTCCCGAACCCAGCGAAAAGGAGGGCAGGAGGTCTCCCCAGGCCGAACGCACTTCCCATTCGGCCACGTCCTCCTGGCCCTGCACGATCAGCAGGCCCGGGTTGTTCATCCGCGCCAGTTCGATGGCGTCCCCCAGGCTCAGCCTCTCCTGGGCGGCCAGCGGGTCCGACCCCGGACCCACCATCCAGACAAGGGAGGCCAGAGTCCAGACGAGGAAAGCCGGCATCCAGGTCCGGAAGGTGGGAGGAAGCGCAGGGAGGGTGCGGTCTGGCATGGGAGTCATTCCAGTGATGTGTGCGTGTCTTGAAACGAGCTTCCGGCCCTACTCCAGCATCTCACGGGCCGGTGCGAGCCCAGGCTCGCTGAAGCGCTACGGGAACGTATCCACCGCTGGGAGCAACGCCGGCTACCACCGCAGCGTCTCCACGATCTCTCCCCTGGAACCGAGCACATGGACGGTTCGGTCCCGGTGGGGGTGTACGATCCTGAATGCCTTGTCCTCCCAGGGAGCCACCCCCTCGGCCAGGTCCAGATTGAAGGGCTCAGCCCGGTCCAGCTCCACCACGTATCCCAGGTCAGCCAACGAGGCCAGCGTCACGCGGCTCAGGGCGTTGTCACGAACCGTACTGAGGAGGGTGGTCATGAGCTCCACCTCGAAAACCGACTGCCGCCAATGCCGGTCCCGGCTGCCCGGACCGCCGATCTCGTTCTCCACCGGTACCCTGGGCCCCTCGAACGTCTCTCCGCCCACTGCGTCGAATGCCTCGATGGCCTGCGGTCCGCTGAAGTGGGTGTCGGCGCCGCGTGCATCGGGCAGGGAAGGCAGTTCCAGGAGTTCAAAAAGCTCCCAGAGCGAGCCCAGACCCAGGACGTGGCCGATCTCGTGCGCCACGATGTCTCCCAGGATCCCGAATGCATCCAGCTCATCCACGTCGTCCTCGTCGATACGGACCTGACCCACGATGGGAAGGAGCCCACCTTCTCGCAGAAAGCAGGGGTTGGCCAGGGCCACCGTGCCTCCGGGGCCATCGATGTGCTCCACGGTGACGAGCACGAGCAGGTCATCCACCACCTGGTCGAGCGCCGGAGCGTTGTCTCCGCATCGGCCCTCGGGGACGCGTACCAGCACAGGCGGAAGCTTCTCACGGAGAAGGGGTTCCCAGCGAGCCGCAGCCCCATGGAAGGCGTCGGCGATGGCCGGAGTGGGGTCGGAGAGGAATCGGAATCGGATCCGGAAGGGAACCTCGCCCTCGTCATTCAGAGCCGAGGCGAGAAGGTGAAAGGAGTGCCGCTCTCCCACCGTCACGGCCAGACTCTGGGTACCCGGTTCAGGCCCCAGGACCCACCGCGTGGACGCAACACCCTGAGGGTCCGCTTCGGTGATGGTGACATCGGTGACCCCGTCGTCGGAGGGCTCAAACCGAACCGTGGCACCGGGCACCGGATTACCCAGGCGATCAAGGGCCTGGATGGCCACCTCTTCCGGGAGCGGCTCCCCTGCCGGCGCCACCTGATCTTCTCCGCTCAACATCTCCACCTGCCGGGATACCTGACGGACCACGATGGTGGCCTCGCCCACCACGTCACCGACCCAAGCCGAGATGGTGGCCACGCCATCTGAGCGGGCCGTCACCCCCCCCTCCGGCGAGACCTCCACCAGGGTGGGATCGTCCGACTCCCACTCCAGGGGCACGCCGCCCAGGGTCTCTCCGCCCTCGCCCCGGACCACGGCGGAGAGGGTCAGGGTCGCACCCAGCGCATCCAGCTCCATGGCTCCCGGCACCACGGCCACGCTCGCCGGAACGGGCGTCGCCTCGGTCAGGTCACAGGAATACAGCAGGACCAGGAGAAGGGGAAAGAAGGCGGCCCTGAGCGGGAGCCGGGCCGCTCCGGAATCTCGCCTGTCTCGGCTGGGGATCTGGGGCTCGGACGTGGCCGAAGGCGGGTGTTGTGAGGAGAGCACGGGTCGAGGACAGGCACCGAAGTGTGGGTGGCAAACGTGCTGAGCCGCAGGCCCTGCGACCCAGTACCACACTACAGTGCCCGCCCGGTCACCGGCAACCCGGAACCTGGAAGGCCGTTGGGCTACAGGTGCTCCAACGCTGATTTCCGGAGGGTCGTCCAGATGAAATCGTGGATATCCAGATAATCCGCTGGCTCGTGGCCCGCTGCCTCCAGACGCTTCCTCGCCCCCAGTGCGATGCGACGGAAGCTGCGATACGCGTCCACCTCCGGCTTTCTGGAGTAGGCGCCGGTGGGAGCGATGGATCCCGCTTGACGGATGAACGCCGATCGGCGCACCGCCACGTGCTCCTGGGGATGGGTAAGGGCAATGAGAGCCGTAGCCTCACGCCACGACGGTCGCCCACCGAGGAGTCGGGTCAGCGTATCGAGGTAGGTCTGAAACCGTTCGTCGAACGGCCCCTCGCCGTGCACCAGCTCGAAGACGACTTCGGCGTATTCGGCCCTCTCTTCCTCGTCCAGGGCGCGAAGGCTCTTCACATGCGAGAGCGGCACGAGGTTCGTGTCTGCCAGCACGTTCAAGATGGTCTCGGCCAGCTCCTCCTGTCGGCCTTCATCGATGAGGCTTCCGGCACTGGCCGGCGCCAGCGCCTCCTGCGCCGCAATCATGCTCGGTACGCGGTGGCGCTTCAGCGAGTTGCCGTCCTCGGTCCCCCGCTTGTCTTCGATCCACTTGGGATCCTTGAAGCCCTCGGGGTAGCGCTTGGTGAAGAGCGCCACCTGCTGTTCGAAGGTGCATACGGCCTTGTGAACCTTGTGCTCCGATCCCCCCTTCAGCGCCTTGATCGCGGCCTGGAGGTTGTTTCGCACGGCGGTCGTCGGTCCCTCCGAGTCGTCTACCGGGTCGAGCAGATCGTAGTAGCCCTCCTGAATCTTGCGGAGTTTGCCATCCTCAAACTGGTAGGCTCTGCGCCCGTTCCGTTCCCAGGCCAGCAGGGCCATGCCCCACTCGGGCCTCTGGGAGTGACGGTACAACTGCTCGGGCAGCTCGTCTTGATTTTTGTCAGGCACATCCAGCGTCTGCGTAGCCAATACGATTCCTTCTTTCTGGGTTGGAGAGGACGGAGCCCGGGAGGCCCCAACGCGAATCGAGGGATGAGGTTGAGGACCGCGCCAGCGGCCAGGACAGAGTGCCGGCGGCGGGGGACTTCGCTCTTGGGTCCCTACAAATATATGGAAAACAACGCCTTGAGTTCCAGTAGGCCGCCCCCCCCGGAGCGGATCCGGTTCCGACACCACCATTTACGATACGAGGTCCGGGGGGTTACAGCAACGCCCGGAGCCGTGGACCTTCCCGGTTTTTCCCACTCCTGGCTGGAGGCCGTCTGATCGACAAAGATTCCCCTCGGAGTGACATAGTACTTGCCCTGTGGGGAAGATTGGCCTGTTTTTAGGCCAGTTCTCCCCACGCGCCCTCCGAACGGAGGGGGAGGCGTGGAGAGTCTTAGCCTGTTTATAGGCCATATTTCCCCACCTGTCCCGCGAACCGGCACTGAATGGGGAATTCTTACCTGTGCCCGACCGCGGATCAGCCGTCGGGAGCAGCGAACACGGCAAACTGCTGGTCGCTGCACTGGCCGGGCTCGAGCTCGTCCACGCCGGCACCGAGGAACTCCTGGCAACCCCCTGCGAAGCTCGACCGTTGGTCCGGCAGCATTCCGGGGATCACCGGACCGTGGCTGCGAATCACGAGGTGTACCTCGGCGCCACCCGGGTTCGTGAGCCCGTGGTCCTGGCCTTCGAGACCCTCTACCGCCTCTACGAAGAAGTCGATGCAGCTGTCACGGGATTCCTCCACGGGGAGTCGGTCGTGGAATCGGGCCCGGCCGTTGCCGCCGACGATGCTCCCGTCGGCGTAGAGGCAGGAGGGTTCGACTCCGGTCGGACCATTGGGCCCGTCAAACAGATCGGCCTCGCCGCACGCTCCGTCTGCACAGGCCTCCGGGTGGTTGAAGATGACCCACCAGAGCGTGATCACGTCTCCGTGGGAGAGCTCTGCGGTATGCACCCGGGTACGAATCTCCTCGTCCTCCCTGAGGAGACCCGCTCGGGTGCCGTCCACGACCTCCATGTCCGAGAACCGGATCACGTCAGCCTGGGTCTCCGCAGGAACGCCGAGGTTGATGCCGACGTGTTTCGCCTCGACGGCTTCGTGGACATCCGTCACGGGCTGGAAGGGGCGCTCCGCATCGCATGCACCGAGCCATGCCAGCAGAAATAGCGAAAGGAAGAGCTTCGTTCTCATGGTTTCCTCCCGAAAAAGGGACCGTCAGACGCGGCGACTCCGCGTCGTCATGTATCCAATGCTGGCGTCGGTCCGTTGGAACCACCGTTGGGAGGGGCGTTGGAAGGCGACTTCTCGACCCGCGCCTTCCGAAGGCCGGGCCACGGATCCCGTTTTGCGACCCGTCCGCCGGTTTGCCAGCTCGGCTCCCCCGAGATACTCTTGAACGACGTGCAGGCGGGGAGACTCACCATGAGGTCAAGGGGAGTCTCTTGACTTCTCTTCACCACGTGAGGTTTCCATGCGTCCCACCCGTTGTTTTCGTCCCCTGACCCTCCCGCTCCTGTTGGCGGCCTTCCTCGCCGTCTCAGGGGGAGAGGCGACGGCGCAGAACCACGCCTCTTCCCACGCGCTGGACCTGGAGATGTTCTGGGACCTCCAGACCGTGGGCAGCCCTCAGATCTCGCCCGACGGAAGGCAGATCATCTACAGTCGGGGATGGATCGACCAGAAGAACGACCGGCGGCGTTCTGAAATGTGGATCATGAATGCCGACGGAACCCGCAAGCGGGTCCTCACCGAAGGCTCGTCTCCGATCTGGTCGCCGGACGGAACCCGGATCGCCTTCCTCCGGGAGGGAGAGCCGGACGGCAACCAGATCTGGATCCGCTGGATGGACGAGGAAGGCTCCGAGAGTCAGGTGACACGTCTGGACCGCTCACCCTCCAGCATCCAGTGGTCGCCCGACGGCGAGCATCTCGCCTTCAACAAGTCCGTGGCCGATCCGACGACCGGCTGGGACATCCCGATGCCCTCACGCCCCCAGGGAGCGGAGTGGACGCCGGGACCGAAGATCGTGGAACGAGCCGTCTACCGCCGGGACCGGCAGGGCTATGTGGACGACACCTACACGCACATCTTCGTCGTCTCCGCCGATGGCGGTGCGGTCCGCCAGCTGACGGACGGCGACTGGAATCACTCCTCCCCGCAGTGGGGCGCGGACGGTCAGGAGATCTTCTTCAGCGGCCTCAGGGAGGAGGACGCCGAGCGTCAGTGGCGGCACTCGGAGATCTACTCCGTGGACGTGGACTCAAGAGAGATCCGTCAGCTCACCGACCGGCACGGCCCGGACTCCGGACCGGTCCCCTCGCCGGATGGGCAGTACATCGCCTACCAGGGTGACGACTGGCACGACGACACGTACCGCAACCGCAAGATCCACCTGATGGAACCCGACGGCTCGAACCCCCGTGTCATCTCCGGCGACTTTGATCGGTCAGTGGGAAGCCTCACCTGGGCGCCGGACGGAAGCGGGCTCTACTTCACCGCAAACTCCGAGGGCCACCGGAACCTCTACTTCGCCTCCGTCGACGGCGACGTGCGCCAGGTCACCGAGGGGATCCATCAGATCAACCTGTCGTCCATGAGCGATGGGGGCGTTCTGGCGACCACCATCACCTCCTTCCACGAACCGGGTGACATTCACCTGATCGACCCGAATCGCCCGGAGCAGTTCGAACGGCTCACCCGGGTCAACTCGGACCTGCTCCGGGATGTCCGCCTGGGTGAGGTGGAGGAGATCTGGTACACCTCGGTGGACGACCTCGAGATCCAGGGCTGGATCATCAAGCCCCCGGACTTCGACCCGGCCAACGAATACCCCATGATGCTCGTGATCCACGGCGGCCCGCATGCCATGTACGGGGTCGGCTTCAACTTCGGCTGGCAGGAGCACGCGGCCAACGGGTACGTGATCCTCTACACCAATCCTCGGGGGAGCAGCGGGTACGGGAGCGCCTTCGCCAACGAGATCAACAACGCCTACCCGAGCCAGGACTACGACGACCTGGTGATCGGTGTGGATTCCCTGGTGGCCCGGGGATACGTTGATGAGGATCGAATGTACGTGTATGGTTGCTCGGGCGGCGGGGTTCTGACCGCCTGGGTGGTGGGCCATACGGATCGCTTCGCGGCGGCGTCCTCGAACTGTCCGGTGATCAACTGGATCTCCTTCGTGGGGACGACCGACGGGATCGGGTGGTACCGTAACTTTGAGCACTTTCCCTGGGACGACCCCACGGAGCACCTGGAGCGCTCTCCTCTCATGTACGTGGGCAACGTCACGACGCCCACGATGCTCATGACCGGAGAGAACGACCTCCGCACCCCCATGGCGCAGACCGAGGAGTACTACCAGGCGCTGAAGGTGCTGGGCATCCCCACCGCCATGCTGCGCTTCCAGAACGAGTGGCACGGAACGAGCTCGAACCCCACCAACTTCATTCGAACTCAGCTCTACCTCAGGAGCTGGTTCGAGCGTTGGGGCGGCCCCCCCGGTCCGATCACGGACGCCAACGACGGGAACTGAGCCGCAGGTGGTTTGCGTTGGCACAGCGGCCCGCCAGGCGTCGGATCAGGCGCCTGGCGGTCGGATCGGGCGCCTGGCGGAAGCCGCCTGCTAGCGAGCTTGCGGAGGAATCCGGAAGACCAGGTTGTCGCCCCGGTTCACGGTGATGGGGCTGGAGATGAAGCCACCGCCTGCGAGAAAGTCCACCTCCACCCGGAAATCCCGCGTTCTCCAGTCCAGGGTGAAGGTCTCCGTCTGGTTGCCCCCCACGGTTCCCATCCGACGGCGCTCGCCGTCCCAGTGGGCAAAGAGGCGGGCCGAGTTGTAGTTCCGATTCTCGACCTGGAGCGTGAAGGTGTCACTGTTCGCCCCACCCACGCCCCAATCCATGTCCCGCTCGCCCAACGGGAGGCAGGCCGAGGTCGCCAGCGCCAGAGCGGTCAGGATCAGGATCCCGAACACGGTCCGACAGGCGACCGACGAGCGATGAGATTCGCAGCCCGGGGAGCGCGGGTGCTTCATGGGTGGTGGCCTCCAATTTCCAGTCTGATCAAGGGGTTTTATACCGTACGGCTGGCCCCGTAGTTCCCCCGCTGGGGGGGTAACGGGGCTCCTTGCGCCCCCCAGGCATTCGATCCGTTCCAGGCAGATCCCGACGCCCACTTCGGCGGCGGCCACCCGCCAGCGGATCGCCGGGGAACCCCCACGTGCAACTCCGGAATTGGGAGGATGTAGAGAGCTGAATTGGGAGGATGCAGAAAGCTGCCTTGAGGCCGCCTCCGACCCCATTCGAATTGCGGGAGACATGACGTGAGAGTCATTGAGCATAGCAGGTTGGCCGGGTGTCTAACGGGAGGCGCGGTCGTCCTGCTTTTTGCGGCCACCGCTTGTGGAGGAGTGAACTCTGGAGACGTCCCCCGACTGGAGGGACCCTCTCCGACCGAACAATTGCAGATGCTCGGAACCGTGCAGGCGTTGGTGCAGCAACGGCCAGGTGAGGAGGCCCGGCACCAGGCCATGCCGGTAATGGAAGCACCGAACCGGCCTCCCCGAGGCACTCCGCAACAAGTCCCCATGCACGCCGACGAACTGGTGGTGGGCGTGGAGATCAACGGGGAGGCGGTGGCATACCCTCTCCGCTACCTGAATCTCGTAGAGGTAGTAAACGACGAGGTGGGAGAGACCCCGGTGGCAGTGTCATGGTGTCCTCTGGCCGGGACCGCCGTCACCTTTCATCGCGAGGTGGGCGGAAGTACACACACCTTTCATTTCGGGACGGGTTTGATCCACGACAGCCTCCTTCTCGTAGACGAAGAGACGGGAAGCGTTTGGGCTCAGATTGCCCGGGAGGCCATTTCCGGTCCTCATGAGGGAACGCAGATGGAGGTCATCCCTTCCCTTCAGACGACATGGGCGTTCTGGAGAGAGCGGCATCCCGAGACCCAGGTCATGGGCTTTCCGCAGGAGGAGGGACATCCATACCACTATTCGGACTTTCCAGCAGATCGCTTTCCTTACCCGCCTCCTCAGAAGCACGACCCGACGCCTCTGGGGCTCGGGATCACAGTAGATGGCACGAGTCGGTTCTTTCCCCTTCGGGAACTGGAGAAGATGGATCCGGACAAGTTGCCTGAGTTGGCCGACGGTGCCCTTGGCATTCGGTACGAACCCACCGGCTTGATCGCCTGGGTTGAGGATGAAAATGGAGCGCTGGTGGACAGCCAGATGGCCTATGAGCGGGCCTGGCTCGCCTTCTTTCCGACCAGCGAGGTGTTTCGGTGTCCCCCCTGCCAAGGTCCCGTGACCGACGCTTGATTTCATGATACCGTTCCTGCAAGTTTCAAGGTACACTCCTCACCCCCACCCGGAGACAGCCATGCGTCTCTCCCTTGCCAAGCTTGTCGCGTGCCTGCTTGTTGCGGCCTTCCTTCCGGCCTGTGCCACGTC
>SLNQ01000109.1 GCA_007132965.1 Gemmatimonadota bacterium | reverse complement strand
GGAGGTCGCGCACCACCTCGTACCCGTTCTTCCCCGGAAGCATGAGGTCGACCACGAGGGCATCGTAGTCGTACACATGGGCATTCAAGAGGCCCTCCGCCCCGTCGTGGGCCACGTCCACCGTGTACCCGTCTTCCCGGAGACCCCGGGCCACGAAGGAGGCCACCTTCTTTTCGTCCTCGATGACCAGGATCTTCATCGTCTGGGTGCCTGTTGCGATAGGGGAATCCTAAGGAGTCCCACGGCGTTCGACGTATCTAGTGTGGTGTCGCCGAAGTCTCGCTGCTATTCGAGGCCGCTGCCCTCCACCCTACCCCCGCCCTTCCCTTCCGATCCCGGCGCACCGTGACTGAACCCTGCTCCCACCCCCGCGCTTGCTCCACCTTTCAGGGGCATGCGATGCGAGGGCCGCGCGAGGCAGGCGCAGCTCAGCAGGATTCCCCAGGCCATGGCAGGATCCCAGGGGGACCCGGGACTCCAAGGCCTGCAGACGGCTTAGAAGGGCGTAGGCGCCGAACGGATCGCATTCCTACGAGCGCCGGAGCTCATCCAGCTTCCGGCGGTAGGTCTCCTTATCGATCTCGCCCCGTGCGTAGCGTTCGCGCAGGACGGATTCGGCCCGGTTTTCCCCCTGCTCCCTTCGGCGAGGATCGCCGCGCTCGCGTCGAAGGAGCGTCACCACGAGCCAAACGATGAGACCGATCACGACCAGCCAGAACAGAAGCATCACCGTCCATCCTCCCCATCCCATGTGGTCCCCCGGAGGCATGTGCCAGGGGCGCCATTGCAGAAGCGTTGCGATGTGAATCACGAGTCCTCCTTCAGATTGTCAGAAGTGTTGCAGGGCTTCGAAGCACACTTCCAGCGTCCCGTACCCGCCGGGAAGACGGACGAAGCCGCGGGGAGTAATTGACCAAGTTGAGGTTCTGGAGAAATAAGTGGCGGAACGGGACGTCGGGGGTCAGGACTCGATTGGGCTCCTCCTGTGCGAGGAGAAGGATCGCGAGGCCGACGGCGCTTCTCCCGGCGCACAACGGCCATTCGCCGAAAGACGGGTGTCCATCACAGCTCCACCCCCTTCAGGAACTGCGCGTTGACGGCCACGACCACCGTGCTGGCCGACATGAGAACCGCACCGACGGCGGGCGTGAGGAGGATCCCCCACGCCGCCAGGACCCCAGCGGCCAGGGGAATGGCGAAGATGTTGTAGCCCGCCGCCCACCAGAGGTTCTGCAGCATCTTCCGGTACGTGGCCCGGGAAAGGGTCACGATCCGGGGGATGTCCCGTGGATCGGAGCGGACCAGGACGATGTGACCCGCCTCCACGGCCACGTCGGTACCCGCTCCGATGGCGATCCCGATGTCGGCGGTGGCGAGCGCCGGGGCATCGTTCACGCCGTCGCCCACCATGGCCACCTTCTTCCCCTGGGCCTGGAGTTCCCGGACCTTGGACGCCTTCTCGTCCGGCAGCACCTCGGCGAAGACGGTGTCGATCCCCAGCTCCTCCGCCACGGCTTCGGCCACCGCCCGGGCATCGCCGGTGAGCATCGCCACCTCGATGCCCCGCTCATGGAGCGCGCTGACGGCCTCGTAGCTCTCCTCGCGGATGGCATCGGCCACGGCGAAGACGGCCAGCGCCTCCCCGTCCCGCAGGAGATAGATCGCCGCCTGTCCCCGTCCTGCCGCCTTCTCAGCGGCGTCCCGGAGGGTGGAGGACACGTCGGCCTCCTCCGCCTTCAGGAGCGCCGGCCCACCCATGTGGTACTCGACGCCGTCCACGGAGGCGGCCACCCCCTTCCCCGTGATGGCCCGGAACCCGTCGGGCATGGGAACCTCCATGCCGCGGTCCTCCGCCGTCTTCACGACGCCCCGGGCGATGGGGTGTTCGGACTCCGACTCCACCCCCGCAGCGATCCGAAGGGCCTCCTCCTCTCCCATCCCCTCGGTCACCGTCATCTCCACGACCCGGTGCTCACCCAGGGTGAGGGTGCCGGTCTTGTCGAAGATCACGGTGTTCAGGCTCCGGGCCTCCTCCAGACCCCGGCGGTCCCGGACCAGAAGCCCGTTCTGGGCACCGAGGGTCGTGGAAATGGCCACCACCAGGGGCACCGCGAGCCCCAGGGCGTGGGGGCAGGCGATGACCAGGACGGTCACCGTCCGCACGATGGAGAAGTCGATGGGGGCCCCAATGAACTGCCAGACGACGAGGGTCAGCACCCCGGCGCCCAGGGCCACACCGGTCAGAAGCTGGGCGGCCCGGTCCGCCAGGTGCTGCGCCCGGGACTTGGACTGCTGGGCCTCCTCGACCAGGCGCATGATCCCCGAGAGCTTCGTGTCCTCTCCGGTGCCGGTCACCTCCACCCGGAGCGAACCCTCGCCGTTGATCGTCCCGGCGATGACCTCGCTTTCTTCTTCCTTCTTCACGGGGCGCGACTCGCCCGTGATCATGGCCTCGTTCACATCGCTGGCCCCCCGCCGGACGACGCCATCGACGGGAATGCTCTCCCCCGGCCGGACGAGGACCATGTCCCCGTCCCGGAGCTCGTTCACGGGGATCTGCTCCTCGCCCTCGTCGGTGATCCGGGTCGCCGTGTCGGGCAGAAGCTTCGCCAACTCTTTGAGGGCGCCCCGGGCCTGGTCGATGGAGCGCATCTCGATCCAGTGGCCCAGGAGCATGATCGTCACCAGGGTGGCCAACTCCCACCAGAGGGCCGAGGCATCGATGAGGCCGAGCTGCACGACCCACGAGAAGACGAAGGCCACACTGATGGCCAGGGCGATGAGGGTCATCATGCCCGGCAACCGGGCCTTCAGCTCGTGCCAGGCGCCCTGGAGGAAGACCCAGCCACCGTAGACGAACACGATGGTTCCCAGGACGGGCGGGATCCAGTCGGACCCCGGAAAGACCGGCGCCTGGTAGCCCAGCAACTCCTGGATGTGGTCCGACCAGAATACCACCGGAAGCGTCAGAAACAAGGAGAGCCAGAACTTGTCCCGGAACATCTCGGGGCTGTGGCCGGCGTGGGCGTCGTGCCCCTCGTGGTCCCCATGCCCGTGGTGGTGGGCGTGGTGCTGGTGGCCCCCGTCGGCGTCGTGATCGCCGTGGTGGTCGGCTTCGTCGTTCATCTCCTCACCTCGTCGGGTTCGGGTCGCGGTCTTCGCGCTCGGTGGGCTCGGGCCGCACGGCCTCGATGAGCCTGAAGATGCCCCCGGGGTCCAGCGGACGATCCTCCCGCACATGGAATCCCGCCCGACGTACGGCGTCCACCGTGTCCCGGTTGATGTTCACTCCCATGGTGCGGACCACAAGGGGATTGAGCCAATCCATGAGCCGGCCCAGGACCGGGTTTTCGCTTCTCACGTGTTCGAGGAGCAACATGCGTCCGCCGGGCCGGATCACCCTGAGGGTCTCCTCGAGACCCTGTTCCTCGTCCGGTACCGAGCAGAACACGAACGTGGCCACCGCCCCGTCGAAGCTTCCCTCCCAGAAGCCCAGCGCCTGGGCGTCCATCTGGACCAGCTCGAGGCTGCAGCCGTCGGTGGACAAGTCTGCCTCTGCCGCCCGCTCCAGCATCCGGCCGCTCAGGTCGATGGCCACCACGCTGGATCCGTCCGGATGGTAGGGAAGGTTCGCCCCGGTCCCGACCCCCACTTCGAGGACCCGGCCGCCGGGTGCCCGTTCCCAGACGAGAGGTCGCCACCGGCGATATCGAAACCATTCGGCGAATCGATTCAGAAGATCGTAGACCGGGGCGATCCGGTCGTAGCGCCGCCGGGCCTTCCGGCTCTCGCCGGGGTCCGGCCCGGGCTGCGCGGGCTCATTCATCGGTTCTCCTCTCGCACCCGGGCCCACCGAGCCGGATGTAGACCGCCGGCAGGTGAGGCGTAAGAAGGAGCACGGGCAGAGCGCGCCGTGGTCTGGTTTTCATGATCGGTCCTCCTCGGGTTCGAGTAGTTCGGGTCCGCTCAGCGCCGCTCGAGCACGCTGATCTCCCCGTCTCGGTGGATGGCGACCACGTCGTATAAGTGAGGCGGCTGACCCG
>SLNQ01000030.1 GCA_007132965.1 Gemmatimonadota bacterium | reverse complement strand
GGTGGGATGTGAGGGGGCGGGTGGCGATGGCCTTCTACGAGCTCTACGCGGTGGACCGCGAGCTGGAGGTGATGCGGGAGACCCTGGGCTTCCTGGAAGACTTCGAGCGGGTGGCCCGAGCCATGTACGCGGCCGGGACCGGTCGCCAGGCGGATGTCCTCCGTGCCGGAGTGGAGATTGCCCGGATGGACGCCGAGATCCAGCGGATGGAGGCCATGGGAGAGGTGGCCCGGGCGAACCTGAACACGCTCCTTGACCGGCCGGGGGACACGCCGGTACCGGAGGCGGTCTATCCGGCACTCCCCGCAGACATCCCCGCCATCGACACGCTCCGAGCCTGGGCCGACGGCTCCCGTCCTCTACTCCAGGGCGGCCGGATCGAGGTGGACCAGGCCGGGACCCGGAGGGACCTGGCCCGGCGCGAGATATGGCCGGATTTCGCCGTCGGGGTGGAGTACGGACGTCGGTCCACGGCCGACATGGGCGTGGAGCGGATGGGGAGCGTGATGGTGGGCTTCAGCGTTCCCGTCTTCGCTCGCAGCCGTCAGCTCCGGATGCGGGACGAGGCCGAAGCCATGGAGCGGCTGGCACGTGCGGATCTCACCGAGAAGCACGCCCGGGTGGACGGCAGGATCGCGGGGCTCGTGGCGGAGCTGGAGCGGACCCGGACCCTGGTTCGGCTCTTCAGGACCGAGGTGCTCCCCCAGGCCCGAACGAACGTGGAGTCTGCCCTCACCTCGTACCGATCGGGCGTCGTGGACTTCATGACGCTCGTAGACGCCCAGATGTCCGTAAACCGCTATGAGGCCGAGCTCTATGGGTTGCTGGCGGAATACGGCGTCGGCATCGCCGAACTGGAGACCACCCTGGGCCGGGAGATCCCGCCAGGTACGCACCTGATCGTGGAGGATCGATGAGCACGACGCTGAGCACGAAGTGGCAGATCGCCCTTTCCCTCGCGGTGGTTCTCGTGGCCGCATTCGGCGTCGGCGCCTACGCGGCGTTCGGAGCCGGTGGCGCGGGACCCCAGGAGATGGAGGGGCACGTTCACGGAGCCGGTGCCCCCGCGGGGGACGAGCTCCGGCCCGTGCACCTGGGCGCGGAGCGGGAGCGCCGGATCGGGATCACCTACGCCACCGCGGAGCGACGGACCGTGGAGCGCGCGGTCCGGACCGTGGCCTCGGTCACGTATGACGAGACGCGGGTCGCCAACGTGAGTCCCCGGATCCACGGATGGGTGGAGCGGATCCACGTGGACTTCCTGGGGACGGTGGTCCGGCAGGGCGATCCCCTGGTGGAGCTCTACAGCCCGGAACTCGTCACGGCGCAGGAGGAGCTCCTCCTGGCCCGGAGTCTCCTGGAGGAGACGTCCAGCGAGCCTGGGAGCCGGGCCTACCGGAACGCCGAGCGCCTCCTGGAGTCGGCCCGGCAGCGCCTGGACTACTGGGAGATCTCTGCGGACCAGATCGCGGAACTGGAGGCGACGGGCCAGCCCCGGCGCACCCTCGTGCTCCGGGCCCCGTCGTCGGGGATCGTGGTGGAGAAGAACGCTTTCGCCGGGGCCCACGTGAACATGGGTAGCCTCCTCTACGTCGTGGCCGATCTCTCCCGGGTGTGGGTCGAGGGGGAGGTCTTTGAGAAGGACCTCTCGCTGGTCCGGGTCGGCCAGCCCGCTCACGTGCGAATGGAGGCCTATCCCGGAAAGACGTTCCACGGGAGCGTGAGCTACGTCTACCCGACGGTGTCGGTCCAGTCCCGCACGGGCCGGATCCGGGTCGAGCTGGACAACCCGGAGGGCCGCCTGAAACCCGGTATGTACGCCGAGGTCCGCCTGGACGTCCCCGGGGAACGCGAGGAGGTGGTGGTGCCTCGGACGGCCGTGCTCTCCACAGGTGAGCGGGACGTGATCTTCGTACGGGACCCCGACGGCACCCTCGTGCCCCGGGAGGTCACCCTGGGCCTGGCGGCAGGCCGGGAGATCGAGGTCCTGGCGGGGCTGGAGGCCGGGGACGTGGTGGTCTCCTCTGCCGGGTTCCTGGTGGACGCGGAGTCGAACCTGGGGGCGGCCATGGACCACCTCCACGAGGACGCTCCCGAGCCCGCTGACCCTCATGCCGGTCATGACCCCCACGAGGGACACGGGGGAGGTGGCTGAGCCATGCTTCCCAGAATCATCACCTGGTCGGTCAACAACAAGTTCCTGGTGGCGATCTTCACCCTCTTCGTGGTGGCCGGGGGCATCGTCGCTCTGTCGCGCACGCCCCTGGAGGCGATCCCGGATCTGTCCGACGTGCAGGTCATCGTCCAGACGGACTACCCCGGCCAGGCGCCGCTCATCGTGGAGGACCAGGTCACCTACCCCATTGCGGCGGAGATGCTGAAGGTGCCCGGCGCGGAGGTGGTCCGGGGCTACTCCTTCTTCGGGCTCTCCTTCGTCTACATCATCTTTGACGACGGCACGGACCTCTACTGGGCCAGGAGCCGGGTGCTGGAGTACCTCTCGGCCATCCAGGATGAACTCCCCGACGGTGCCCAGGCCTCCCTGGGGCCGGACGCCACGGGGCTGGGGTGGGTCTACCAGTACGCCCTGGAGGACACCCTCGGGAACCACTCGCTTGCCGACCTCCGGGCCATCCAGGACTGGAACCTCCGCTACGCCCTCACCTCGGTACCGGGGGTGAGCGAGGTGGCTGCGGTGGGTGGCTTCCAGCGCATGTACGAGATCACGGTGAACCCCGAGAACCTGCGTGGCTACGGGATCTCCGTCTCCCAGGTCATGCAGGCGGTCCGGGTCTCGAACCAGGACGAAGGGGCCATGATGCTGGACCTGAGCGACCGGGAGTTCATGGTCCGGGCGCTGGGCTACTTCCAGGGACCTGAGGACATCGAGAACGTGGTGGTGGGGGCCACCGCGGGAGGCACGCCGATCCGTGTTGCGGACATTGCCACCGTCCAGTTCGCCCCTGACGTACGGAGGGGAGCGGCGGACCTGGACGGACGAGGAGAGGTGGTGGGCGGGATCGTCGTCATGCGCTTCGGCGAGAACGCCTTGGGGGTGATCGACCGGGTCAAGGAGAAGTTGGACGAGGTCGAGGCCTCCCTCCCGGAGGGCGTGGTGATCCGTCCGGTCTACGATCGCTCGGACCTGATCCTGCGGGCCATCTCCACGCTCCGGGAGAAGCTGATCCTCGAGTTCCTGATCGTGGCGCTCATCTGCGTCCTCTTCCTCTTCCACGTGCGCAGCGCACTGGTGGCCATCATCACGCTGCCCCTGGCGGTCCTCATGGCGTTCATCGTCATGCGGGGCATCGGCATCGGTGCCGACATCATGAGCCTGGGCGGGATCGCCATCGCCATCGGGACCATGGTGGACGCGGCCATCGTGATGATCGAGAACAACCACAAGCACCTGGAGCGTGCGGCGACGGAGAAGTACGCGGAGCGGGGTGAAGAGATTCCGAAGCGTGGGTTCTCCACCTCCATCTTCAGCCCCCAGGAACGGTGGCAGATGGTCCTCTCCTCCGCCAAGGAGGTGGGGCCGGCGCTCTTCTTCGCCCTCCTCATCATTTCGGTCTCCTTCGTACCCATCTTCGCCCTGGAGGCCCAGGAAGGCCGTCTGTTCAAGCCGCTGGCCTGGACGAACGTGCTGGCCATGGCCTCGGCGGCGCTCCTGGCGGTCACCGTGGTCCCCGTGGCCATGGGGCTGTTCATTCGGGGCCGGATTCGCACGGAGAACCAGAACCCCTTCAACCGTCTCCTGGTGGCCGTCTATCGGCCCGTGATCCGGGTCGTTCTCCGGTACCCCTGGCCGGTGGTCGCCGGGGCGGCGGCCATCCTGTTGCTCACGTTCATCCCCTTCAAGCAGATCGGCTCGGAGTTCATGCCGCCCCTGCACGAGGGGACGATCCTCTACATGCCGACCACGCTGCCGGGCATCAGCATCGAGGCCGGCCGGCGGGTGATGCAGCACCAGGACAGCGTCCTGGCCGCGATTCCGGAGGTGGAGAGCGTCTTCGGGAAGATCGGCCGGGCTGAGACGGCCACCGATC
>SLNQ01000047.1 GCA_007132965.1 Gemmatimonadota bacterium | reverse complement strand
GGGCTACCGCGGACGTCGGTGCCGTCACACCGCGAGGCCGTTGCTCGTTATACCCTTGGAGGCGAGCAGCGCAGGATAGCTTCGCAACAAGACACCTTCACACGAAGAACAAGCATGAAACTCCGATCCATTGGATTGCTCCTTCTCGGTCTTGCCGCCGGGGCATGCTCGGAGATCACCGGCCCAGAAGCGGAACGTGCGTTGCTGATGACCGATGACTCGTCCGTTGCGGATTTCTCAGCGTGGCTCGTTCGTCCCGGTTCGGATCCGGCCCCCGATCTCCGGGTCGAGGGCGGCGTCCGTCAAGTTTCCATACAAGGCGCCCTGGGGACGCCCTATCCGTGCTTCGACGTCCAGGGATACGTGGAGCAGGACGGAGCAGAACTCCACTTCACCATCAGCGCGACGAGGAAGCCGGTGATGTGCATCGCCGTCGTGGCGACCTTCGCGTACCGCGGTGCATTGCGTGACTTACCACCCGGCCTCTATCAAGTCCGGGTCACACACGCCGTCGACGACCGCTCCAAAGAGGTCCTGGAGACCAGCGTAACAGTCTGGTAGTCGAGTGCCTTTCCGTCCTGCCCTCGCCCTTTCCAGACGGTCGGTCACCAGGTCCACCACGCCCAAGCCGTTCCCTCCGCCTACGGGATAGGCGAGCTTGACCGGCACCTCGTACTTGCCGGTGCTGCCGTCGTCCCGCTGGACGATGCCGCGCACAACGGTATCGACGGACTCGTAGTCGTAGTCGCCAAAGGTCTTCTGGCCAAAGGAGAAGTTCACTTCGACGGTGGGGGCGGAAGCCGCTTCACCCATGCCGTTGTCGCAGCCGCCCACAAAGGCCGCGAACAGCAGAGCGGAGTCGATCGCCGAACAAGCCTTGGTCAAGGAAGGCATGGTTCTCCTCCTAACGCTCGAGCCCGGAGAGCAACTGGTGAACTCAGCGCCTGAGCTTCTCCGTGCCTTTGCCTTGCATGAGCGCAACGGTACTCGACGGGCGTCCTCAGGATATCGTTGAGATGTCGTCCAGGCGGCGATTCGGGACGGGGAAGCGGGTGGGAGGCTACCGAGGCTCCTCCCGGAGTCGCTCGAAGGCCGGATGATCCCGGCGGACCACCGCCTCCCGGTCAGACGGAGTCGATGGCCGGCGGATCCAGGGGAACGGCGAGACGGGGTCCCTGCTCCACCGCGAGGCGCCGGAAGTCGTGGAGGTTGAAGGTGAGGACGACGTCGGCCTGCCACCGTTCCCCCGCCACCAGGTGGAGAGCGTCGTACACCGCTCCGGACCGGAGCCCATGGTCACCGCACCGTCGGATGGCTCCCCGGTAGTCCTCGTGGGAGAGTTCCAGAACTCCCAGGTGCTCGGCGACTCGATCGACCATCCGCTCGGCCAGCGCCGGCGCGACGCGGGGTTCCACGGGAAGAGCCGTCAGCGTGGCCCACGTCTGCGCCAGCGCGTGCATCGTCGCCGCCCCCCTCACCCTCTCCCCTGTCGGGCGGCGTCCAACCACACCGCCGCCCGGGACTCATGTTCGTGGCGGGAGATGAGGCCGGCCACGAGGACGGAGGTATCCAGGAGCACCTTCATCGGCGAAGGGCGAAGTCCACCAGGTCGCGGAGACGCCGGTCCCGCTCCTGCCGGTGGTCAACGTCCGGGGTCGGAGCGTCGCCGAGATCGAGCACCAGGTAGCCGTCCCGTTCCCGAAGCGTCGGCTCCGGGCGGCGCAGGGACAAGCGGAGTCCCCCCTCCTCGGCCTCGATGTAGAGCTCGCTGCCCGCCGAGAGCCCGAAACGCTCCCGGAGAGGCTTCGGGATCACAAGGCGGCCGGCCGCGTCGATGGTAATCTTCTGTGCCATAATACCAATCGTAATGGTATCATGGCGCAGGTTCTACGGAGTCGTCCGACGGGAGGGGTGAAGATGGTTGGGCTCCACCGCGAGAGGTGAGGGCTGTACTACTCACGCCGGGATTCCACTCGGGCCACCGCGAGAGGTCGGACTGCGCCCGCAACGAGTGAGAAGGTGTCGAGAACCCCTTCTCTATCGGGGATTCACGGGCATCGCATCCACCGGTTCCTCGAAGGCGATGAAGAGGACGCACGCCTCATCGGACTGGCAGCGGGTGGTGTGCGGAAGGCCGGCGGGTCCATAGGCATATGTGCCCGGCTCCATCACGACGGGAGCCTGGCCCTCGTAGTCCACCTCCATCTCGCCGGAAATGAGCACCATCCGTTCTGCGGAGGTGTGATTGTGATGAGGGACGGTGCTATGGGGAGGCAACCGGAAGAAGACGTCCGCATTGGGTTCTTCAGGATCGCCCTGAAGCACCGCCAGGGCGCACTCTTCAGGCATGAATTCGGGACAAGGGGACCACTCGAGTGCGGGATCATCCGCTGTCCAGGTGAATGCACGCTCATCGACATTCCGAGTGTCGGCGAAGGCGACCGCACCGAGCAGAATCACGACCAGGCTCGGCACCACGACCAAGCCAGTCGGTCCCAAGGGAAGGCGTCGGGTCCATTGCTTCTCGTTTGCCATGGTCATCTCCTTGCAGTCAGGGGAGTGGACGAGCCTCCCGGATCACACCCGGGAGGCATGAAACAGACCGGTCGGTCTAGCCCCGAGCAAAAACATCAGGAGACACGACCCTCCGCCGTCACCGAGCCGAAGTAGAAGTCGAGGACCTGAGTCAGGGGCTTGGGGCTACGCCACAGCCGACTGCGAAGAGCCGCCCCCTCCCAGCAGTTCAGCAGTACGTTCGCCATCTCGGTGGGACTCGAGTCTGCTGGGATCTCGCCCTGGGCTCGTGCCTCCTCCAGGCAGTCGGCGATTCGGCCTGCGATCTCCGAAAGGCAGGTCTCGATCCGTTCCCGGAAGACCTCGTTGACGCCCGATAACTCCTGCCCGAGACCGCCCAGCAGGCATCCCAGGTACCCCTCCCTGCGATACTTCTCACCGGAAAGCTCGAAGAATCGGCGTACGCGAACGGTGGGAGGCGCGGCCGTGTCCCCGAGGCAAGCATCCAGTCCCTCGTGCACTTCGGCCATGTACCGGTCGATGACCTCGAGAGCGAAGTCTTCCTTGCTCCTGAAGTGGTGGTAGAAGGAACCCCTCGGCGTTCCTGTTTCCTCCAGGAGCGCCTGGATCCCCAGGTCGTGATACCCTCGCTCCAGGAGCAGCGCCATGCCGGTCTCCAGCAGTCGCTCCTTCGTCGATTGGGCCATTGGTACGCTCGTGCTCCGGGTTGCGCGAGTCGAACAACGTTGGTTCGGTAGACCGACCGGTCTACTTGTAGGTTACGATAGGCCCCTCACCCAACCCTGTCAAGCCTCATCACCAGCACCGGAGGGCCACCGGCCGGTGCACTGCCGTGAGCACCAGGTACTGGTCCACCAACGGTTGGGGACGACGCCGCCTGTCCAGGGGCGCACTTCCGATCGCTTCGGTTGAGGTGGTCATGATTGTCCTCAATCTGGGTTTACGTCCTGCAGATGCTCGTTGTCGATCAGGTAGCGCGTCTCCCGGCTGTTGACGCCAATGAAGTCGATGCGGCGCCCGTCGAGCTCCTCGACCTGGTGGTTGAAGAACCCGAACTGCACCATCCCGCCCGGGGGCATCGCCTCGAGGAACTCCGCTGGCACCGTGATGTGCTGAGAAGGCGGTCCGATGCAGAGCCCGATGGCGCCGAACTTGTCCGCGAAGCTTACGAAGGTGTAGTCGAACGCGTGGGGATCGGGGCGGTCTTCTGTCAGGAACCGGAAGTCGCGCCCGACCGGCATGATCACTACAGCGTCCATATTCGGAAAGTCGAGCTCGAAGTCCTCGGGCACGCGGAGCGCCCCTTCGTGGGTCGTCTCGTCCAGGTCCTCCCCGCCCGCAATCGCGACGTCGTAGTCGGCGCCCGCCACCACGTCCGACGCGGGGACGTGATGCCGGTAGAGAATGTCGTGCCACTGCCAGGTGGCGTCGTCCTGCCCGTTCTCGACCCGAGGTAGCGCGATCTCCTCACTGTCGGTGACGAACTGCACCGTCTCTCCGGCGTCAAGGTAGACT
>SLNQ01000203.1 GCA_007132965.1 Gemmatimonadota bacterium | reverse complement strand
CCCCACCCCCACCGCCTCCCACACAGAGACGGGGCGGGACGGGCCTTTCCGGGAGGCCCACCAGGTGACTGCGACGCCTGCCAGCGTCACCAGGGCCAGAACCGGAGCCCAACCGGGATCGCTGTAGAGCCGGGCGTCGGGAAGCCCCACCAGGATCCCGCACGCCCCGACGGCCAGACCAGCCTTCCACCATCCGCCCCGCCACCCCTCACGCATGCCATCTCGCGGGTGTCTCGGACCGCGAGCCGCCTTTGTCTCCGGTGAGTCGGGAACGGGTGACATGGGATGCTCCTTGCGCGGGGGTGGGTCCCTGGTGCAGGCGCGAGGGTCAGGTTGAGGGCGCCGGCAACGTAGGCGAAGCCTCGAAGCCCGGGCAACCGCCACGGTGCCCCACGGAGCACCCGTGCCCCAGGCGGGTAGCGCTTCCCCATGGAACTGGGCCTCTACTCCTTCGCCGAAACCCGCGTTGACCCGGAAGCGGGGCGACAGCTCGACGCCGGCCGGCGCATCCGCAACCTCATCGAAGAGATCGAGGTGGCGGACCAGGTGGGGCTCGACGTCTTCGGCGTGGGAGAACACCACCGGCCCGACTACGCGGTGTCGACCCCGGCCGTGGTGCTGGCTGCGGCGGCGACCCGGACCACCCGGATCCGCCTTACCAGCGCGGTCTCGGTCATCAGCTCCGACGACCCGGTCCGCGTCTTCCAGGACTTCGCCACCCTGGATGCGATCTCCGAGGGTCGGGCCGAGATCATGGCGGGCCGCGGGTCCTTCACCGAGTCCTTCCCCCTCTTCGGCTACGACCTGTCGGACTACGACACGCTCTTCGCCGAGAAGCTGGACCTCCTCCTGCAGCTCCGCGCCACGGAGCGGATCACCTGGGAGGGCACCCACCGGCCGGCCATCGACGACCGGGGCGTCTACCCGCAGCCGCTCCAGGATCCGCTGCCGGTGTGGGTGGCGGTGGGCGGCTCGCCCCGCTCGGTGGTGCGGGTGGCCACCCTGGGGCTCCCCATGGCGCTGGCCATCATCGGCGGCCGACCGGAGCAGTTCCAGCCGGCGGTAGAGCTCTATCGCCGGGCTGCCCGGCAGGCGGGCCATGACCCGGCCACCCTGCCGGTAAGCATCAATTCACACGGGTTTGTGGCCGGCACGGGCCACGAGGCGACGGAGATCGCCTTCGATCCCTTCTCCGAGACCATGTCCCGCATCGGCCGGGAGCGGGGCTGGCCCCCGTGGACCCGGGCGCACTTCGAGGCCGAACGCAGTCTCACCGGCGCCCTGGTCCTGGGAAGTCCCCAGGAGGTCATCGACAAGATCCTCTACCAGCACGAGCTCTTCGGCCACCAGCGGTTCCTGCTCCAGCTCACCGTGGGGCCCATTCCCCATGCGAAGGTCCTGCGGGCCATCGAGCTGTTCGGCACCGAGGTGGCGCCGGTGGTTCGGCGGGAGGTGGGAGGAACATAGCCGGATGACGGGGCCTCACCCGATTTCCGTCACTCGCGGGCGGAAGGCGCGAGGGGCACGGCCTCCCACCGCAGGGAGGGGTCGGTGGGGTCCGCAGCGTCCACCGTCACCTGCAGAATCGGCTCCTGGGGCATCTCCAGGAGGTGGACCCGGGGGCGGAGCCAGTGGCGAAACTCGCTTCCCTCCCCCAGGGGGATGGTGAGGGGAAGGGTGGGCGCCAGATGGCCACCGTCGGCCAGCACGATCCGAAGGGCTCGCCCGGCCTCCTCCCCGTCCCCCGCCCCCTCGTGGAGCTGCAGGTGCGGACCGCCCTGCAGGGTAAGGGTGCGCCGCCCCCGGGCCCGGGCGCCGGGGGCCACGTCCAGGCGGTAGTTGGCCCAGGTGTCGAAGACGGCCGCCCCGTCCTCCCGCCGGGACCAGTGCCGGGGCTCGGGGCGCTGGGGAGGCCCCGGAGGAGGCTCGAACCGGTAGGACGGACCCTCGGCGCCGAGACCGTCCTCCACCCGGACGCGTAGCCGGATCACTCCGTCCCGCCCCGGCACCCGGGCCTCCCGGACGCTCCGCTCCAGCGCCGGCGCCAGCTTGTCGTCGAAGAGTCGTCGCATGGCCCGACGGAAGCCCATGAACGCGCCGCCCACCCCCAGGAAGAGGAAGTCGCGTTTGCGAACGCCCAGTTCGGAATCCAGCTCCCGGACCACCTCCATGTACCGGCCCCGGGCCGCCTCCCTGACGGCGCGGGCCGCCGCCTCCCACTCCCGGTCGGCAGGCCAGGTGGGGGGATCGGGGACGGACGCATCGGGGTCCGCCGGGGCCGGCTCGCCGGAATCCGCGGCGGGGTCCTCCCCCGGCAGACGCGCCTGCGCACCCTTCCAGAGCCCCCACCGGTAGTCGTGCTCCCGGAACGACTCCCGCAGGAACCCACCGAAGCGGCGGAAGAAGGCGCCGGCCATGGGAATGGTGCTGGGCGGCTCCCCCTCCCGGCCCTCCCAGAGGGGACCCACGGCCACCACGTCCACCTGCCTGCGGTCCCGGAGCGCCGCCACCTGGTCCACCACGGCGTGGAGGGTGTGACGAAGCGTGCGTTCGGGGTCCGGGGTCTCGTCCCGTTCGCCCTCGCCCTCCCGTGCGGTCTCCTCCTCCCGTGCAGCCTCGTCCTCCTCCCGCCGGATGCGCTCCAGCTCGGCGGTGGGGTCATAGGCGCCGACCCGCATGGCGGCCTCCTGCTTGGTGTCCAGGATCTCCTGGAGCAGAGAGGTGCCCCGGTCCAGTAGCGCCTGACGGCGATCGGCCGGCACGGCCTCCACCACCTCGTCCAGCAGCTCCCGGAGCTGGTGGCGCCACTCCAGGCGCTGATTCACCCGGTCGGCCTGGCGCACGTCGCGGAAGCCCGCCTGCCCGGCCATGGCCGCGACGGTGGGGCCGGCCTGGGCCGCGAGCTTGTGAGTGAAGGCCGCCTCCTCTTCCCTGTCGCCCCGGATGCGCGACGGGTGGTGGAGGCCCAGGAACTCGGTGTGGGCCGTGCCGCTGAGGTGGGGGTCGATGAAGAGGAGCGCACGGCGGTCGCCCTTCTCCGGCGAGGCTCCGGACGAGGTTTCGGCGCTATCCACGATCCGGATCAGCGACATGGCCTCCCGGAGGGGCTCGTTGTTGAAGGCACCTCCGTCGCCGTAGGTGAAGGGAAACTCGTCCAGCTCGTCGAACCAGAGAGAGGGATACAGAGCGTCGCCCTCCGCATCCTCATTCACCGACCGTCCCCGCCAGGGCCACAGAGCGCCGAACTCGTGCGCGCGGCGGGGAACGACCCGGGGCTCGAAGGCGATGGGGAAGCTCCCGCAGGCCAGGCAGAGGTCCGCCACCTCCCTCCACGTGTCCGGCCTGGATAGGGAGTCCCGGTCGCGTTGCACAGCCCGGGACCAGGGCGGGCCGTCGGCGTCGGAGCCGAACTCCAGGCAGTAGATCTGGTGGTCCCGGAAGAGGGTGGCGGCCTGGGCGTCCACCAGGGCCGGCTTCCGGGCCAGCCTCCGGGACACCACCGGGATCCCGTTCAGGTTCATAAGGGTGGCCAGAAAGTACACCCGGCGTCCCAGCCGCACCCCCACCTCCGGGTGCTCCCGGCGCGGTGGAGTGCCGTCGGGCCAGCCCATCATCTCGGCGGCCAGCGTCTCCAGCGCCTCGGACGAGAGGAGGCTCCCGGGCGTGCGCTCGCCGGGGCTCGTGAGGGCCTCCAGCCCCACCTTCCGGACCCAGGCGGCGTGCATGGGGGCCTCCACCCGGGCCGCCCAGAAGTCACGGCCCTCGTGCTCGGGCTGGGGAAGGGCCAGGTTGCGCAGGAGCAGCCCCAGGCTCATCCCCCCGGCACTGGCGCCGGAGAGAATGTCGATCTCCAACTCCAGACCCTGCCGGCGGGCCTGGCGGTGCAGGCTCCGGAGGGCGCCGGCCAGCGCGCCTCCGCTGAAGGAGCCGAGGCTCACACCTCCACCCATGACGATGGCGAGCTTGAGGGCGGGCACAGGTCACCTCCTGGTCTCGGGGCCGCTCAGGGGGGAGCGCCAGCTTGCGACCGATCCCGGAGGACGCGGACGGCGCCCCCTTCACTGG